>DDRC01000177.1:0-1440 GCA_002342985.1 Flavobacteriales bacterium UBA2426
GTTTTCACCACGCCCGCCCAGGTGCTGATCGCCGGGGGGGTGTACGATGGGCTCTCCTGGTCCATGGTGGACATGACCTTGGATGGTGGCTGGGGGGATGTGAGCGTGAAGAACGTGGAGCTCGCGGGGCCCGTGGTGGAGAAGTTGAGCGCCACGCGCCATGCGAACGGGGTGGATGCCTGGGTGGTGGCGCACGGCTGGCAGAACGCCACCTACTACGCCTACCTGGTCACCTGCACCGGTGTGGAGGGGCCGGTGATCAGCGAGGCGGGACGGGCCATGATGAACGACCCGGGTGATGGGCGCAGCTCCGCCATGGGCTGCATGCAATTCTCCGCGCAGGGCGATCGCCTGGCCAGTGTATGGGTGCATTACGCTGCGGACCTCACGCACGAGGTCCGCATGGATGTGCTGGATTTCGACAAGGCCACGGGAACGCTCACGGATGCCTTCGCAGACACACGCGTACCGGGCCCGCAGGATGTGATCCGTCCTTATGGGGTCTGCTTCTCGCCCAACGGGCGGCTGCTCTATCGATCGGACCATGGGCTGCTGGGCGGCATCGCCTACAGCGCGATCCTGCAATACGACCTGGGCGCGGCGGACCCCATGGCCAGCGAACAGGAGGTGGCCACGGTGAACAGCCCCGCCATCGGCACGCTGCAGCGCCACGAGGCTAGGATCTATGCGGCGCGGCTGGATGGCGCCCAGTACATCACGCGCATCGCGCAGCCGGATGTGGTGGGCACCGGTTGCACGGTGGAGCATGCCTTCGCCTCGATCGCACCGGGCATCGGCACCTGGGGCCTGCCGAACCACTGGGACAACTACCCGGCACCCGCCCCCCTGGACCCGATCGCGCTCACCGACACCATGCTGTGCGGTGCGGCCTCCATGACCCTCCAAGCCGTATGGCAGCATCCGTTCCATGCGGCGCAATACCTGTGGAGCACCGGCGCCACCGGCCCCTCCATCGTGGTCGATACCAGCGGCCTGTACGCGGTGCAGGTGATCCTGCCCTGCACCACCTTGTTCG
Source organism: Flavobacteriales bacterium UBA2426 (assembly GCA_002342985.1). Lineage (GTDB taxonomy): Bacteria > Bacteroidota > Bacteroidia > Flavobacteriales_F > PHOS-HE28 > PHOS-HE28. Next base: position 1,037 of record DDRC01000177.1, read on the forward strand.
ATACGGTGCGGGTGACGATCGATGCGCGCACCATCGAACTCGGTCCGGACCTGGCGCTCTGTGAGGGCGACAGCGTGCGGCTGCGGATCGACGCCGCGGATGCCGTTTCCATCCGCTGGCAGGATGGCTCACAGGACAGCAGCCATACCGCCAGCCGGGATGGGCTCGTCCGCGTGGATGTGCAATGGACCAACGGCTGCCTGGCGAGCGATTCACTCCTGGTCCAGACGCGCGATTGCCGGTGCCCCTTCTTCATCCCCAACGCCTTCACCCCGAATGACGACGGCATCAACGACCAGTGGGGACCGGCCTTTGAGTGCGCGCTGCTGGACTACCAGCTCGTGGTGTACGACCGCTGGGGAAGCCCCCTGCTTCACCTTGCCGATCCCGACTCGGTCTGGGAC
>DDRC01000177.1:1533-1809 GCA_002342985.1 Flavobacteriales bacterium UBA2426
GCTCCTCGGTCTGGGACGGCACCGTGCAGGGAGTGCCCCTGCCATCCACGGTGCTGGCCTACGACCTCAACTACGCGTGGCATGATGGCAAGGCTGTGCAGCATCGCGCACGCACCGGGCACGTGACCCTGGTGCGTTGAGCGCGGACGGAGCGGTGCACCGCGTGACGATGGACCCCACAAGGATCTTCCTCAAGCCTCGGCAAGGGCTCTCGAGGCGGCCCCTGCCCTCCCACCCTGCAAGTCCTGGACTTCCGCAGGGTCTCCGTCTTCGGGA
>DDRC01000177.1:1954-3268 GCA_002342985.1 Flavobacteriales bacterium UBA2426
CCGCAGGGTCTCCGTCTTCGGGACCCTGCGGCGCCGCACAAGGCCGCAGGGTCCCTTCGTTCCTCAGGAGACCCTGCGGAGGTTTAGAGGTTGAACAGGCCTACCGGAACCGCAGGGGCGTGAACCCCTGCCCATCGCTGCGGCTGATGGCGGTGCCATCGGTGATGACCCAATGGCCGCCGCCCTGTGCCTTGGCCATCATCCAGATGGAATTGCCGGGCAGGCCATGCGCGGTGGTGTGCTGCACCAGCTCCTCACCGGCCAGCGTCCACAGGCCGGCATCGATGGTGCCGACCCAGAGCTGGCCTGCGGCATCGTCGCTCAGGGTCCACACCCGCGCCAGGGAGACGGGATCGTCCGCCACCCGGTGCTCCTTCAGGAAGGCGGGGTTGCCCAGGCCGCGGGCCTCGGTGAGGTTGGTGAGGGTGTGCCCATCGTAGCGGAAGAGCCCCGCGCCGTTGTTGCCGAACCAGAGGTGGCCCGCGCGGTCCTGGAAGATGCAGCGCACCGCGGCATCGCTGAGGCCTGCTTCGCTGAACCAGGTGGTGCTGCGCCCATCGAAGCGGCACACCCCTTTCTGTTCGGTGCCGAACCACACGTTGCCCGCGCGGTCCTGCAGCCAGCAGTACACGCTGTAGGGCCGTGAGGCGTTGTTGGCCTCGGGCCGATAGTCCGGCGGGGTGATGGTGAAGTTGACGAAGGAGCGGCCGTTGTACTGGCAGATGCCGCCCTCATGCGCGAAGTACAGGTCGCCCGGGGCGGGGCGCACCGGCACCCGCGGCGCGTTGCGGATGATGGGGGTGAGGTCCGCGAAGCCCCGTTCGTCCAGGCGGCAGAAGCCCTTGGGCGTGGTGAACCACAGGGCCCCGTTCGCATCCTGCTCGATCTTCCACACATGATCGCTGCACAGGCCGTGCTTGGTGGTGATGTGCCGGAGGCTGCTGTCGGTGCAGTGGTACACGCCCTGCCCGTTGCTGGCGATCCAGAGGTCGCCGCGGCTGTCCTGGAAGACCCAGTCCAGCTTGGTGCCCAGGGTCCTTGCGGGTTCGCCCAGGGGCGCGGCGGCCGCTGGTGCCATGGCACCGGCCGCAGGCGGGGCCTCCCGCGCGTTGCAGGCGGCGAGCAGCCCCAGGAGGACGAAGGGTGGAAGGGTGCGAGGGAACATGGGCAGCGATGCGGAGCGCGCAGGGAAATTACGCTCGCCCCGCAGGGTCCTCTTCAAGAGACCCAACACCTCCCCCCGCAGGGTCTCCGTCTTCGGGACCCTGCGGCGCTGCACAAGGCCGCAAGGTCCCTTCGTTCCCCAGGAGACCC
>DDRC01000196.1 GCA_002342985.1 Flavobacteriales bacterium UBA2426
GCTGACCTGCGCCGACATCGCCGGGACATCGCCGAAGCTGTGGAACGCGTGGAAGGACCGGCTGCTGTCGGACTTGCACGCCGCCACGCGTTTCGCGCTGCGCCGTGGCTTGGAGCATCCGGTTGCGGCGGCCGAGCGCATTGCCGAAAACCGGCAGGCGGTGCAGGCCATCCTGGCCGACGACGGCATCGACGGCATCGATGCCCTGCTCGCGCGGATGCCCGACGCCACCTTCCTGCGTGCGCGACCCGACCAGGTGGCGTGGCAGGCCAATGCCATGCACGGCTCCGCGCCCGGCGTCCCCGTGGTCCGCGTGCGGCGGCTGGCCACCGGCGACGATGCGCTGGAGGTGTTCATCCACTCGCCGGACCGCGACGGCCTGTTCGCCGCCATCGTGATCACGCTCGACCGCCTGGGCCTTGCGATCCAGCATGCGCGTGCGCTGGACGGGCCCGACGGCACCATCTTCGACCTCTTCCAGGTGTTGCCGGTGGATACGCGACAGCGCCCGGACCTGTCGGCAATCGAGCGCAAGCTGTCGACCGTCGTGTCCGGTTCGCTCGACGTGCGCCCGGCGCGGCGTGCGCAGCGGAGGGAAGCCTGTGAGGCGGAGGTTGAGCATGGGGGCAAGGCGGGCGCCCTATGGTTTACTAACAGTCGTGGAAAACTCGGCCCTCCTCGCCCGGGCGCACCCGGCTACTTTCACCGGCCAATAGAGGTCCGTTCCACTCAGGGCGGACCTTTTCGCAAGCACCGATGCCCATAGCGCCGAAACGCTTCTTCGACTTCTGCGCCAGCCATGTGCCGCTGCTGCACGCCATTGCCACGAAGCCGGGCGATGTGAGCGAAGCGCAGGTACGGCAGCTGATCCGCACCCATTGCGACACCGCCACCGAGCAGCCGGAAACGACTTGGCAACGGCTGCTGGAGCTGCAGATCCTGGTGCCGCTGGAGGAAGGCAGCAGCCACTATGTGCTGGCGCAGCCGCTGCTGCAGCTGATGAACTACCTGCACGATGATGCGCTGCCAACGAGCCCGGAGATCATCCAGGGCTACACGGCGGCGCTGGAGAGCGCGCGTAAGCGGATCGCGAGCGGGACTCAGGCCTTCGACACGCTGAGCGTGGGGCTGGCGGCCACGGAGGTGGACCACACGCTGCGCCGGATGCAAGAGGACCTGGACGCCACGCACCGCGCGGTGATGGCGGAGGTGGCGCGGTACAAGGCGGACCGGAGCAGCGTGAGCGTGCGCGAGCGCTACCTGCGGATCGTCCGGCTGATGGACCTGTACGTGCAGCCGCTGGTGGACATCGTTCGCGTGGACGGCCAGCTGGTGGACACGCTGAACGAGCTGGATGCGGCGCTGAGCGCGGCGCGCGAGGCCGGGGTGTTCGCCGAGCTGGCGCCGCTGCTGCGCAACGAGCGGCAGATCCGTGCGCTGCGCCGCCGGGCCATCCACACGCTGAACGAGAGCCGCAAGGAGCTGCAGCCGCTGTATGAGGTGCTGCGCCGCAGCAGCGCCATCGCCCACGGGGCCACGCTGGCGCTTGGGCGCCTGCGCCACATGAAGCTGGACGATTGGGTGGCCCACTACGTGCCGCAGGCCGAGCGGGCATCGATCGAGTGCCCGCCCACGGATGCGGTGCTGAAGCGCACCATACACCATGTGGCGGCGCACCCACCGCAGCCGCCGCCGAGCCTGCGGATGGAGGAGAGCGCCGAGACGCCGCCGGACTACGTGCGCCTGCTGTGGCTGAAGGCCCTGCCCGATGCCCTGGCCGCCGAGCTGCCGGTTAAGGACCTGACCGATTGGATGGTGAGGACCTATCCGGACAAGGGCACCAGCGACGCGCTGCTGGGCCTGAGCAGGATCCTCTTCGACCCCGAGCTCACCGTGACCTTCAAGCACGGGAAGCCCAAGGCCTACCGCACGCGCGACGGCGTGATCGAGGCCACCACCTTCAGCATCAGCAAGCCATGAACGAGCTTCCCTACGTCAAGGACATCTTCGACAAGCTGCGCCAGGGCGCCTACATCACGCACGAGCAGGGCAACCTGCATGGACCGCTGACCGAGCGCTACGATGCGTACGCTGAGTACTTCAAGCCGCTGGGGCTGGACCTGGTGCGGCACCCGCGCGACTTCTTCTACTTCCGCACGGAGACCGCCGAGGCCACCCCACCACCAGCGAGCCTCCCTCCCATCGCCGTGTTCTGCTTCATCCTCATCGAGGCCACCGCGAACGAGGGCCGTCCGGTGGAAGAGTACCTGCTCACCGAGCGCTTCAGCGTGGCCGGCCTGCCGCACCTGACGAGCGACCGCTTCAAGGCGCACATGAAGGCCGTGGGCATCGACGATGAGGCGAGCATGCGCAAGCTGATCAAGAGCATGGCGCGCATGGGCTGGGCCGAGTACTTCCCGGATGACACCTTCCGCTTCCTGCGCCCCTTCCACCGCGTGTTCGACAAGTGCCAGGAGATCAGCCAGGTGGCCGAGCAGGAGCACCGGAGCGCGCTGAAGGACGGGGAGATCAACCCGGAGATGAATTAGTGCGCTTCACCACAGAGGCACAGAGGACACGGAGGAAATCAAAGAATGCAAGACATCACACGCACGATCGCAGCTAAGACGCATGGACCTTCCGTTCATGCTCTGTGCCCTCTGTGCCTCTGTGGTGAATAACCGATGCACATGCAACTAGGACCCTCGAAACTCATCGCCATCCGCTCGGGCAGCTACGACTATGCTGAGATCGAACTGGGCAGCAGCCTGCAGCTGGTGGGCCCCAACAACGCGGGCAAGACCACGCTGATCAACACGTTGCAGTTCCTCTACCTGGATCACCGCAACCAGATGGTGTTCGGCGACCACGACATGGAGGCCACGCGCGAGTACTACTTCCCCGACCACTACAGCTACCTGCTGTTCGAGTGCAACGGCCCGCGCGGCACCTACATGCTGGGCTGGCGCGGCGTGAGCAAGGCCAGCAGCGGCGACCCCGTGCGCTTCACGTATGATGGCGGCTACGATGTGGCCGACTACCTGACCGAGGACGGCCGCGTGGCGGAGCCCAAGCACGTGCTGAGCCGCCTGGCGGGCAAGCAGTACCGCGAGCTGAAGGAGCCGCAGCTGCACCGCGAGGCGCTGCTGGTGGCCACGAAGGGCGAGAGCAACGGCCTGGGCATCGTGCAGCTCACCGAGACCGAGCGCTACGCCCACTTCAAGGAGGTGTTGAAGAACCTGCTGAGCCTGCGCAGCATCGACCAGCATGAGATGAAGCGGAGCCTGCTGATGCTGGCCAGCCTGCCGCCTAGCAAGCCCGCGCTGGAGGCCAACAAGCTGATGACGGAGGAATTCGAGCGCATCCGCGACCGCCGCCTGAAGCTGAACACGCTGAAGGCGGAGCAGGACCGGCTGCGCACCTACATCGAGCGCAGCACGCTGCGCAGCGAGCTGGAAGGGCGGCTGGCCGTGGTGCATGCCGACCTGATGGAGAAGCG
>DDRC01000042.1:0-351 GCA_002342985.1 Flavobacteriales bacterium UBA2426
CGAAGTCCTCGTCCCAGATGTGGATCATGCTGCCCTGGCGAAGCGAGGTGAGCGTCTTGTGCGTGCTCTGCGTGGCGTACACGCGGATGCGCACCTTGTCCGGATCGGGTAGTCGCGGCTCCTCCCCCGCCTGCAGCCCCTGGATGTGCCGATCATACTCGGCGCGGTACTCGGGGGTGCGGTACTTGCGGGCGAGCTTGGCGGCCACCTGCATGGCAGTGCGCTGGCGCAGCACGTAGCTGAAGCGCGCGAAGGCCCACCAGGCCTCATCCCACAGGAACACGATGTCCGGCTTGATCGCGAGCACCTCCTGCATCACGCGCTCCACGTTGTACACCACGCCGTCGAAGG
>DDRC01000042.1:546-12895 GCA_002342985.1 Flavobacteriales bacterium UBA2426
AGAGCAGGAGCATCTTCGCCTTGTCGAGGCGCCCGCCGCTCTTGAGCTTGAAGAGCTGTTCACGGATATGGTCCAAGGGGACGGCGCCGTACATGCTGTACCGCTGGAGCGGATAGCTGTGCAGGTAGACGGGGTAGGCCCCGCTGAGCACCATGCCGTAGTGGTGGCTCTTGTGGCAGTCGCGGTCGATGAGCACGATGTCGCCGGGCTCCACCAGCGCCTGCACCACGATCTTGTTGGTGGTGCTGGTGCCATTGGTTGCGAAGTAGGTGCGCTGAGCCCCGAAAGCGCGGGCGGCAAGCTCCTGGGCCCTCTTCAGCGGACCGGTGGGCTGCAGCAGCGAATCGAGTCCACCGGTGGTGGCGCTGGTCTCAGCGAGGAAGAGGTTGCGGCCGTAGAATTCGCCGAAATCCTGTATCCAGCGGCTCTTGAACACGCTGTTGCCCCGGCTGATGGGCATGGCGTGGAAGACACCCATGGGGCGGCGGCTGTAGTCCTTCAGTGCGGTGAAGAAGGGCGCATCGAACTTCTCCTGGATGCCGCGCAGCAGCGTGAGGTGCAGCTCAGTGAGGTCCTCGGTTCGGTAGAAGATGCGCCGGAAAGCGGAGAGGGTGTCGTCCTCCAGGCCGTCCACAGGGGTGTCGGTGACGAAATAGCGGTCGACCTCCGGACGGAACCAGCGGCAGATGCGGCCCAGGAAAGGGCCCATGCGAGCCCGACCGATCGCGCCGGGATCGAGCCGGTCGATGGCCCGGGTGAACTCGCGCAGGATGCCCTTGTGATTGGCACTGGCGAAGGGCACACCGAAGCGGACCACCACCGCCTGGATGTTATGGTTGAACAGCAGGGCGATGAGCGCGTCCTGAACCGTGCGCACCATCACCGCATCGTACACGAAGGCATCACCTCTGTCGCGCACCTGCTTCAAGCGCTCCCGCAGCACCGCTTCCTCCGTGTCGTCGAGGTCGTCGACGAACAGCACCTCGAAGTAATTGGAGCGCGGCTTCTCCCCCTCCGCATCAAGCAGCTCGCTCCGGCCCGAGAGCGGGTCCAGCATGGCCGCCGAATCGCTGCGGAAAGCGCCGCTGCTGAGCATGCGCACGATGTGGTTCACGGCCAGGTGAAGGCCATGGTACTCCCTGCTCCGAAGCATTCCCTGCAACTGGCGCACGGTATCGCGGCCCGGAAAGGCCCAGTAGAGCTCGATGGTGTGCAGGTCCCTCAGGGTCGCCTCCACTTCCTGAGCTCCGCCGCGGCCTTCATCGAGGTCCATGACGGCGAGCTTCAGCTGGTCCCAGGTATGCGACCGGAGGCGCGCGGCGTTGTAGTGCTGGCGGAGCTGGAGGGCGGTTTCGGACATGGGGATCGGAAGGGGTAAGCCCGAGTGGGAAAGATAGCCAGGCCCTCGATCCGCCACTCCTGATCCTGGCAGCCTCCGGGATGGCTCAGCGCCGCTTGGCACCGGCCTTCCGTGGCGCGGCCTTCCGCGAGGCCGGCTTGGTCGTCGCCTTGGCTTTCGACGGGCCGGGAGCGCCTTGGTGGAGCGCCACGCGGTTGCCCTCGCTGTCGATGAACAGCGCGAACCAGCCCGCGGCCTCGCTGACCAGCGATTTCGGCATGATCACCCGCCCCCCGGCGAGGTCCACGCGCCCCAGGATGCCATCGAGGTCATTCCCCGCGTTCAGGTAGACCAGTGTGCCGGTGTCGCTGGGCACGCAGCCCGGCCCGTAGATGAGCGCACCGCCGATGCCCTTGTCGACCGGGAAGTAGGCCATGGCGAACTCCCCGTTCACGGCCACCTCCATCTCCATGCTGTAGATGGTGCCATAGAAGCGCGCGGCGCGGTGGATGTCGTACACGGGTATCTCGAACCAGCTGATGAAATCCTTCAGCTTCATATGATGGCGTCCGGCTAGGCTTCCCATGGCTATTCGGTTGGTTCGCTGGGTGGTCGCAACGATGTGACTACATGCTTGGGCGGCTCGTGCGGCATGCGCGTCTCATCCTTCACCTCCAGCTCTGTGAGCTCCTGCACACGTGCCGGCTTGATCAACGGCCCCAGGCCCTCCAGTGCGGGGTGCTTGGCCCCTGGTGCATAGATGCCGAAATCGACCGGCCTGTCGCGGAAGCTCTTCAGCGGCTGGCCCAGCCGGAGGACGCCCAGCTCACGGCTGCGGCGCACCTTCTCCAGATTGATCTCGATGGGGATGAACTCCTCATTGGTATCGGCCTGATAGATGATGCGCCCCTCGGGCCCGCACACGATGCTGCGGCCGCTCCCGCCGGCGTCGAGGCCATTGATGTCGAAGAAGTAGCACTGGTTGGTGGCTGCGCTGGCGCGCGCGATGCTCAATTCGATCTCGCGGTCGATGGTGCCGGTGAGCGTGGGGTGCAGGATCACCTCGGCCCCCATGACGGCCAGGGTACGGGTGGTCTCAGGGAACCACATGTCGTAGCAGATGCTCACGCCGAAGCGGCCCACGTCGGGGATATCGAAGACGCAGAACTCGCTGCCCCCGGTTACGCCCACCTCGTAGGGGTAGAAGGGGAACATCTTCCGGTACCGCGTCACAACGCTGCCCTCGGGGTCGATCACGCTGGCGGTGTTGTACACCTTGCCTTCCTTCTTCTCGAAGACGCTGCCCGGAAGGAGCCAGATGCCGTGCTTGGCAGCCAGCGCGCACATCTCCTGCTCGAATTCGCCGGGCACCGGCTGGGCGTGCTGGATGTGCGGGCCGTACGCGCACAGTTCGCTGAACAGCACCATGTCCACCCATGGATAGATGGCCATGAGCAGCTCCAGCTTGGTCTTCATCGCCTCCACATTGGGGTAGGCGGCGCTGGTGCGCATCTGGATGCCGGCGATCGAGAAAGGCTTCATGGGGAATGCTTCACCACAGAGGCACCGAGCGCACAGAGGAAATGCGCGGTCGCGCATCGCTCTGGCTCATCAACCTCATCGTAGCGTTCATCAGGTGGGTTTCTCCGTGTCCTCCGTGCCTCTATGTTGAACTAGCCACAGATCCTCTCCAGTTCCTCCTCCATGATGTCCAGCCCCTTGTTCAGAAGCTCATCGCTGATCACCAGGGGGCTCAGCACGCGGATGACGTTCTTGTCGGTTCCGGCGGTGATCACCACCAGGTCACGCTTGGCACAGGCGTTCATCAGCTTCGTGCAGGTGTCGGCATCGGGGCGCATGGGGTCGCGCTTCACGTTGAACTCCATGGCCATCATGGCGCCCAGGCCGCGCACATCGCCGATGCAGTCGTGCTTGGCCTTCATCCTCTCGAAGCGCTGGCGGATCACTTCGCCCACATGGCGCCCCTTGGCGTTGATGTCGATCTCCTCCATGTACTTCAGCGTGGCCAGGGCCGCGGCGCAACTCACCGGGTTGCCGATGTAGGTGCCGCCGATGCTGCTGGGGCCGGCCTTGTCCATGATCTCGGCCCTGCCCATCACGCAGCCGATGGGCATGCCGCTGCCCAGGCTCTTTGCCCAGGTGCTGAGGTCGGGAATCACCCCGAAGTGCTCAAAGGCCGACCAGGCGCCCGTGCGGCCGAAGCCCGCCTGCACCTCGTCGAAGATCAGCAGGATGCCGTGCTTGTCGCACCACTTGCGCAAGCCCTCCACATAGGCCTTCGGCGCCACGTTGAAGCCGCCCTCGCCCTGCACCAGCTCGATGATCACGCAGGCCAGTTGCTTCGGATCCACGGTATTGTGCGACAGCTCCTCCAAGCGGTGCAGCTCGGCCTGCACGAATTCCGCTTCGCTGCGCCCAGCGCCGTACCGGAAGAGGTTCGGGTACTGCGTGCGGTACACTTCCGGGGCGAAGGGTCCGCAATCAGGCTTGTAGCCCACCTTGCTGGTGAGCGTCATGGCCATCATGGTGCGGCCATGGAAGGCGTCGGTGAAGCAGAGCACACCCTGACGCCTGGTCGCCTGGCGTGCGATCTTGATGGCGTTCTCCACCGCCTCGGCACCGGTGTTCACGAGCATGGTCTTGGTGGGGCCACCGTGCGGCAAGAGGGCGTTGAGCTTCTCGCACAGGGCGATGTAGGGCTCGTAGCTGGCCACATTGAAGCTCACGTGCAGGAACCTCTCGGCCTGCTCCTGGATGGCCTTCACCACGGGCGGGGGGCAGTGCCCGGCATTCACCACGCCGATCCCTCCGGCGAAGTCGATGAGCTCGCGGCCATCGAGGTCGGTGATGGTGGCGCCGCTGGCCTTGGCAGCGGTGGCGAAGTTGAACATACCCACGCCGTTGGGCACGGCGGCCTTGCGGCGGGCGATGAGTTCCTGGCTCTTGGTGACTTGCTCCGTCATCTTGGGTGCGAAGTTGAGCAATGCATCAGCCGCAGCGGAGTACGGCATGCAGAGAATGCCAACAACGGCCGGCTTGCCGTGGGAGGGGGCGGAATACTCTGAGGCTCAGTCCAACGGATGGGCCAGGGTCACGGTCTTCCGGTAGGTCTCCACGTTGCCATCAAGGTCGAAGGCCTCCAGCACCACCACGTAAGGGCCCATCCTGGCCTTGCTGCCGCCCTCCATGAGCCCGTCCCAGCTGAGTGCCCCTTCCGTGCCGAGCAGCTGGCTGTCCATCAGCCGTCGCGTTTCGCGGCCAGCGATGTCATAGACGATGATGGTTCCCACGAAACCCGGCCGATCGAAGCGATAGGCGATGGTGAGGAGGTCCTGGAAGCCGTCCTGATCGGGGCTGAAGATGCCCGGCTCGATCGTCAGCTCGCCGCTGGCCTCGGGCGCCTCGCTGTACTGGGAGTTGCGGAAGCCCGGAGTGGCGCCCCCGGACACATCTGATGCGGTGTGCCAGTTGGTGGGATCGTCCGTTCCGCGGTCGGGGTCGACCCGCTCCAGGCTGTAGCCCTCCGGCTTGTTCACCAGGCCGAAGTGCAGGTCGTCATCGTACCGGAAAAGGTCGATCACCGCATTGGCCGCATCGAGCAGCACCACCGTCCCGCTGCCGTTGTTGTAGCTCGGCAGGCTCATCTGGAGGAAGCGGTCCGTGCGGCCCTGCGGATACCGGGCGGCGATATCCGCCGTGCTGGTGGCGAGCAGGATGTACTCGTTGGGCATCAGCAGCAGCGCATCGGGGGTGATCGTGCGCAGGTTCGCGATGGCCCCGTTGGTCTCGTTGGCAAGCTGCATCCCTTGAAGGCTCAGGGTCTTGGCCGAGCGGTTGTAGATCTCCACGAAATCGCTGCCGGTGGCGAAGGGGTCGTAGAGCACCTCGTTGATCACAATGTCGCCGGCCACCACCGGTTCAGGCCGCGAAAAGGCGGCTGCATTGCCCGCGCCGATGGCATTCCCGGGGCAATCCGTGGCGCCTGAGACCGTGACCGTGTAGAGCACGCCAACGACGATGGGAGCGGACAGGGTGAGGCGCACCCGGTCAACCGTGCCCGGCACGATGGCCGCTGTGGTCACCGCAATGCCGGGACTGATGGCATAGGATGCCGCCACGAGGCTGGCAGCATCCATGGCTTCGCTGAAGATGAGCTCCACGGTCACACTGTCAACCACGAGCACGGCCACGATCGATGGGGGCATGGCATCCGGCGTGGGGTCGAGGACGGAATTCGCCTCACCCGGCGTTCCGCCCACCGGGGCATTGCTCCCAGTCCAGTTGCTTGCGCCGCTGCAAGGCGTGAAGGGATTGACCTGCTCCAAGGTCCAGCCGCCCTCCTGCTTCACGGCATCCTGGTACCAGCCCAGGGAATACGCCACCGCATCGATAAGGACATCCCCCGGTGCGGCGAGGGCGAGGTTGTCTGCATCGTTGTTCAAGGAAGGCAGGCTGGCCACCCCGATGCGGTTGGCCACGGTGGCGAAGAGGGCGCTGTTCGCGTTGCTGGTGATGAGCACGTGGCCACCCGGACCCAGCGCGTAGGACGGCAGCGTGGCGGAGCTGCTTCCGTCGCTGAGCTTCCAGCCGGCAAGGTCGAAGGTCTTGTCTGCCGTGGCATTGAACAGCTCCACGAATTCCGCCTCGGGCAGCCCCACCGCGGGCGTGGGATCGGCCATGATCTCGTTGATGACCACATCGCGGTACAGCGGTGCGTCGGGCACCACCCAGGTGAAGGGGAACGGCCCGGTGGCTGCGATGGGATTGCCCGCAAGGTCCTCCACGCCGGTCACGGTGAGCGCGTGCTGCACGTTGGCCGCCAACGGATCCGTGAGCGTCAGATGCACCAGCGCCGCATTGGCCCCGTCCAGCTGCGCAGCGGCAATCGCGATGGGCGGCGCGATTGCATAGTGGGCTGCATCACCCGCGGTGACCGGGTCAAGCGGCTCATTGAAGAGCACGTCCACCGCCGAGGCTGAAACGGCTTGCACGGTCACCACCTCCGGCGCGGCGAGGTCCACCGGGATGCCGCCCACGGCGAAGTCGTCGAAGAAGTGGTTGTTCACCGGACCGGCTGCGGAGCTCTGCACTACCAGCACGCCGAAGGCGATGCTCGAGGCCACCGCCCCATCGTTCACCGGCCCCACGGAGGCGAAGCTGCCTGTGTTGCCGTCGTCGTAGGCGAGGATCCAGTCGTTGGCGGCCGTTCGCTCCACGCGGATGCGCAACGGGTTGCTGCTGCTGCTGTTCACGATGCCATCAGGGCTCGCGAGCACCGATGCATTCGCGCCACCCACGCGCTTGAAGAGCTCCACACGGTCGGCGGTGCCGCCGATCCGCACGAACCATCCGTTCTGCGCGGCGGTGAGCACGGCCTCATCGCTGATGAGGTACACGTCCGCATAGTTGGCGCCGCTGGTGGCGAACCGCAGGTCCATGAACCACTCCCACCGGGCATCTGCGGCCAACGTGCTGGGCGTGCTGAGGGCATACGTGGCGGCCCCCGTGCTGTTGCTGCGCAGCATGCGGTCGCCGCTCACGTCGGCTACCGTGAAGAGCGCGGCATCGCCGGCCCAGGCCGGGGCGGCGGTGAAATCGCCGTCCTCGAAATCGTCGTTCACCTGGGCGGGGAGCGCCGCAGGCACCAGCGCTGGAAGCAAGGCCACCAGCAGGCGGAAGCGGAAAGGGATCACAGGCATGGCAGCGGCGGAAAAGGTAGTGCTTCCGCCTGCCGCGCCGGTATGTGCGGCGACGGCACGCCGCACGTACTTTCGACCGCTCTGAAACGTTCTGGGACCAACATGAAAGTCGCGGTCGTAGGCGCCACCGGCCTCGTGGGTGGCATCATGCTCAAGGTGCTCGAGGAGCGCCGCTTCCCCTTGGATGAACTGCTGGCCGTGGCCAGTGAGCGCAGCGTGGGCAAAGCGGTCCGGTTCAGGGGCAAGGAGGTGCCCGTGGTGGGTATGGAAGCCGCCATCGCGGCGCGACCCGATGTGGCGCTGTTCTCCGCCGGTGGGGCCACTTCGCTCGAATGGGCCCCGCGCTTCGCCAAGGCCGGCTGCACCGTGATCGACAACAGCAGCGCCTGGCGGATGATGCCGGACAAGAAGCTGATCGTGCCCGAGATCAACGGCCACCTGCTGCGGCCAGAGGACCGCATCATCGCGAACCCCAACTGCAGCACCATCCAGCTGGTGATGGCACTCGCTCCTCTGCACCGGGCCTATACTGCGAGGCGCGTGGTGGTCTCCACCTACCAGAGCGTGACCGGCACCGGGATAGTGGCCGTACGGCAGCTGGAGAATGAACGCGCCGGCGTCCAGGGCGAGATGGCCTATCCCTTCCGGATCGACCGCAACGTGATACCCCGGTGCGATGCGTTCCTGGCCAACGGCTACACGAAGGAGGAGATGAAAGTGGTGAACGAGACGCACAAGATCCTCGACCCCGCCATCCGGGTAACCTGCACGGCCGTGCGCGTTCCTGTGACCGGAGGCCACAGCGAATCGGTGAACGTGGAGTTCGCACGCGAATTCGAGCTGGACGATGCGAGGCGGCTCCTCCGGGAGGCTCCCGGTGTGCTTCTGCTGGACGATCCGGCAAGGGACGAGTACCCCATGCCCCTGCTGGCCGATGGCCGCGACGAGGTGCTGGTGGGGCGCATACGCCGCGATGAGAGCCAGCCCTGCACGCTGAACCTCTGGATCGTCGCCGATAATCTGCGGAAAGGCGCCGCTACCAATGCCGTGCAGATCGCCGAGCTGGTGGTGGGGGCCGGGGCGCCGATGGTTGTCGGGGCCTGATACCGCAGGCACGACCGAAACCCTTGAATCCATGGAAAAGCATTTTCTGCTCGCTTTGGCCGGACTTCTGGCCCTGCCAGCGCTCCATGCGCAGGATGAAGGCGCCGCTGCACGGCCGCTGATCGCGGAGGCCTACGCGGCCGGCCTCGGCTTCACCTTGCGCGAAAGCAGCCTTCCCGCGGCCGATTGGCGCAGCATGCTGCCGGCCTCCTCGCTGCTCCGGGAGGAGCTGCCGGTGCGTGCCTTCGACTATCCCTGGTACGGCCCCGAGGATGACCGCTTCGATGATGCACCGGGCATGTCCCGGAGCAGCGGTGGCGTCTACCTCGGCATCGGGCTCGACCTGGACCGTGCGGCATCGTCCGAAGCCCGCTTCACGAAGCTCCTGCGGATCGCGGTCGCTTTCGGCGGCGGGCAGCAGTTCAGCTCCAGCTGGGGCCGCTCCACCACAGCGGTGTACGACACCCTGGTTTCCCTCTCCACCGGCGACCGCTATGAGCTCGACTCCACTTGGGCAGAGTCCTACATCGCCACCGTGACACGCTCGCGCATGGCCGTCGACGCCTCCTTCATCCTGAGCCGCAACGCGCGATCGCGCTTCAGCTGGTTCGTTGGCGGCGGGCTCCAGCTCGGCTTCGCCCACGATGCGCGGGCCACGGTTTGGCATGGCGTCACAACCCGACTGGAGCGCCACGATGGCAGCGATGAAACGGAGCGCACCACGATCGCGGAGGAGTCATTCCGCCTTGATCCCGCACTTTCGCTCACCGCCTATGGCGTCGTCGGCATCGACTTCAGGCTCGGACGGACGAGCCCGTTCTGGAGCGGCCTCCACCTTTTCTCGGAGGTGCGGCCGATGCTGCATGCCGGCGCCTACCCTGGGCTGCCAGCGCGATGGAGCCAAGGCACCCAGCAGCTGTTCGGCTTGCGCGTCGATATCCGGTGAACCGCGTCGGCGCTACCGCACCGCCTCCACGCGGAACAGCCGGTAGCTCGTGTTCGCGTACACCAAACGAGCCCGGCCCGGCGGGGTGAAGGCCCCGCTGTCCGTCATCGCCACCACCATCAGCGGCCCGGTGAGCAGGGAGTCCGACAGCTCACCCTTGTGGAAGTAGGCAAGCTGCCGCGGCTCGTAGATGCTCCGTTCCCGGGTCTCGAAGAAGTGCGCCGCGTAGGTGCGATAGGGCGTGTATACCTGCGCAAGGTGGGCCAGGTCCAGGTCCTGGCTCACGAGCAGCTCCTCGCTGCGGTGCAGCTGGCGCAAAGCACCCAGCGCTTCACGGCCATCGGGCGTGAGCCAAACGGATTGCGCCGTTGCCCTCAGCTGGCGGCCGATCTGCGTGCCGAAGAAGAGCGCATTGTCCAATAGCAGCGCCACGGTGGCCACACCGATGAGCGCAGCCGCCGCCATCCTTCCGCGTGACCGGCACCAAGGCAGCGCCTCGGTGAGCAGCCATGGCGCACCCATGAGGAACAGCGCCGACCAGACATAGCCGCGGGCGAAGTGCACCGGTTGGTGGGGCTCCACGGCGAACTCGTGGTTCTCGAGCATGAAGTTGACCACCGCCATCACGGCCAGGAGGCGATGAGCGGGTTGGCCGAGGAAGGCAAGCGTGCGTGAGGGGGTACGCAGGTTCGCCATCGTCATGAGCGCGACAAGCGCATAGGCTGGAATGAAGGCTTGCGCGGAAAGCGTCCATGCCAGCTGGATGGAACCCACCAGCTCCGGATTGGCATGGGCGGGCACCCAGACGAAGAAATACCAGGCGCAGGAGGCGGCGGTGACGGCAAGCCAAGCGATGAATCCAACCGGGACGGAGCGGTTGCGCACATAGAAGCGCTCCAGCGTGGACCAGGTGATGGATATCGCCAGCAAGCCGACTCCGGCGAAGGGGTGCGACCAGGCGAGCAAGGCCGCAACCGCGCCGGCCATCCAGAAGCGACCGCGTACCATGAGCAGCAGTGCCGCGAAGAGCATGAAATGGTAGTAGGCCTCGTTGGGGTAGATGAGATTGCGGCCCAGATTGAGGAACCACCAGCCGAAGGCGGGGTCGATCTCGAAGAGGTACTCCGCGAGGCCGAGGCCGCGCGCGCCCTTCATCCAGCCGTACGCCGCACCTGCCAGGCAGAGCAATCCCCCACCCCACACGAAGAGCAGCTGCCCCCAGCGGCGCACGCCGCCCTGCACGCTGACGACCGTATCGAAGAGCGCCATGAATACCCGGATGGCCAGGACACCGAAGACCGCCCCGAACAGCACGAAGAGCAGGCCGGGGTCGATCCCCGTGATGCGCCAAACGATGGAGAGGGCCCACAGGTGCACCTGCACCAGGGTGGGCTCGGCATACGGCACCCGCTCACGGGGCAGTGCGTAGAGCAGGCCGCTGCTCGAGCCGTCAATATACTCCCGCGCGCTGGCCATGTACGACGGCTGGTCGTACTGGATGAAGCCGGTGCCGATGCGGTCCGACTCCCACCATCCGGCTGCGAAATGCGCGCCATAGACCAATGCTATCGGGGCATAAAGCAGCAGGGCGAAGGCCCATTCGCGCCACGCGAACCGTGCGGTCATGCTGGCCAATGTATGCGCCCCGGGCCTACCCTGTGCGTGGCCTTCGCCGCGCCTACGCCTGGCCCTTCGGTCCGGGGCCGGTGACATCGGCCCCTGACGGGCCCGGCGGCTCGACCGCAGCCTGAGCGGTGTGCTCCACCGGAGCGAAGCGCTGCGCCACTACGAAGAGCGCGATGCCCACGGTGATCGCCGCATCGGCGATGTTGAACACCGGCTGGAAGAACTCGATGTACTCGCCTCCCCATCCCGGCACCCATTCCGGAAGGCGTCCTCGCCAAATGGGGAAATGGAACATGTCCACCACGGCGCCATGGAAGAGCGCGGCGTAACCGCCCTCCGCCGGCATGAACACCGCTTTCTGGAACGGTGTGCTGGCGCTGAAGATCAGGCCGTAGACGGTGCTGTCGATGATGTTCCCAAGCGCTCCGGCAAGCACCAACGCAACGCTCATCACCTGAAGGCCGTGCACCCGTTGATGGATCATCCGGCGCAAGGCGTAGCCGATGCCGATGACCGCCACGATCCGCAGCAGGGACAGGGTCAATTTCCCCGCTTCCCCGCCGAATTCCATCCCGAACGCCATGCCCCTGTTCTCGATGAAGTGGAGGAAGCCCCAGTCACCGAAGACCGGAACGGACTCGTCATAGTAGAACGACAGCTTGACCCAGACCTTCAGTGCCTGATCGGCCAGCAGCACGAACAGGATGATGAGGAGGGCGCGCTTCATCGGTTCTCGAAGGCGGCTTGGCGTTGCGGTGCCGCTGGGCGTGCCCGCATTGCGCCGAGCAAGGCCTAGCTGCCCATCTGCTGCTTGGCCTCGATGCTCAGCGTAGCATGCGGAACAAGGCGCAGGCGCTCCTTGCTGATCAGACGGCCGGTGACGCGGCAGATACCGTAGGTCTTATTGCGGATGCGCAGCAGTGCGTCCTCCAGGTGCTTGATGAACTTCTCCTGGCGGGCGGCCAGCTGGGCGGTCTCCTCGCGGCTAAGCGTCTCGCTGCCGTCTTCGATCATCTTGAAGGAGGGGCTGGTGTCGTCCGTCCCGTTGTTGTCCGTATTGGCCAGGGTCTGCTTCAGCAGGTCGTAGTCCTTGCGGGCTTCCTCGAGCTTCTTGAGGATCAGCTCCTTGAATTCCGCAAGCTCCTCATCGCTGTAACGCACCTTGTCGGCGCTCTCCAGGGTGGACACCTGTTTCTTCACCACAGGAGCGGCCATCGGCCGCACAGGCGCGGAAACCTGGGTCACCAACGGCTTGTCTGCCGCCTTGGCAGCATACTCCTTCGCTTCCTTCTTCACGTCCTTCTTCACGGGTTTGGGTTTGGCCACTGGGGCCGGTTTTGCCGCAGGCTTCGCAGCGATGGGCGAGGTTTTGGGTGCCGGAGCCGGTTTTGGTGCAGGGGTCGGTTTGGAGACGGCCTTCACCACAGGTTTCGGTACCGGCTTTGCGACCGGCTTCTTCGTAGCGACAGCAGAAGCCTTTTTGGCAACCGGCTTCACCGGAGCCTTCGGAACGGGCTTCTTCGCCACCGGCTTGGCAGCAGGTTTCTTCACCGCCGGCTTCTTGGCGACCACTTTCTTCGGCGCTGGCTTCTTCACGACCGGCTTGGCCGCTTT
>DDRC01000042.1:13056-15436 GCA_002342985.1 Flavobacteriales bacterium UBA2426
GGCTTCGACTTGGCCTTGGGCTTCGCGGCCGGCTTGCTCACCTTCGCAGGCTTGGCAGCTTTCTTGACGGCAGCCTTTTTCACGGGCTTGGCCGGCTTCTTCGCGGGTTTCTTGGCCATGACGATAGGGGTCGGGTTAAAGATCCGCAAATATAGACGGTCCCCCTTCAGTTCGCTGACCTGACAAGGGAAAGCGCGCAGCGCCGGACCTCGTCCAACTCCACCTCGTGCACTCCCGGGCCTTCCGCAGGCAGGTGGCTCACAAGGAGCTGGTCCTCAGCCGTTAACGCAAGGGTCTCGGAGAGGATCCAGCCGGCATGGCTGCGGACGGCCCGGGCCACCCGTTCGTCCCCGCCCGCGTGGATGTGCAGCTGTACTCGGTCGGTCACCTCGAAGCCGCTCTCCTTCCGGAGGGTCTGGATCCGGCTCACCAGCTCGCGGGCGATGCCCTCCTGCACCAGCTCGTCGGTGAGGGTGATGTCGAGCGCCACGGTGAGCGCCCCATCGCTGGCCACGCTCAGCCCCGGCACGTTCTCGGCGGTGATCTCCACGTCGTCGCGCAGCAGCTCCACCTCCTGGCCCTCCACGCTCAGCTTCATGCTGCCGTTCGCCTCCAGCTCGGCGATCTGCGCTTGCGAAAATCCGTTCACCGCAACGGCCACGCTCTTCATCAGCTTGCCCATGCGCGCACCCAGCTTCTTGAAGTCGGGCTTGATCTTCTTGGTGAGCTTGCTCTCGCTGGCGTCAAGGATCACCAGCTCCTTTACGTTCACCTCGCTCAGCACGAGGTCGCGGATGGCCTCCAAGCGCGTGCGCATCGCCGCGTCGGTCACGGGCACCAGCATCTTCTGCAAGGGCTGGCGCACACGGTGCCCTTCCTTCTTGCGGATGCTGAGCACCAGCGAGGTGAGCTTCTGTGCGAGCGCGGTGCGCTGCTCGAGCTCGGTGTCGATGAGCGACTCATCATGCTTCGGCCAATCGCTCAAATGCACGCTCGTGCCTTTCAGATCGCGGTACAGGCGGTCGCTGAAGAAGGGGGCGATGGGCGCGCTCAGCATGGCCACCACTTCCAAGCAGCGCTGCAACGTGCTGAACGCGGCGTTCTTGTCCGCACCGAGCTCGCCTTTCCAGAAGCGGCGGCGGTTGAGGCGCACGTACCAGTTGCTGAGGTCCTCCACCACGAAGTCCTGGATGGCGCGTGCGGCGATGGTGGGCTCGTAGTCGGCGTAGCTCGCGTCGGCCAGCTTCAGCACGCTATTGAGGCGCGAGAGTATCCAGCGGTCGCTCTCCGTCAACGTCGCCTCGCCGGTTCCGTCGAAGCCGTCGATGTTGGCGTACAGCGCGAAGAAGTTGTAGGTGTTGAAGAGCGCGCGGAAGAATTTGCGCTGCACCTCGGTGATGCCCTCGGCGTCGAACTTCAGGTTGTCCCAGGGCGAGGCGTTGCTGATCATGTACCAGCGCACCGCATCGGCGCCATACTGGTCCAGCGTCTTGAAGGGGTCCACCGCGTTGCCCAGGCGCTTGCTCATCTTCTGGCCCACCTTGTCGAGCACCAGGCCGTTGCTCACCACGGTCTGGTAGGCCACGCTGTCCTGCGTGAGCGTGGCGATGGCGTGCAGCGTGTAGAACCAGCCGCGCGTCTGATCCACGCCCTCGGCGATGAACGCGGCGGGGAACTTCTCCTTGAAGGTCGCCTCGTTCTCGAAGGGGTAGTGCCACTGCGCGTAGGGCATCGCGCCACTGTCGAACCAAACGTCGATCAGGTCGGTCTCGCGGCGCATGGGCTTGCCGTCGGGGCTCACCAACACGATGTTGTCGACGTACGGACGGTGGATGTCGATGCGGTCGTAGTTGGCATCGCTCATGTCGCCGGGCACGAAGGCGGCGTAAGGATCTTCCTTCATCACGCCGGCCTTCACGGCACGCGCGATCTCCTCCTTCAGTTGTTGCAGCGAGCCGATGCAGAGCTCCTCACTGCCGTCCTCGGTGCGCCAGATGGGCAGCGGGATGCCCCAGTAGCGCGAACGTGACAGGTTCCAGTCCTGCAGGTTCTCCAGCCAGTTGCCGAAGCGGCCGGTGCCGGTGCTCTCGGGCTTCCAGGTGATGGTCTTGTTGAGTGCGATCAAGCGGTCCTTTTTCGCGGTGACACGGACGAACCAGCTGTCGAGCGGGTAGTAGAGTACGGGCTTGTCGGTGCGCCAGCAGTGCGGGTAGTTGTGCTCGTACTTCTCCACCTTGAAGGCGCGGCCCTCGGTCTTCAGCTTGATGGCGATGCGCTCGTCCACGCTGAGGTACTTGTCGCGCCCCTGCTTCTTCGCTTCGGCAGCCTGTTCCTCCGCGCTGAGGTATTCGGCCTTCACATACTCGCCCGAGAAGTCGGT
>DDRC01000005.1 GCA_002342985.1 Flavobacteriales bacterium UBA2426
ATACATCGTACCCCAAGTCGCTCTCGAAGCGGATGAGCCCGTCGATGTGGTGGGCACTGGGGCTGCGGTCGTCCTCGTAGAGCACATCGTTCTCATCGCGCAAGATGCTCTCTTCGGCATGGCCGAAGAGCTCGCTGCCCAGCTTCCACGCCGCCACCCGCAAGGCGGCCATGCCCATGCTGGCGCCCCGTTTGCCCGCCCCGATCTCCGAGGCCGCCTCGATCAATCGCAATTCCATGGTCGTTGCCGCGGCGCTGGTGCGCAACGGCCGTTGCGGGCGAAGGTAAGCCTGCCGCCGGAGGGCGTTCATCGACCCCTGCTTCCGGTTCGCCTAGCAATCAGGCGCTTTCGGCTGAAACGAAGGGACAGGCCCCGCCGTAAGAGGGGCACGCAACACCCTCCCTGATGCCGATCCACAAAGCCCTGTTCCTGAGCGCCTCCACCCTGTTCCTCTCCGCCTGCGGCACCAGCTTGCTGGAGCAGCGGGTAACGGAAGGCACCATCGAGTATGCGCTCACCTTCCCCGACTACGACCCCAACGGGCTGATGGCGGGCATGCTGCCTGAGCGCACCACGCTCACTTTCACCGAAGACCGGCAGGCGGCGGAGCTGAGCGCCGGCATGGGGGTGTTCCGCACCCTGATGCAGGTGGACAACAGCGGCCGCAGCATGGATTACCACATGAGCATGATGGGCAAGCGGATCGTGAGCCACCTGAAGCCGCGCGACATGGACCTGTTCAACGCGGATTACGGACGCCCCACCATCCTGTTCACCAACGACCTGGATACCATTGCCGGGTTCCCCTGCCGCAAGGCCATCGCCGTGTTCAGCCGGATGGAACAGCCGGAGATCGAGGTGTGGTACACCGACCGCATCCGCATCAACGACCCCAATTGGTTCGGTCCCTTCGCGGAGGTGCCCGGTGTGCTGCTGCGCTACGACATGGTGCAGAACGGCATCCGGATGCACCTGGACGCCGTGCAGGTGACCGCCCAGGACATCGACCCCGCCAAGTTCGAGCCCAAGGCCGACCACGAGTCGGTGGCGCCGCCCGTGCTCCATCACGAGCTGGCCGAGGTGCTGGGGACCTTCTCGATGTAGCCCGCCGCCGTCAGTGCCTGGCCATCAGCGGCCAAGGCGCTGCGCTGCGCCCCTGGATCCGCGCCCCCCGGCCCCATTGCGTGCGCGGCTCTCCACGCGCCCCTGTTGATACTAGCGCCAATAGACTTCCCGTTCTGGCTGGACGGAGGCTCGACCTTCGACGCATCGCCTCGCGCGTGCGAGCGAATCCCGCATTCCACATTGGCCAACGAGAAGCGCAACCGGCTCCGCGAGGAGCCCACCGAAGAGGCCCCGGCCAAGCCGCGGCGGAGCAAGAAGGCCGCGGCGCCGAGCGAGGGCCGCTGGAGCCGCATGAAGGGCTTCTTCGCCGATGAGCGCACCCACAAGGTGCTGGGGCTGGCCCTTACGCTGGGCGGACTCTTCCTGCTGACCGCCTTCGTGAGCTTCCTCTTTACCTGGCGGGTGGACCAGGACCTGATGAGCCGCGGCTGGTGGGAGATCCTCAGCACGGGCACGGCGGCGGAGAATTGGCTGGGCAAGCTGGGCGCCATCAGCGCGCACCGCTTCATCCACGTGTGGTTCGGGCTGGCGGCCTTCGCCTTCCCCCTGTGGAGCTTTTTAGCGGGCATGCGCATCCTGCTGGGCACCTGGCTGCTGCCCCCGCGGCGCACGCTGGGCTGGACGGCGATGGCGGCGCTGTGGGTGCCGGGGCTGCTGGGCTTCTTCTTCCGCGGGGAGTACAGCTTCCTGGGCGGTGGACTGGGCGTGGTGATGACGCGGCACCTGACCACCCTGCTGGGGGAGTTCGGCGCCGGCGCCTTGCTGGTGTTCGCGGCGGCGGCCTTCGCGGCCTACACCTTCAACCTCGATTTCGGCTGGCTGAGCGGGCTGCTGGCGAAGCGGGCGGGCGCGGCAGAAGCGGAACCCGAGGAGGCCGCGGCCGTGAAGCCCGGCGTGCGGATGAAGGAGCCGGAATGGCAGGATAGCGGGTTCCCTGAGGAAGCGGTTGCGGCGGATGAAAGGACCGCCCCGGTTGCCGGCCCCGCAGCGGCCGGTGGCACCGAGGAACCAACGCTGGAGCTCGAGCTGGAGGGATCGGATGCCGAAGCGGCCGATGACGCTGCCGAGGCGCAGGAGACGCCCGCGCTGGAGCTGGAGACCACCCCGATGGAGGTGGTGGCGCCCGTGGCCTCGCCGGTGATGAGCGCGGTGGAGGCGCTGAACGGGGAGCTCAACGGCATGAGCGTGGAGGCCGGCGCCAAGGAAGCCGTGCTGACCGAGGACGAGATCGAGGCGAAGCTGCAGGAGTTCGGCGAGTACGATCCCAAGCTGGACCTGAGCAGCTACGAGCAGCCGCCGCTGGACCTGCTGGTGGACCATGGCACGGGCGAGATCACGGTGACCAAGGAGGAGCTGGAGGCGAACAAGGACCGCATCGTGGCCACGCTGGGCCACTACAACATCGGGATCGACAAGATCAAGGCGACGATCGGCCCCACGGTGACGCTGTATGAGATCGTGCCGCAGGCGGGGGTGCGCATCAGCAAGATCAAGAACCTGGAGGACGACATCGCGCTGAGCCTGGCCGCGCTGGGGATCCGCATCATTGCGCCGATCCCGGGCAAGGGCACCATCGGCATCGAGGTGCCCAACAGCAAGCCGCAGGTGGTGGGCATGCGCGCGGTGGTGGCGAGCGAGAAGTTCCAGAACAGCACGGCGGACCTGCCGATCGTGCTGGGCAAGACCATCAGCAACGAGACCTTCGTGACCGACCTGGCGAAGATGCCGCACCTGCTGATGGCCGGTGCCACGGGCCAGGGCAAGTCGGTGGGCCTGAACGCGATCCTGGTGAGCCTGCTGTACAAGAAGCACCCGAGCCAGATCAAGTTCGTGCTGGTGGACCCGAAGAAGGTGGAACTGACGCTCTTCAACAAGATCGAGCGGCACTTCCTGGCCAAGCTGCCGGGCGAGGGCGAGGCGATCATCACCGACACGAAGAAGGTGGTGGCCACGCTGAACAGCCTGTGCATCGAGATGGACGAGCGCTACGAGCTGCTGAAGGATGCGCAGGTGCGCAACATCAAGGAGTACAACGCGAAGTTCATCAGCCGGCGGCTGAACCCGGAGAACGGGCACCGCTACCTCCCCTACATCGTGCTGGTGGTGGACGAGTTCGCGGACCTGATCATGACGGCGGGCCGCGAGGTGGAGACGCCCATTGCCCGCCTGGCCCAGCTGGCGCGCGCCATCGGCATCCACCTGATCATCGCCACGCAGCGCCCCAGCGTGAACATCATCACGGGTACGATCAAGGCCAACTTCCCTGCGCGCATCGCCTTCCGGGTGACGAGCAAGATCGACAGCCGCACGATTCTGGACGCCGGGGGTGCCGAGCAGCTCATTGGCCGGGGCGACATGCTGCTGAGCACGGGCAACGACCTGATCCGCATCCAGTGCGCCTTCGTGGACACGCCGGAGGTGGATGAGATCACGGCCTTCATCGGCAATCAGCGCGGCTATCCGGATGCGCTGCTGCTGCCGGAGCCGCCCATGGAAGAGGGCGAAGGCGGCGGCGACTTGGACGATGGCGAGCGCGACAGCATGTTCGAGGAGGCGGCGCGCCTGGTGGTGCAGACGCAGCAGGGCAGCACCTCGTTGATCCAACGCAAGCTGAAGCTGGGCTACAACCGCGCCGGCCGCATTGTGGACCAGCTGGAGGCCGCCGGTGTGCTGGGGCCCTTCGAGGGCAGCAAGGCCCGCCGCGTGATGATCCCCAACGAGGCCGCGCTGGCCGCGCACCTGAACCAGGGTGTGGCGGCGGGGCCGGGCGTGGGGGGATTCTGAGGGGCCTCCCCTACTCTATCGCATTGTACACTGGGAGCCCGAGGACGGGAGAGCCTGATGTGTTCATCGTTGCACGCAGGGTCCCCGAAGACGGGAGACCCTGCGGAGGTTTAAAGGCCCGCCGCGCGATGATCCCCAACGAGGCCGCGCTGGCCGCGCACCTGAACCAGGGTGTGGCGGCGGGGCCGGGCGTGGGGGGATTCTGAGGGGCCTCCCCTTCTCTATCGCATTGTACACTGGAAGCCCGAGGACGGGAGAGCCTGATGTGTTCTACATTGTATGCAGGGTCCCCGAAGACGGGAGACCCTGCGGAGGTTTAGATTCTGATTGTACTGGATAGAATCAGACGGCCCTCACGGCCAAACACCTTCCTCCCTCAGCACCGCCTTGGCGATCCCGATGCGTGCCGCCGCGAATGCGGCATGCGCGGTATCGCTCGTGCTGATCCGGTTCGCGAAGAAGTAAGGCGCGCGCTGCGGGGCCTCTACCCAGCCCACGTACCAGCCGATGCTGCCCGCATCGCCCATGGCCCAGCCGGTCTTGGCGCGCATAGCGCGGCCCAGCGTATCCTCGCGCAGCATGATGTCCTTGGCGATGCCGTACGTGCGCGGGCTGAAGGGCAGCTGCTCCGCTTCTACCGCACGCAGGAAAGCGATCTGCTGGCGCGGGGTGATGCGCAACCCTCCCCTCACCCAGCACTGGTCGTAGCCGCCGGTGGTGTCGGCATTGCCGTAGCCCACGGTATCGAGCCAATGCTTGAAGGCTGCGGGGCCGATGCGGCGCACGGTCTCGCGGTAGTACCAATACACGCTCGCATCGTAGGCCTCGCGGAGCGTGAGGTCGCGGTTCGCCGCTGGGCGCCCGTAGTCGCTGCCGTCCCAGGCAATAACGTGACTGCTATCGGGGAGCACCCCGGTCTCGAGACCGATGAGCGTGCCGAGGATCTTGAAGGTGCTGGCGGGCAGCGTGGCCGAATCGGCTTGGGCGCTGTCAATGAAGAGCCAGTGATCGCGTTGCGCGTCGTAGCCGATGAAGGAACCGGTGAGCTGCTGGTCGGTGTAGAGCTGGCCGAGCTCGTCGCGGACGGAATGGTTGGGCGGTGCGGCAGGCTCGGGCTGGTGGCCGGCGCACGATGCGAGCAGCAAGGCGGGAAGGATGACGCGCATGGAGCGAAGGTCGCGCGCGGCGCATGAAAAAAACCCCGGCGATCCCGGGGCCTTCTTCAAGATTCGGAACGGATGCTCAGAACGCGTAGCCGATGGAGATGCCGCCGCGCACGATGGGGAACACCTTGTCGCGGAAATCGGCCTCGGCGTGCCGGTCGTCGGCGCGTGCATCGGGATTCCGGAGTATATCGCCGAGCAGGAAGACCTGCACGTCGGCATCATCCTGGTACTTCTCGATGTTGCGCTTGATGGTGAGGTAATCCTCGCGCTCCAGGTTGGGGTCGTTGGTCTCGATGTGGGCATTCCCCATGGCCATGCCGTAGCCCGCATTGATGTCCAGGAACAGACGCGAGGCCAGCGTGAATTGCACGCCCATGCCCAATCCGCCACCGAATGCGCTGGCCGTGCCATCGAGGTTGGCCCTGATGTTGCGCCCATTCTTGTCGTAGTCGTAAGGCACCCGGTAATCGTAGTCGAAATAGCGGAGGAAGGCCTCCACATAGAAGCCCTTGAAGGCCTCCCTTGGGTAGAACCGGAAATAGGGGTTGGCATAGAGGCCCTTGGGCTCCACATCCCCGGTATAGGTCTGCTTCTCGCCGTCGAGGTTACCGATGGCCTCCACTTTGATGACGCTGGGCAGTTTGTAGCCCGCCAGCAGCCCCACCGTCGTCTTGCGGCCGGTCTTCTGCTCGTAGTTGGCACTCACCGAGAGCAGCGCATACCCGGTGAGATTGGTCTTGATGACGCGGCGCGGACTGAAGACCGCGCTCGCAACGGTGGCGACTTCCTGCGCCTGCAGCCCAAGTGCGGAGAGTGCCAAGGCGAGGCCGACGAGCAGCTTTTTCATGGGAATGGTTTTGATTGACCTAAAGTTGAGGGACCGGCTCCCGGAGGCAACTAACAGCCGTCAGTTCCCCCTGATGGCAGCGGCCATGGCCCAGGGCTACCGACCTTCGCCCCATGGATCCGCGCGCCCAAGCCTTTCTCCGCCTGCTGAGCATCATGGACGAATTGCGCGAGCGCTGCCCGTGGGACCGCAAGCAGACGCTGGAGACGCTGCGACCCTTGACCATTGAGGAGACGTATGAGCTGGGCGACGCCATTCTGGAGGGCGACCTGGATGGCGTGCGGAAGGAGCTCGGCGATCTGATCCTGCACATCGTATTCTATGCGCGCATCGGCCAGGAGCAGGGGTCCTTCGACATCGCCGATGTGCTGAACGGCATCTGCGAGAAGCTGATCCGGCGGCATCCGCACATCTACGGGGATGTGCAGGTGAAGGACGAGGAGGAGGTGAAGGCGAACTGGGAGCGCATCAAGCTGGAGGAGCAAGCGCAGGGGGCGGGCCGCAGCGCAGACGCTCCTGGCGGGCCCGGGGAGGCGCAGCCCAGCGTGCTGGAGGGCGTGCCCAAGGGGCTGCCGAGCCTGGTGAAGGCGATCCGCATACAGGACAAGGCCCGTGGGGTGGGCTTCGACTGGGAGCGCAAGGAGCAGGTGTGGGACAAGGTGCATGAAGAGCTGCGCGAGCTGCAGGCGGAGGTGGAGGCGGGCAGCGCGCAGCAGGCCGATGAGGTGGGCGATGTGCTCTTCAGCATGGTGAACTATGCGCGCTTCCTGGGGGTGGACCCCGACGAGGCGCTGGAGCGCACGAACCGGAAATTCATCCGTCGTTTCCAGTACCTGGAGCGCGAGAGCCGCCGGGACGGGAAGGAACTGGGCCGCATGACGCTGGCCGAGATGGACGCCTATTGGGAGCAGGCGAAGCGCCAATAGCCATGGGCAGGCTTCTGCGCCCCCTCTTCCTGAGCCTGCTGCTGGGCCTGCTGGAGGCGATGCGCACGCTGGATAAGCGGGAGGTCGGCCGCCCCGCGGTGCGGTGGGGGGGGCGGGTGGC
>DDRC01000095.1:0-10120 GCA_002342985.1 Flavobacteriales bacterium UBA2426
CGCTTCGGGGCCAACTTCGGCAGCGGCACCTACGGCGTGGGCTTCGATACCTATGTGGACCTCTACATGGCCGGTGGTGCCAGCGCGGGGATCATCTGCGCCTACGGCCGCATCGGTCTTTACCTCACCGTGGGATTGGACGGCGTGTTCCAGACCAACGGCAACTACGTGATCACTGGCAACGGGGCCGTGCAGCTGACCGGCAACGTCACGGTGGGCGGGGGAATGTGCTCGGTGCCCTGCAACGACATCACCTGCCTGCACTTCAACGTGGGCGGCACCATCGACCTCGGCATGCAGGCCAACATCAGCAACAGCGGCTCCGACTTCCGCTTCACCATGGGCAGCAATGGCACCAACAGCCAGCGCAATGACCCGCCGCCGCAGGAGAATTGATCCATCATGACCCCTGGCAACATGCGCTTCGCACTCATTCTACTGACCTCCTGGCTGACGCTGTCCTCCTTCGCACAGAAGCCCAACCCCGATCTGGTGCAGGTGGGTCCCAAGGGCGTGTTCGTCTTCACCGGGCCCTTGCTGGCGCGCGAAGGCGGACCCGTCACCGCCATCCTCATCGAGCGGAGGACCGGGGAACAGGGCGAGTTCAAGCGTGTAGCGGAGCTGAAGCCGGTATCCTCTGCGAAGGACATCCAGAAGGGCATCGAAAAGACCGCGGATGTGCTGCCCTATCCGATCGTGGTGGGCGACCACCCCGCCGATAGCATCTGGGCGCGCGTCCAGCGGTACGGTACACGCGAACAGCTCGGATCCGCGAGCAACAACGTGGCGGTGCTGCTCGCCGTGCATGCGGTGTGGCACGATGCCGATGTCAAACCCGGCACGCTCTATCAGTACCGGGTGACCACGCCGGGCAACGGCAACCAGTTCCTGTCCACGCTGGTGAACCCCGCGTCGAAGCACCAGGTGGACCGCCTGATGGCCTTCAACAGCAGCTACTACGAGCACCAGCGCGAGCTGAACACCTGGTGGTCCGTGGTGGGCGACCATCGTCCGGCCGTGGTGGAGCTGCACCGCAGCGTGGACGAAGAGCCCTTCGCGGTCGTGAAGCCCAGGGTGCGCATCGATCGGATCGGCAGTGACACCGTGCTCTACCAGTTCGCGGACACCACCGCGCCGCGCCACCGCGTGTTCCGCTACGTGGCCAAGGGCTGGGACCTTTTCGGCAACGCCATGCCCGTAAGCGATACGCTTTATGCCGCCAGCCTGGATGTGACCCAGATGCCCATGCCCTATGACCTTCATGCACAAGGTGACAGCACGGGAAGGCGGGTCCATGTGCGCTGGAAGCTGAACAACGCACCCGTGGTGAAGCAGATCACCCTGCAGCGCAGCACCAACAGCGAGACCGGCTTCGAGACCGTGGCCGAACTGAGCGGCGACCAGGTGGGCTACGTGGACGAGGACATCCGGCCGGCCACCTCGTACTTCTACCGCTTCGTGCTGGAGTACAAGGCCACCCACGTGCCCATGCGTGGCGTCAGCTTCGCCGCCGTGGCCTACGACAAGCGTCCTCCGCAACCCGCGCGGGAACTGAGCGCCGTGGCCACCGACGAGGGCGTGGTCCTCACCTGGATGCATCCCGACCGCGATGTGCTGGGCTTCCACCTGTACCGGGCCGAAGACCAGGAACCCTTCATGCTGGCCTCACCGCGCATCCCTGCCCATCCCGAAGGCGGCTACACCTACCTGGACACGACCCGCGGCCTGCGCGGCGATCGTACCTACCACTACACGTTGCGCACGGTGAGCACCAGTCACCTGGAGAGCACCTTCAGCGATACGGCCAGCGTCATGCCTCTCACCAACCAGCCTGTGCCACTGCCCCCCCGCGACCTCACCGCACGCGTGGACGTGGAGCAGGCCATCGTGAACTGGGAGGACCTCGGCAGCGCGCCCCTGTTCCACGCCTACCAAGTGGTGCGCACGCGTCCCGGCAACCGTGTGGACACCCTGATGCGCAACACCAATTTCCTCATCGACACCCTGGACGCCGGCGGCAAGGCCACCACCTACCGGGTGATCACGCTCAATGCCTTGGGCATGTCCAGTGCGCCCTCACCCAGCGTTGCCGCCCAGGCCCGCGTGGCACCGCCGGCCGCGCCAAACGGTCTCGTGGCGCGCACCACGGGTGGCAAGGTGGAACTGCACTGGCAGGCCCCGCCCAGCGAGCCCATCACGCGTTACGATGTGTACCGCTACACGCGCGGCAACGAACCGGTGAAGGCAGGCAGCATCACGGCCGGCAAGCCCCTGAAGTTGGAGGACGCGAACGGCACGCCGGGCCAGCTCAACTTCTACTTCGTGCGCAGCGTGGCCGCCAATGGGGCCGAGAGCGGGCCGAGCCGGGAGGTGGGGGTGGGGTTGTAGCCCCACTTGTTCAGGATGGACCCCAATGGACGGGGATGGACGCTGAACTCAGGCAGCGTCCATCCCCGTCCGTTTTCAGTCCATTGCTCAGCCCAACAAAGAAGCGCGGCCCATGCGAGCCGCGCTTCACTCGTTCGGTCTGTGGGCCTTACTCCTTCACGAAGCGCAGCACCGTGGGCATTGCACCTTGGCTGCTGCGTAGGGTGTACACCCCAGGCCTCAGGTCCTGCACGTCCACGGTGAGCCGGTTCGTTGCCACGCGCTCTTCCCGCACCAGCCGCCCATCCGCAGCGTGGATCCGTACTTCACCCAAGGCGACGCCTTGGGTGCTTGCGATCGTGATGAGGTCCTTCGTAGGGTTGGGAGCGAGCTCAAGGGTGCTGGTGCCATTCTCCTGCATGCCGGTGATCCCGTTGGGGAGGTTCAGCACCACACTGGCGGCGGCTCCATACAGGCCAACGGTCATGACCGGGGTCAGGATGTTCCCTTCGTTGAACCAATCATAAGTGTTGTAGCAATCGGTGAACCACTGCCCGTCATTCTCGTAGGTCTCGCAACGGCGGGTGGGGATGAGCAACACATTGGGCAGCGTGCCGAAGGGCGTGAGAAAACTGCCACTGGCCAGGATCCGCCGTTCGTAGTCCACAAGATCGAGGCCGCACTCCGTCAGCGCCGGTGCAACGGTGGTGTTCAGCACACCGGGATAGGTCATTTGCAAAGTGGGGCAGGCATCGAAGATCTCGGTGTTGTCCCCATCGTCATATCCGTATGCAATGAGGTCCAATTGCCCTGCACTGTTGTTGTAGAAGCTCAGGTAGGTGATCTCCCCTTCGATCTCCTCCACGAGGATGCTGGCCTCCGGAACACTGAACGCATACGAACTTGTTGCAACGTCGGAGAAGAACACGTCCAGAAGCCCATCCGACTGAAAGTCGAGTCCGGATAGGTTCCAGGTGAGCCCGCTACCAATGGTGTCCAAGAGGCTCCATGGTACATCCTCAGCGAAGTAGCTGTTCGATTGTAGACTGCCGAAGGGAGGCACGGCGTTGGCCTGGGTGATCGTCTGCGCGCTGCTTGTTCCGCAGAGCAGGAAGGTCACGGTCGAAAGGGTAAGGATGCGCATCGTGTTCTGGTGTTTATCGGTTCAGTGCTTCACGAAACGCAAGGCGCTTTGTCCGATACGGTTTATGGTGATCACCGTGTAGAGGCCGGATGGCCAGGACTGTACATCGATCTCTGAACGGTCGGTTGCGATAGGCCCGTGTTGGTGTATCGCACTTCCGTCCGCAGCATATACGGTCACCTCGCCCAATGCGGCACCATTGCGACTTTGCAGGCTGATCCGGTCCGCAGCGGGGTTGGGGAAGAGGCTCAGGTTGCTGCGCTCCAGTTCC
The DNA here is from genome assembly GCA_002342985.1 of Flavobacteriales bacterium UBA2426. GTDB lineage: Bacteria > Bacteroidota > Bacteroidia > Flavobacteriales_F > PHOS-HE28 > PHOS-HE28. The sequence continues at coordinate 3,783 of DDRC01000095.1, forward strand.
GCAACACTGGTGAAGTCGCCCATGCGACCCCAGCGGTCAAGCCTTGCGGCATAGATCGCGTTGTTCTGGAAGTTGAACCACACGGCCATCACCCCGCCGTCACCATCGGACACCATGCTGAAGTCGGTGCCGTTGCTGGGGCCCAAGGCAGGCGTGCAGAAGCGCGTGGTGTCGCTCCAGAGGTTGGTGCCGGTGTTGGTCACGCGGCCCACGCGGAAGCCGGCGGTGCCACCGAGGAGGTTCGCGCTGGTGAACATGGTCACGATATGGCTGTTGTCCTCCGCCGCGATGGCACGCGGGAAGCCGTTCAGGTTGCCGTTGCACTGCATGGCCAGCACGCCATCGGCCGCCAGCAGCGGGTTCCCATCGGCATCAAAGCGCTGCATGAAGACCTGCCGGCCATTGCCGGCGGAGCTCCGGTTGTCCGCCCAGAACACGGTGGTCTCCGTGTCGCTCTGCACCACGAAGGGGTTCTCCTGCACATCGGCCTGCAGGCATACCGGAATCGGCGCGGTGGTGTTGAACAGTACACCGGTGGTGTCGTAGATGGCCATGCGCAGGTCGTAGCTATTGCCCCAGATGGAATTCACGCGTGACGTGGGCGCCACGGCGGTGGTCCATTCATAGGCCAGTCCACCACTATTGGCGCTTACCAACAGGTTCGTGAACCAGAGCTGATTGCCCAGGCTGTCCACCCGCATGGCGTACAAGGGTGCACCGGCACCGTTGCCCCAGCGTTCCTCCAGGAGCAGCCCCCCCGCAAGGTCGTGGCGCATGGTCCACGGTCCGGTCACGATGGAGTTGTTCAAGCTGGCCACCTCCACGCCTTGCTCGGGCATCACATTGGTGCCATCGTTCAGGATCCGGGCGATATGCACGTAATCCGCGGCACCGATGGGGTTCGTCCCCCAGCCCACAAAGACGCCATTGAGCACAGGCACCACCCGCGGGAAGTAGTTGCCCCCCGAGGTACCGCCGCCAGGCAAGGGTCCCGGATAGGCGAGCAATGTGGGTTCGGCCCATGCTGGAGCGCCCTCCCCATCGTAGGCCATGGCCCGCAACGTATCCGCACCAGTGGAACCAGCCCCGCTGATGTATGCCAGGAAGAGCTTGTTGTCGCTCATGCGGGTCACCCCGATCATGTTGATGCTGCGGCCCGGTACTTCCTGGATCAGACGGCCGTTTGGCTCCCACAACAGGTTGCCCTGTGCATCCAACCGCTGGCCGAACACGGCGTAGCGGTCGCTGGCCAGGCGGTTGTCGCGCCACAGCACGTACCAGCCGCCGGTACCATCGGCCACCAGGCGCATGTCCTTCTGGTCGCTGGCAGCGTTGCAGATCACCAGCGGATCGTTGGGGTCCGTGGGCCACTGAGCGTGGGCGGAAAGGAGAAGGAGGGAGGCGGTGAGGGTGTAAAGTGCGCGCATGTGTTTCATCCCGCCGGAGCGGGAGCGGATGGTTTTCACCACCAAGTTGCATGCGTACCGGGCCCTGTTCCCAAGGCATCCTATCCGGTGGTGGCGCAGGTGATCCAGCGGCGAGGCTACGCCGCCCACATCCGCTTCAGCTCGGGCCAGCGACGTCGGCTCACCTCCAGCTTCTCGCCGTCCTTCAGCTCAGCATGGCCGTCATGGAGGCGGACGATGGTGTCCTTCCGCACAAGGGCGCTTCGGTTGATCCGCAAGAACCCGAACGGCGTGAGCATCTCCTCGAACTCCTTCAGCGTGCGGGCCAGCAGGAAGCGGCGGTCGTGCACCAGGTGCACCCACGTGTAGTTGCGGTCGGCCATGCAGCGCTCCACCTCCGTGGGGGCCACGAAGAAGGTGCGGTCGCCGTGGGGGATGGTGAGCTTGAAGGCCTGGGTCTCCTTTTGGGCGATGTTCTCCAGGAACTGCTCCTGCACCCGGGCGCGGTCCATCTTGGCACCATGCCGCTCCCGGTAGCGCTCCAGTGCGAAGGCCAGCTCATCGGGCTGGGCGGGCTTGGGCAGGTAGTCCAGCGCGCTGAAGCGGATGGCCTGGATGGCGTAGCGCTGGAAGCCGGTGACGAAGATGACCTCGAAGTCCCAGCGCTTCAGCTCGCGCAGCAGGTCGAATCCGCTGCCTCCAGGCATCTCCACGTCCAGGAACACCAGCGATGGCCTCAGCTCGGCGATGAGGCGTTGCGCTTCGCTGATGTTCGATGCCTCGGCCACCACCTCCACCTCGGGGTGCGCGTCGGTGAGCAAGCTGCGGAGGTAGCCCCGCGCCTCGGTCTCATCGTCCACGATCAGCGTGCGGATCACGGTGGAAAGTTCGTGAAATGCAGCTTCCCGTAGCAACTGTAGCGTCGACCCACTGGGTCGACATTACAGTGCGTTCAAGCGATCGGCATCTGCGACGGTCACCCTTCCAATTCAATCACCACCTCCGTCCCGGCCGGGTGGCCCGCTGTGTCCTTCAGGTCGTTAATGGTGAAGCGCCCCTTCTGCTGCAGGCGGTGGGTGAGGAGTTGCAGGCGTTCGTTGGTGAGCTCGGTGCCCAGGGAGCGCTGACCGTCCGCCCGCCCGCCCGCATGCCGCCCAACGCCATTATCCCGAACCGTGCAGCGCAGACCCTTGTCCGTGGCCGTGAAGCGGATGCTGAGCTGGCGTGGCCCTTCCTTCTCCGCCAGACCGTGCCACAAGGCGTTCTCCACGAAGGGCTGAACCAGCAGCGCGGGCAGTTCGGCCTCTTCGTCAAGCAGCGCACGGTCGGCGTCCACTTCGCACTGAAGTCCCGGCAGGCGTAGCGATTCCAGCTTCACGTATAGCCTGAGGAAGGCCATCTCCTCCTCCACGGTGATGCGGTCGTTCACGGAGTGCTCCAGCACCATGCGCATGAGCTTGCTGAGGCCTTGCAGATAGGCCAGCGCCTCCACGCTGCGGCCCTCCTTCACCATGGCGATGGCGCTGTTCTGGCAGTTGTGGATGAAGTGTGGGTTGAGCTGGCTGCGCAGCACCTTCAGCTCCAGCAGGTCGTTCATGTGCTGCACCTGGTCGCGCTGGGCCTGCAGCTCGGCGTTGAACCGCTCCACCTCCTGGGTATGCCGTCCACGCTGGCGGTAGTTGCGGTAGAGCAGGGCCAGCAGCAGCACCAGTCCGATGGAGACCGCGGCGGCGGCCGTCCAGCGGGCCTTCAGTTTGGCCTCATTGGCGCGGCTCAGGGCGTTCTCGGTCTTCAGGAGCGCGTTCTCCCGCTCGGCTTGTTCTGTCTCGAAGGTGGCGCGCAGGCGCATGAGCTCGCGCTGGGCCTCCGCGCCGTGGAGGCTGTCCTTAAGCGCCATGTGGCGCTGGTAGTGGGCGAGGGCTTCCTCGCTCCGGCCCTGCTTCACGGCCAGCTCGGCCAAGCTCAGGTGCAGGTCCATCACCAGTTCGGTGCTGCGGGTGCGGTTGGCGAGGTCCAAGCAGGCGTCGTAGCTCGCCCGCGCCTCGGCGTATTTGCGCATGCCGCTGTAGGCCATGCCGATGCGCTGAAGGATGTAGGCCTTGTCGGCCGGGCTGTCCAGGGTGTCATAATGGGCCAAGGCACGCTGGTAGTAGGGCAGGGCCCTCTTCGGATCGCCTTCAAGGAATAGGTCGCCGCTGTTCTCCAGCACCATGCCGGCACCATAGTGGTCCTTGGTGCTGCGGAAGAGCTGGTCGGCGCGGGCGTAGAGCGCCTGGGCCTTGGCCGGGTCGCCTTCGCTGCGCCAGGTGTTGCCCATGGCCAGCAGGCAGTTGGCCTGTTTGCTGGAGCGCCCGAGCCGTTCCTCCAGCTCCAAGGAGGCCTCCATGAAGGACCGCGCGCGGTCATACTCCTTCATCTTGCTGTACGTGGTCCCGATGGAGTAGAGCAGGATGGCGTTGCTGGCCGTGTCCTTTGCGGCTTCCGATTCCTTGAGGGCTGCCTGGAACCGCTGAAGCGCCCCCACGCGGTCGCCCTGCTTGTCGGCCAGCCAGCCCATGTTGGAAAGGGTCACAGAGGTGAAGGCGGGGTTCCCGATCCTCCGGAAGCGCGTCAGCGCCTCCTGGAAGTGGGCCTCCGCCTCCTTGAAGCGCCCTTGCTGCGTCTCCAGCCAGCCCAGGTTGTTATGCGCATCGGCGATGGCGCGTGGCTGGCCGATGCGCGAGGCGAGCGCAAGGGCCCGTTCCCCATAGCTGCGGGCGCTGTCCGGCTGGGATTGGATCAGGTTGAAGCAGAGGCGGGCGAGGGCGTCGGCGCGCGCCGTGTCATGAGCGGCCGCGGCGAGTTCGGCGCGGAGAGACGGCACCAAGGAGGCGTCCTGGGCGGTTGCGGCCGAGCAGGCGGCGAACAGGACGGCCGACAGGAGGTGACGCATGGCGCTGGAAGCGAAAAAGGCCATCCGAAGATGGCCTTTCCTGCGGACCGGACGGGACTCGAACCCGCGACCTCCGCCGTGACAGGGCGGCATTCTAACCAGCTGAACTACCGGTCCGTTCAGCTTCGTTTTCCGACGAAGCGGGTGCAAATGTAGGTGCCGGATCCGAACCTGCAAGCGCCTCAATGCAGCTTGGCCCGTTTCGTCAGGAATTCCAGCAGCAGCGGCTCGAATCCGGCGTTGACGTCGGCCTCGACCAGGTCGATCCGGTACTGGCCGCACTTGAGCTTGAGGCGGTGCCAGCGCTCGGCCATGGCCGAGCGGTAGGCTTCCCTGACCTCGGCCGGGTGGGCCTTCACCTGTTCGCCCGTCTCCAGGTCCACGAAGGTGTAGGGACGGTCCTCCAGGTCAAGCTCCAATTCGCGGCGGCGGTCCACGATGTGGAAGAGGATGATGTCGTGCTTGTTGAAGCGCAGGTGCTGGAGCGCATCGAACACCTCCGCCTCACGGTCGGTATCGTCGAGCATGTCGCTCAGGATCACCACCAGGCTGCGGCGATGGGCGCGCTGGGCGATGTCGTGCAGGGCCTCCACGAGGTGCGTCCGCTGTCCGGCGGTGGGCGCCTCCTCCGTCAGGAGCCCTTCCAGCAGCATCATCAGGTGCCTCAGGTGGGCGGAGTTGCTGCGCGCCCGCTCCGTCACCCGCATGCGGTCGCTGAACACGCTGAGTCCCACCGCATCGCGCTGCTTCCGCAGCAGTTGGATGAAGGCCGCGGCGGCGTGCACGGCGAATTCCGCTTTGTTGAACTCCTGTGCGTCGGCCCGTGCCGGGAAGTACATGGAGGAGGACGCATCGAGCACCAGTTCGCAGCGCAGGTTGGTTTCCTCCTCGTAGCGCTTCACGAAGAGCTTGTCCGTTCGGGCGAACAGCTTCCAATCGATGTGGCGCGTGCTCTCGCCGCTGTTGTAGGCGCGGTGCTCGGCGAACTCCACGCTGAAACCGTGGAAGGGGCTCTTGTGCAGGCCGGCCAGGAAGCCCTCCACCACTTGGCGGGCCTTGAATTCGAGGGGGGAGATCGCCTGGAGCCGGGATTGTTCGATGGGCATAGCGGGAGGATCAGTCTGGAGGTGCGGTACCGAAGCGGTCAATCGTTCTCGGGAACATCCCCTGGAAGGTTGAAGAGTCCCCAATCATCGTAGAGCCGGTCGGAATCCTTGAATGCGGCCACCCATTCCACGAACAGGGGCCTGAATTCCTCCACGGCCTCGCGCAGGAGGTCGAAGTAGCGGTCCTCATGATAGCCGGCGATCTCGAGCCCGCGCAGGGCCGCCAGCATCTCACGGCAAGCCCGCCGGATCAGGCAGGCATTCTCCATTTGCAGGTCGTACAGGTTCATTCCATGCGCCCCGGCGATCTTGGCCCCGATGAGGTAGGCGTTGGCCACGATGTCCTTCTTGCTTTCCTCCAGCATATGGTCCTCGAAACCCTGTCGTTCCCGGTTGCCGCCGCTTGCCTTGTCCGGTGCGCTTTCGACGATCGCGGTGGCCAGTTTCCTTATCTCCTCCGCCTTCTTGAAGAGCGGGGAGCTGCGGTAGTTGTCTCCTCTGTCCATTCGGGGCCTTCGATCCAGTAATGCAACGTTATGCACCGGATACGCTTCCGCCATGCACTGGGGGCGCTCGACCCGCGAATAGAACACCCCGCAGGACCTTGCAGTCCTGCGGGGTGCGACTGGGTCAATCGGACGCTCAGGCCAGCTGCCCGTCGAGCTTCTGGGCGAGCTGCGGCTTGGGCACGGCGCCCACGCTGCGGTCCACCACCTCGCCGTTCTTGAAGAACAGGATGGTGGGGATGCTGCGGATGCCGTACTTCATGCTGATGCCGGGGTTGTGGTCCACATTCAGCTTTCCCACCACCGCCTTGCCGTCGTATTCCTTGCCAAGTTCCTCCACGACGGGGCCCACCATGCGGCAAGGGCCGCACCATTCGGCCCAGAAGTC
>DDRC01000095.1:10227-11065 GCA_002342985.1 Flavobacteriales bacterium UBA2426
ACCATTCGGCCCAGAAGTCCACCATCACGGGCTTGTCGCTCTTCAGGACGAGTTCCTCAAAGTTGCTGTCGGTCAGTTCGAGTGCCATTGTTCTTGGTTGCGCTCGCGCGCGTTGGTTGCATGGATTCGGTCGCTGCCCTTGCGCATCACGCTTGGGCCGGGCGCAAAAGTACCCCCGCTCCGCGATTTCCTTGCCAAGGAAACAAACCTGCCGATGTGTCAGTTGAGTTGGTAGGATACCTCGGAGAGCCCGTCGAGCGACCGCACCAGCTGGTCGCTGAGCGCCACGCTCAAGCCCTTGCTAGGCAGGTCAACCGCCATGTTCTCGGCTTTGCTCACCAGTTGGACCACCACCTTGCACTTGCCCGGGTGACCCTTCATCAGCGTTCCAAGGTCGCGGGCAAGCTCATCGGAGGCCCGATCAGCATCGATCCTTAGGGTTAGCCTGCTGAGGTGCTTCTCGCGCACATCGCTGAGCAGCTCCATGCTGGTGATCTTGAACTCCATCTGCCCCTCGTCGCGGCCCCAGGTGCGTGCGCTGGCCCGGCCCCGCACGAAGAGGAGCGTGCCGGCCTGCAGGTAGAGCTTGAAGCGCATGTAATCCTCGCTGAAGAGCATGAAGTCGTGGCTGCCGTGGTGGTCCTCCAGGCTGAAGCTGCCGAAAGGCTTCCCGCTCTTGGCGATCCGGTGCTCGGCCTTGGTGACGATGCCCGCGAAGGTGACGTCGCGGCCCTCCAAGGCCTTGAGGTCCTGGAGCTGCGCCAGGTTGTGGTGGCAGAGGTGCTTGATCTCCAGGCGGTGGTCGTCCAGCGGGTGGCCGCTCAGGTAGAAGCCGATC
>DDRC01000012.1 GCA_002342985.1 Flavobacteriales bacterium UBA2426
GTCGACAGCACCGACGATGTGACCTTCCTGGTGATCGAGCCCGATGAGGCGCCCGCCCTCCCGGACCATCCGACGGCCAACCGCGTGATCCGCTCCATCCAAGGCGACAATGACGATTACATCATCGACCGCTTCTACGAGGTGCAGGTGGACCGCGTGAGCGAGGTGGGCAGCGCGGGGCCCGTGCTGACCTATGCATTCGACGACCCGGAGCTCGCCTATGGGCTGCCGATGCAGCTCGGCGATACCCTGTGGGACGACTACTGCTTCTGGTCAGACGGACTGGGCGTCCAATACCACTTCTGCGGGTCGGGCTACGTGACGCACGACGCCACCGGGACGCTCATCCTCCCCTACGGCACCTTCACCGATGTGAAGCACGTGACCCAATGGCACACCAGCATCGAGACCACGGGGCCCGGTGAGGACACCACCCGGTTCCACCGCCAGCAGTGGTTCGCGCCGGGCATCGCATTCCCCATCCTCGAGGTCAGGCTCACCACCTACGCCAATGGGTCCTACTTCGTGGGCGGGAGCCTCCTGGACGGCGATGCCTTCACCGCGATCCACGACACGGAGGCCCACGCATGGTCGGCCTTCCCGAACCCCACAGCGGGTGCCCTCACGCTGCAGCGCGCCAGCGGCGGCACCGCTTGGATCGATGTGCTCGCCCCCGATGGCCGGGTGATGCTCGCTGATTCGTTCCGCGCGGGTGACACGCAGCGCAGCCTCGCGCTCCACGCCCTGCCGGCCGGTATCTACGTGGTGCGCGTCAGCGACGAAGCGGGGAGCACCGCCCGGCGGATCATCAAAGGGGATTAGGCGCCCCCTGCTTCCCGCAGCGCCCCGCACCCGCGCGAGGCCCACCGGCAGCGCCACACGCTGGCGCTCCGCCCCGCGCGCATGCGCGGCACCTTGGCCTCCGGGCCCTGGGCAGGCGTGGCATCGATGGCGCGGCCGCGCCGAGCGCCCGTTTGCGGAACCTTAACAAATGAAGCGCCCGGCCGAACAAGCCTTTGGTTTCATTTGTAACCATTACGAACGCAACGGCCATGCCCACCTCGTCCATCGGCTACTGGTGCTCCATCGCAGCGCACCAATACTTCGCACGGCTCCAGCAGAAGCTGGAGGGCCTGGACATCACGCACTGGTTCTACGTGCTGCTCACCATCGAGGAGGGGCACGGCGCGCTGAGCCAGCAGGAGCTGGCCGACAAGCTGGACCTGGACAAGGTGGCCATGACCCGCGCGCTGGACCACTTGGGCGGCAAGGGCTACGTGGAGCGCTGCGCCTGCGCAGGCGACCGCCGCAAGCACCTGGTGAAGCTCACGCCCAAGGCGCGGCCCGCCGTGCGGGCCATCCGCAAGGCCTACGCCGAACTGAACGAGGAGGCCCTGCGCGGCGTGCGCAAGAGCGAGCGCGCCGCCTTCATGGAGCACCTGATGATGATCGTGAACAACCTGCGTCCGGCGGATGGCCCCGCGACCGTGACGACCAAACGCGTACACCCATGATGCGCAAGGCCTGGATCCTCGCCGCCGCCCCCCTGCTGCTGGCGGCCTGCGGAGGCAGCGATGAGCAGACCAAGGGCGGCGGTGCCATGCCCCCCATGGCCGTGGGCGTGCACGTGCTGCAGGGCGAGCCCCTGGACGATGCCCTGGTGGCCACCGGCACCCTGCTGGCCAACGAGGAGGTGCAGCTGGTGAGCGAGCTGGCCGGCCGCATCACCCACATCGGCTTCGAGGAGGGCGGTGCCGGTGAGCGCCGGGCAGGTGCTGCGTGCGCATCAACGACGACGAGCTGCAGGCCCAGCTGCGCAAGGCCGAGGCCCAGCTGCGCCTGGCGCAGGAGGACGAGGCCCGCAAGCAGCAGCTGCTCGCCGTGAGCGGCATCAGCCAGGAGCAGTTCGATGCCGCCCGCACCGCGGTGGCCGGGCTGCAGGCCGATGCCGACGACCTGCGCGCGCGCATCGCCAAGAGCGTGATCCGCGCGCCCTTCGGCGGCCGCGTGGGGCTGCGCAGCGTGAGCGAAGGCGGCTTCGTGGCGGCCGGCACGCCCATCGCCCGGCTGCACCAGACCGACCCCATGAAGGTGGAGTTCGCCGTGCCCGAGCGCTACGGCCGCAGCCTGGCGCCGGGTTCCGCCATCACCTTCACCCTGGAGGGCGATACCGCCACCTACACCGGCGCCGTGTACGCGGTGGACCCCAGCGTGGACGCCGCCACCCGCACGGTGAAGGTGCGCGCCCGCACCGGCAACGCCCACGGCCGCCTGATCCCCGGCGCCTTCGCCAAGGTGCAGGTGCGGCTGCAGCGCATCCCCGACGCGCTGGTGATCCCCGCCGAGGCGCTGATCCCCGACATCCAGGGCCAGAAGGTGCTGCTGATGAAGGGGGGCACCGCCGTGAGCGCCCGCGTGCAGCTGGGCCTGCGCACCGCCGAGCGCGTGCAGCTCACCAGCGGCGTGCAGCCGGGCGACTCGGTGATCGTCACCGGCCTGCTGGCCCTGCGCGACGGGGCGGCGGTGCGGCCCTTGGGCGGACAGGCGGAGAAGAAGGCGAATGCGGAGAAGTGAATGGTGAACAGGTGAATGGTGAATGGTGAATGGCGAATGGGTGAATGGTGGATGGTGAATGGTGAATGGTGAATGGTGAATGGTGAATGGCGAATGGGTG
>DDRC01000138.1 GCA_002342985.1 Flavobacteriales bacterium UBA2426
AGCACGTCCTTGGTGGCCTTGTCGTAGGCGGTACCGGTGAGGGTGTAGGACCAGAAGCGCCCTTTGGCCCAACAGGTGGTGACCAGGACCAAACCCAGCGCCGCAAGGATGGTCCGCAGGAGGTAATGGTGTTCGCCCATCCGTCCGTTCATCGCTCATGCCAACCGTACCCGCCCTCCGCCGTGCGCCACACGCGGTAAGGCCGCACCGTATGCGGGCTCTTCGAACTGCAGCGGGCGAAGTACACCAGGGTCACGTCGAGCGTATCCGGCATGTGGCGGTGCTCCGTGGCGATGCCCCGCTCGAAGTCGTCGGCGATGCTCACCGGTGCAGCCTGTTCAGCCATCATCCAAGCGCTGGCCAGCATGCCTCCCAGCTCTGCTTCGCGCGCCTGCATCGCAGCCTTCGACCCATACTGCACCACGCGCACACCGGCGGACGTTGCATCGATGTGCTCCACGCAGCCTTCGTCGGGCGCGGGCCGCGGGGTGGGTTCCGGTGCTTGCGCGGGTGCCGCTGCGGCGCTATCGAGCAGCATGGGTTGCGCGCTGAACTTCTCCTGCTGCACGAGCGGTTCCGCCACCGTCGCGTTGACCGGATCAGGGACGGACGCATCCGGCGGCGAAGCGGGTTGGGTGCAGGCCACCAGGAGGAACATGATCAACAGGGAACGCATCACAGGGAAAGGTACACGCGAAGGGCCCAGCGGTTCAGTGATGGCCCGGCAACGGTTAGTGCCATCCCGAAGGGTGAGTGGGTGCGGCGGCCGACCAGCCTCGCTCCACTCGCGAAGCTCCGGAAGAACTCCGGCGCCAGCTCGTACACGGTCTTTGGCTTCAGTCCCAGTTCATGGTTCTCGAACAGGCCAACCAAGCGCTCACCTTCGACCCGTTCCATGGTAGGGACGCCATCATTCGGCCTGCTTCCGTCACATCACATGAACCTGAAGAATGCGTGTCCAGATACGGTCATGCAGCCGATCCATACATTCCGCAATGCTCCATTCCCTCCGCCATCCGCTCTTGGTTGTTCTTGCCGTCGTCGCTTCATCCACCATCGCGCAACAGGGTGCGCGCAAGCAGATCATGGTGCTCGGCACCTTTCACTTCGCGTCGAACCAGGACGCCATCAAGCATGGTGAGATCGACATCCTGGGCACCCAGCGGCAAGTGGAGCTCCAGGAAGTGAACGACAAGCTGGCCGCCTTCGCGCCGGACCGCATCATGGTGGAATGGAAGGCGGTGGCGGATCAACCGTACGTGGACAGCACGTATGCCGAGTATCTGGCCGATCGGTTCACGTTGCGGAAGAACGAGGTGTACCAGATCGGCTACCGCCAGGCTCGCCGTTTCGATACCGGCCCTCCGCAGTGCATCGATGCCAGTGGGCTCTTCCTGTACGATACGCTCAACTACGCCGCCGCGAAGAGCGGAAGCACCGCATGGTTTGAGGCCTACATGGACAGCGTGGTGCACCTGGTGATGGAGCAGGACTCGATGCGCATGCACCAGCCCATCATCGACGGCTTGCGGCAATTGAACTCGGCGGAGGGGACCCGAACGGCGTTAGCGGTGAACGGTGTGTTCGCCGCTGCACGGCTGGGCCCGCTCGGTGACGATGCCGGTGCGGAGTTCATCGGCCAATGGTACCTGCGCAACATCCGGATGTACGCGAACATCTGCCGCTCCACGCGGGCCACCGATCAGCGCGTCCTGGTCATCGTAGGCAACGGCCACCGACCCATCATCGAGCAACTGCTGCGTGCCGATCCGGACTGGGAGGTGATCGAAGCGGAGCGCTACCTGCGTTGAGGGGGGACTCCATTTGTGCGACTACCGACAGGTGATGGAGCTGGGGTGAGCTCAACATGGTTCTAACTCATGGTGCCGAACCAGAGCACGCCCTTGCTGTCCTCGAAGCTGCCCACCACGTACTCCGCGATGGGGGTGCTATCGCGCACGGCATCCGCTCCGCCCGCAGCGCCACCAGCGGCCCGTTGCCATTGCGAAGGAGCGGTGGAGCAGGCGAAGAGCGGGAGTAGGAGGAGCGGCCAGGGGTGGGTGGGCATGGGTTGAAGGTAGGGGGCGATCGTGCTGAGGAAGTGGTCAACAGCGCCATCCGGCAACTTTACTCGGAGCCGGCCGAAGGGTATCTGGTTTGCGAACTGCGCGCGGACAAGGCACTGTTCACCACGCATGACGTTCTATCTTTGGGCAACAAGCAACTGGTCATGTCCTTTACGAACAAGCCTTCGGTAACCCTCACGCTCGATCAAGTGGTCGAGCTGGTGGACCAATTGTCCCCGGCCGATAAGCTGAAGGTGGCCAAGCGCATCCAGAAGAACCAGCGCTCGAAGGACGTCGACCGGTTGGTGGAGATCTTAAGCAAGGTGAAGATCAGCGAGAAGCAACTCACCGCCATGGTCGAAGAAGAACGCGCCAAGATCCATGCCCGTGAGCAAGCGCGTCCGGCTCGTCGTTGATGCCAACATCCTCCTCAGCGCGCTCATTGGTGGTGAACTCCGCTGGTTCAGGGAAGTGCTGGCGAATGACGACCTGGACCTGCTGGTTTCTTCAAGCATGCTGGAAGAGGTCGAGCGCGTCGCATCGAGGCCGTATTTCAGGAAGTACTTCCCGCTGGATGAAGCGGTCGAGATCTTGGTCATCGTAAAACGCAATGGCACACTTGTGAAAGTCAAGCCACCCTACGACCGCATCTGCCGTGACCCGAAGGACGACTACCTGCTCGCCCTCGCCTAAAAGGGCAAAGCAGACTTCCTGATCACCGGCGATGAAGACCTGCTCGTGCTGAAGATGTTTCATCCCGCATCAGCGGGAAGTACGGCAAGACCCGCATCCTGAAGCCTGCGGCGTTCAGGAAGGAGTTCATGTGAGCCCCCTCGAGCGTGGGCTGAACTATTCAGAGTTCCTTCCTTTGGGAAGCATGAAATTCTGTACCGGCGTCACCGACAACGACTGGTATGCCTTCCGCACTGCGTTAACTTTGAAGAGCCATGGACATCCAGGCGCTCAAGCTCGAACTGGTGCAACAGTTGGTCTCCACCGACGATGCCACCGTGCTAACCAAGGTGAAGCGGCTGCTGGAGTTGCTGCGCGCCAATCAGCCCGGCGGCAGGGACGAGCACGAGGAGGAACTGATCGCAGCGGCCACCATCTTCGGCCAAGCTGCTTACGGGGAGGATGAACTCGACAGCAGCGGACTGGTCCTGAAAGAGCCCGAGCCCATCCCCGTGCTGCGTGCCGAAGTGAAGCGCTTGGTGGATGAGGTGCGCGATACGCAGATACTGAACAGCGTGCTCGCCTTCCTGCGTGGCGACCAGAATGACCTGCTCTGGCGTTCGGTGATGAGTGCGCGCGCGGAGAGGGCCGAGGCTGACTTCGCTGCGGGTCGTGTGCACACCCAGGAACAAGTAGAGGCCCATTTCAAGGCCAAGCGGGCGCAGTGAAGGTCGTTTGGTCGGCATGGGCGCTGCGGCAGGTGGATGAGATCCACGCATGGTACAGCACGGAAGCAACACCCGCAGTGGCCGACCGCATCGTGGAGGACATCCTTGCCGTAGCGGAGCTGCTGCAACAATTCCCCTTCGGTGGGCAGATGGAGCCTTGGTTGGAGCACAAAGGGCTGGGACATCGCCGCGTGGTCGTGGGCAACTACAAGGTGGTGTACCGGGTGCATCAGGACGAGGTCCGCATCGTGGACGTGTTCGATGCCCGGCAGGACCCGGGGAAGATGATCGTGTGATGCCTTTCTTTGAAATGCGATGAAGTTCTGGACCCGCGTCACCGACAACGAATGGTATGCCTTCCTCGCTGAGTGGAAGCTGGACGAGGTGAACTTCTGGCGCCCTACGCCGGGGCAGTGCTTTGCCAACCACTAGGCGGATGCACCGTTCCTGTTCAGGGTTTCCGGGCTGATACCTTGGTCCTAGCTGAAGGGCGCGTTCCTCGCTGAAGTTGAATATGCGCGGAGATCAACAGGCTTTCCGCTTTTGACAGCGACCGACCCGTGCCGATGAAGCCGACGTCGTCCAGGCTCAGGTCCTTCTTCTTCCGCGTACGCCGCCGAACCAGGGCGTCCAACTGCCGGTCCAACTTGGTCGTTGGCCGTAGTTGTTCCTCCAGGTCACAGATCCGCTCGAGCAGTTCGATCCAGTCGGCGATGGGAACCACCACAGAGACCACCGTTCCGTCAGGCGCTGTGATATAGCCGATCGGCTTCTTCATAGGCACCAAGGTACGCTCCTTCGATCGCGAACAAGCCTCAATTGGCAGGATGAAGACGGTACTTTTCTTCACGGCTCCTATCTTGTCCACACCATGTCCGACGCCGAATTCGTCAAGCCCAACGTGGTCAGTGAGCCGCCCGCGCAGTTCGGTGGCAAGTGGACCTTGGACAAGGCCGAGGATGTGGTGAAGTATGCCAGGGCCTACCTTACCATCATGAAGAAGTATGGGTTCCAGACCCTCTACTTCGATGGATTCGCCGGTTCAGGGGATGTGGTGATGCGCGATGGACAGAGCGCCATGGAGAGCGTGGCACTGCAGGTGATGGGCATTGATGATCCCGGGCCGTTCGACATGTATTACCTCGTGGAGCTCGACCCCAAGCGGGCCGAACGGCTGCGCGAGTTGTGCAAGGCCCGGCACCCCGGAAAGCAGGTCTTCGTGGTCAGCGAGGATTGCATCGTCAAGCTGAAGGACTTCGCGGCCTTCATGAAGAAGCACAAGGGACTCCGGGCGCTCGCCTTCCTCGACCCCTATGGTATGCAGGTGTCGCACGAGTCCTTGAAGGTCTTCAAGGGCCTGAGTGTCGACATGTGGATCCTCTTCCCGTCCGCTATCGGCATCGGGCGGATGCTCCAGAACGACATCCGGAAGATCCCTGAAAGGCACTGGGAGCTGATGACGAAGACCTTGGGCATGAACCGCATGGAGATCGAGCAGGCGTTCTATGCCGATCACGGCAAGGACCTGTTCGGTGAAGCGGTCATCAAGAAGCTGCAGGACCCGACCGGGCGCGTGCTCGATGCCTACCGCACCAAATTGCTGGAAATCTGGAAGCACGTGTCCGACGCGCACGAGCTGCGCAACTCCATCGGCATGCCCATGTTCCATTTCCTACTCGCCTCCCAGAACCCCCACGCGAAGAAGATCGCCGAGGACATCATCAAGCGCACCACCCATGGCTGAAAGCTCCATCGAGTGGACCGAGCTCACCTGGAACCCCACCACGGGTTGCGACAAGCTCAGCGCGGGCTGCAAGTTCTGCTACGCCGAGGTGATGAGCCGCCGCCTGCACGCCATGGGCCTGGAGAAGTACAAGGACAACTTCGCCGTGCGCGTACACCCCGATGCCTTGGCCGATCCCTTCAAGTGGAAGGGTGGCAAGCTGGTGTTCGTGAACAGCATGAGCG
>DDRC01000004.1:0-3693 GCA_002342985.1 Flavobacteriales bacterium UBA2426
GCTCACCGTGGAAGGCGCCGCGCTCGGCCGACTGCTCTTCCATGAGAAGGCGCTTAGCGCCGATGGCTCGCTCGCCTGCGCGAGTTGCCATAAACAGGAGTTCGCCTTCGCGGACAGCACGCGGTTCTCCGTTGGCATGGGCGGCATGCGCACCTCACGCAACAGCATGCCGCTGATGAACCTCGCCTGGGACCACTTCTTCTTCTGGGACGGCCGCGCCGCCTCGCTGGAGGCGCAGGCCCTCGCGCCGGTGACCAACCACCGCGAGATGCGGAATACCTGGCCCGTGGTGGAGGAGCGACTCCGCCGGCTGCCGGACTATCCGGAGCTCTTCCGCAGGGCCTTCGGCACACCGGACATCGACAGCATGCGGGTCGTGCAGGCCATCGCGCAGTTCGAGCGCACCCTGCTCAGCTTCGATTCGCCCTTCGACCGCTACTTCTACGGCGGCGACTCCTCGGCGCTCACGCCGGCGCAACGGCGCGGCTGGGAGCTCTTCACGGGCGAGGCCCAGTGCGACCTGTGCCACATGCCGCCGCTCTTCCAGGACCATGCGCTGCGCAACGTGGGCCTGCCGCCCGGCCCCGATGGCGGCCTGGCCGAGGTCTCCGGCCTCACGCAGGACCGGGGTCGCTTCAAGGTGAACTCCCTCCGCAACATCAGCCTCACCGCGCCCTACATGCACGATGGCCGCTACGCCACCCTGGAGGAGGTGGTGCGCTTCTATGCCGACAGCGTGGTGCTGAGCACGCCCAACCTCGACAACCACATGTGGCCGTGGACCGGCGGCCAGATAGACCTCGATGAGCAGGATCGTGCGGACCTGGTGGCCTTCATGCACGCCCTCACGGACCAGCGGTTCGTCACCGATCCGGCGTTCAGCGACCCGCACTGAGGCCGCTTCCGCGCTGTTCGGCATCTTCGCGGCGCACCCGCGGAATCGTTCATCCCCATCCCCATGCGCCGAACCCTCCTGTTGCAACTGGCCCTCATCGTGGCCCTTCACGCTGCCCATGCGCAGCAGCAGCCCCTCACCCTGCGCGATGCCGTGCTGAAGGCCGGCACCGACCTGGCTCCCGAGCGCCTGCGCGGACTGCAGTGGGTGGAAGGCGCCCAGCGGTACAGCTACGTCAAAGGCGAACAGCTGATGCGCGGCGACCTGGGCAAGACCACTGACCGCACGCTGGTGGAGCTGGGCACGCTGAACGCGCAGCTGCCCGACAGCGCTAAGCTGAAGGGCTGGCCGATGATCACCTGGCAAGCCGGTGACCGCTTCCGTTTCCTGCACAACCAGCGGCTCTATGCTTACGACATCGCGAAGTCCGAATTGCAGGCCGTGACAAGGATCGAGGCTGGTGCCGGTCATGAGGAGATCGAGCCCGGCTCCGGCGCCGTGGCATTCGTGAATGACGACAACGTGCTGGTGATGCGCGCAGGCCAAGGCAAGAACAATCCCACGATGATCACGAGCGATGGCGGCAACGGCATCGTGAACGGCCAGAGCGTGCATCGCAACGAGTACGGCGTGGAGAAGGGCCTCTTCTGGGGGCCGAAGGGCGGCAAGCTGGCCTTCTACCGCATGGACGAATCGATGGTCACCACCTACCAGCTCGAGGACATCGGCACGCAGCCGAGCACCTTCGATGCCATCCGCTACCCGATGGCCGGACAGGCCAGCCACCACGTCACCATCGGCGTTCATGACGTGAACTCGGGCAACACCGTGTTCCTGAAGACCGGTGAGCCGATTGACCAATACCTCACCAACATCAGCTGGGAGCCGGATGAGCAGCACCTGCTGGTGGCGCACCTGGACCGCGCGACGCAGAACCTGCGCATGGTGCGCTACGATGCCGCCACCGGCGAAGCCAAGGGCACCGTATTCACCGAGCGCGACGACAAGTACCTGGAACCGCTGCAGCCGGCGCGCTTCCTGAAGACCCGCCCCACGCAGTTCATCTGGCGCAGCCGGCGCGACGGCTGGCAGCACCTCTACCTCTACGACCTGCGCAAGGGCCTGGTGCGGCAGCTCACCAAGGGCGCCTGGGAGGTGGAGCGAATCGTGGGCCTCGACCCGAAGGAGTCCTTCGCCATCGTGGAGGGCACGGCAACCATCGATTCCGCCGACCCTAGGGGCGCGCTGGAGACGCACCTCTACCGCGTGGACCTGGCTACGGGCCGGACGCTCCGCCTCACCGCCGAGCCGGGCTCGCACCACGGCCAGCTCAGCAGCGACGGCGCCCACGTGATCGACACCTGGAGCAGCCTTGACGTGCCCAACCGCAGCGTGATCCGCAGCACCCGCAACGGCTCCGTGCTGAAGACCCTGGTGAATGCGAAGGACCCCTTCTCCGCGCTGGCCGCCGGAAGGGTGGAGCTGCTCACCATCGATGGCGAGAACGGAGACAGGCTCAATGCCAGGATCATCAAGCCGAGCGGATTCGACCCCGCCCGCCGGTACCCGGTGCTCATCTACGTTTACAATGGTCCGCATGTGCAGCTCGTGTCGAACGCCTTCCTGGGCGGCGCTTCGCCGTGGATGCTGCATGCCGCGGAGCGCGGCTACCTGGTGTGGACCGTTGACGGGCACGGAACCCCGAACCGCGGCAAGGCCTTCGAGCAAGTGATCCACCGGCAGCTCGGGGTGGTGGAGGTGCGCGACCAGCTGCGGGGCGTAGAATGGCTCAAGCGGCAGCCGTGGGTTGACGGCGAGCGCATCGCCGTGCATGGTTGGAGCTACGGCGGCCACATGACAACGGCCATGCTCACCCGTCACCCCGGCACCTTCAAGGCGGGCGTGGCGGGGGGGCCGGTGATGGACTGGCGCCTCTACGAAGTGATGTACGGGGAGCGCTACATGGATACGCCAGCCGAGAATCCCGATGGCTACGCCGTCACCACCCTGCCAACCCTCTGCAAGGACCTGAAGGACCCCTTGCTCATCATCACCGGGGGGAAGGACGACACGGTGTTGCCGGAGCACAGCTATGCGTTCCTGAAGGCCTGCGTGAGCGCCGGTGTCCAGGTGGACTTCTTCAACTACCCCGGCCACGGCCATAACGTGCGCGGCAAGGACCGGCTGCACCTGATGGAGAAGGTCCTCGGCTATATCGATGCCCGCATCGGGCCGGGCCGGCCCTGATCACGAACCCAAGACCCGGGCGAACTACGGCGCGAACCCGGGTGTTGCCTGGGGTAGATTCACCGCCTCACATCCCCTTCCGCTCATGCGCAAATCGCTACTCCTGCTCAGCCTGCTCCCGTTCGCCGCCCTGGCCCAGACCACCTGGAACGTCTCTGTGGGCGGCAGCAGCATCGGCGGCACTTCCCCCTACTACAGCCCACAGAACCTCACGATCAACGCAGGCGATATCGTGCGGTGGACCAATGTGAGCGGCACGCACAACGTGAACGGCAACCAATCGCTCTTCCCGGGCAATCCGCAGAGCTTCAGTTCCGGCAACGCCGCCAGCGGTGGCTGGAATTACCAGTTCACCTTCACGGTGCCGGGCACCTACAACTACCATTGCACGCAACCGGGCCACTCGGCCACGCAATTCGGATCCATCACCGTGGTGGATCCGAGCACCGGCATCGCCGGCGTGGAAGAGGCGGGCGCTGGCGTGCGGGTCTATCCCTCCCCGGCTACTGACCGGCTGACCATCGAGGCCGGGAGCATCACCCTGCGCAAGG
>DDRC01000004.1:3800-4180 GCA_002342985.1 Flavobacteriales bacterium UBA2426
GGAGCATCACCCTGCGCAAGGTCTCCATCATCAGCTTGAACGGCGAGGTGGTGGGCAGCGCAGGGGTGCAGCAGGCAGGCCCGGTCTTCCTCGACGTGTCGGGGCTCCCTGCTGCTAATTACTTCGTGCTGCTCACCGACGCGGACGGCCGGATGACCGCCAAGCCGTTCGCCAAGCAGTGATCAGGGCAGCCGGATGATCCGCTTGGATGCCGGCTCCGCACCCGCGACCTCGACGCGCAACACGTAGCCACCGGATGGCAGCCCGCTCAAGGGCACGGTAAAGGAGGAGCTGCCCGCCGGGAGCGGCCCATCGTGAATCACGCGCACCACGCGCCCCATGGCATCCGCCAGGGTCAGGCGCGCCGGAGCCGTGCAATG
>DDRC01000139.1:0-2752 GCA_002342985.1 Flavobacteriales bacterium UBA2426
ACGCGCTCGGCGCCGCTCTCCTTCACGGCCAGTAAAAGCGCGTCCCAGTCGGCATGGTCACTTAGCACGAAGCCCTTGTCGATGTTGCCGCGGCGCCGCCAACCGCGCAATTGCATCCAGCCGCTCGCCATTGCGCTGCGGTACGGCTTCATGCGGCTCATCCACGGCGTATCCAAGGCAGAACCCGGTGTGATCACCAGCGCGTTGCGGAAGCGCTCTTTCGGGGTGTCCTTGGTGATATGCTCCCACGGCGGCAGTTCAAGCCCGCAGTCCTGAAGCACTGTGTTCATGTTGGCCACGGCCCCGTGCACCAGGATCGGGCCGATGCTCCGGTCCACGCCGGTCATCACGCGCTGTGCCTTGCCCAGGCTGTAGGCGCTGATCACCGAACAGACACCGTTCGCCGCATTGCTGCGCCACCAGCCATTGATCTCAGCGAACACCTCTGAAGGCTCCTTCCACCGATAGATGGGCAATCCGAAGGTGCATTCGGTGATGAGCGTGTGGCAGCGCACCGGCTCGAAGGGGTCGCTGATCCCGTCGGTGTGGCGCTTGTGATCGCCGGTGGCCACCCATACCTCACCCTTGTATTCCACCCGCACCTGCATGCTGCCGGGGATGTGACCGGCCGGGTGCAGCGAGAACCTCACCCCCTTGATGGTGACGCTTTGGTCGTGCACCAGGGTGTCGATGTGCAGGTCCTCGCCCAGCCGCGAATGCATGAGCGCCTTGGTGATGGGGGAGGACAGGTAGTGTTTGCTGCCGCGCCGGGCATGGTCGCTGTGTGCGTGGGTGATGATGGCACGGTCTACCGGCCGCCAGGGGTCGATGTACACGTCCGCCACCGGACAGTGAATCCCTCGGTCCGTGAATGACAGCAAAGTCGTCAGTGGCACGCGCTCAAGCTAGCGCAGTTGCCGTGGAACACCGCAAGCGAACCGGTGTTCGATGCAGGGATGATGCCGGAACTAGCTGGCGGCCCAGATCATGAGCACAATCATGCCCAGGACCATCAGGGCCACCAGGACCGGACCGCCGATCTCGTTCTGCTCGGCCTCCTCGGGGAAGTGGCCTTCGAAGTGGTTGTCGCTCATGGAGGGGGTCCTATGTGAACCGGACCGGCGCCAAATATAGAAGCGCTCGCGAAGGCGTTCTGCGGCGATCGGCTCCGGACCGCTCAGTTGAGGCTGAATGTGGGCTGTCGCAGGACCATTCGGGCGATGACAGAGCTCTCGTTCCGGCGCATGCGGCTGATCAGCGCATGCACCTGCTCGTCCAACTCGCGGTCGCTCAGCTTCGCCAGGTCTTTGTAAACCGGGAGGCTGCTCCGGCTCTTGAGGATCAACGCTATCTTATAGGAGCGTGACATGGTTCCGATGATAAGACGGTTGCCGAGCGGCTGGGGATGCCTGTCTGATGCCGGCGGTTGTGCCGCATTCGAGGAAAGGCGGCATTCAAGGGCTGAGCGGCGTGTCCAAGGCCGTGAACGCGCCGATGCCTTCGGGGATAGCGCTCACCCTGCAGCTGGACCACCGGATGCCTGGGCGATACCTCTCCCCGCGGCGCCATGAGGTCCGCCAAGCCCATGCATGCCCCGCTTGGCCGGTCGGGGTGTGTGGGTTGGCCGAAGGCGGCCATGCCAGAAGGGGGGGAGGCCTCATGCGCAAGCCCTTGACGCTGCTGCGCATCGTCGGGCTTTTCCATCCCCTTACGCGCTCAAGCTCCGCTCGGTCACGCATGAAAAAGCCCCAGCGACTTCGTCGCCAGGGCTTGGTCTGGTCGGGGTGAGTGGATTCGAACCACCGGCCTCTACGTCCCGAACGTAGCGCTCTAACCGGGCTGAGCTACACCCCGTAGCTGCAAGGGGCGGCAAATATAGACGGACGCGCCGATCAGGCCTCGAAGGTGTAGCCGATGCCCTTCACCGTGCGGATCCGGTCGTCGCCGATCTTCTCGCGCAGCTTCCGGATGTGCACATCGATGGTGCGGTCGCCGACGAAGAGCTCATTGCCCCAGATCTGCCCATAGATCTCATCCCGCTTGAAGACCTTGCCCGGCTTGCTCATGAGCAGCACGAGCAGTTCGAATTCCTTCTTGGGCAGATGCATCTCCTGTCCGCCGACCTGCACGGTCACCTTCTCCAGGTCCACTCGAACGCCGTTGGCCTCCAGCACCTGCTCCTCTGGCCGGTCGGCACCCGTACGCTTCAGCAGAGCCTTCACCTTGCTCACGAACACCTTGGGGCGCACCGGCTTGGTGATGAAGTCATCCGCACCGGCCTCGAAGCCCGCGATCTGCGAATAGTCCTCCCCGCGGGCCGTGAGGAAGGTGATCACGGTGTTCTTGAACTCGGGCTGCTGCCGGAGCTGGTTGCACACTTCCACGCCATCCATGCCCGGCATCATGATGTCCAGCACGATCAGGTCGGGGCGCTCCGCCTTGGCCACCTTCAGGGCCTCGCGGCCATTGCTGGCCGAGGACACGGCGTACCCTTCGCGCTCCAGATTGTACTTGAGCAGCTCGATGATATCGGGCTCATCGTCCACCAGGAGGACCTTCTGTGTCGTCGTTGAGGCCATGGTTCCAAGCATCACGGGGACAAAGGTCCCTCCCCGCTGCCCTCGCGGGCGTTAACCCGTCTTCAAATGTAGGTTAAGGTCGCAGCACGATCAGGCTGCGTGGGATGACTGTCGCCATGCTAATTTCGCCCCGCGCTGAAAGGCGCCTCTTTGCGGGAGTAGCTCAGTTGGTA
>DDRC01000139.1:2914-3248 GCA_002342985.1 Flavobacteriales bacterium UBA2426
GTTCGAATCCCGTTTCCCGCTCAATGGCCTCGCCCCTCCGGACGAGGCCATCCTGTTTTCGGCCCCCCTTGAACACCGCGCCGTTGATCCGGGGGCTCCCCGACGGGGTCTGCGCGTGTGGATCGGGTGCTAGGTTCGGCCCGCCATGGCCAAGCGTACCCGGGAGCAGGATGTCGTGCGCGTGTGCGAGCTCTTCGCCGGTGTAGGCGGATTCCGGCTCGGCCTGGAGCGGGCATCGGGCGCCCATGGCCGCTACCGGGTGGTGTTCAGCAATCAGCACGAGCCGGGCAGGCGCCGGCAATGGGCATCGGAGGTCTACACAGCACGGTTCGGC
>DDRC01000139.1:3459-3660 GCA_002342985.1 Flavobacteriales bacterium UBA2426
CCGTACCCACTGCCGCCATACCCGACCACGACCTGCTGGTGGGCGGATTCCCCTGCCAGGACTATTCGGTGGCCAGCACGCTGCGCAATGCCAAGGGGCTCGTGGGGAAGAAGGGCGTGCTGTGGTGGCAGATCCACCGCATCCTTAAGGAGAAGGAGCGTAAGCCGGCGCATCTGCTCCTGGAGAATGTGGACCGGCTGC
>DDRC01000145.1:0-1868 GCA_002342985.1 Flavobacteriales bacterium UBA2426
GGACCGCCGCTACCACCAGCTGCTGCTGGCCAAGAACGCCGAGGGCTACCGCAACCTCAGCAAGCTGTGCTCCCTGGGCTTCATCGAGGGCTACTACAGCAAGTACCCGCGCATCGACAAGGAACTGGTGCAGCAGTACCACACCGGGCTCATCGCCACCACCTGCTGCCTGGCCGGAAGCGTTCCGCGCACCATCCTACGCAAGGGCGAGGAGGCCGGCGAGCAGGAGTTCAAGTGGTGGCTCGACCTCTTCGGCGAGGACTACTACATCGAGCTGCAGCGCCACGGCATCCCCGAGCAGGACCAGGTGAACGCCGTGCTGGTGAAGTGGGCCGCCAAGTACAAGGTGCCCATCATCGCCAGCAACGACAGCCATTACGTGGAGCGCGACGATGCCAACGCGCACGACATCCTGCTGTGCATCAACACCGGCGAGAAGCAGAGCACCCCGAGCGCCAAGGACTTCGACGACGAGGAAAGCAAGCCCAAGGGCACCCGCTTCGCCTTCGCCAACGACGAGTTCTTCTTCAAGACGAAGGACGAGATGGCGCGTGTCTTCAGCGACCTGCCCGAGGCGCTGGACAACACGCAGCTGATCGTGGACAAGGTGGAGACCCTGAAGCTGAAGCAGGACATCCTGCTGCCCAACTACCAGATCCCCCCTGGCTTCGCCGACCAGGATGAGTACTTGCGGCATCTGACGTATGAGGGGGCGATCAAACGTTGGCTGGGTGGGGAGAAGGTGAATGGCGAATGGTCACTGGCGAATGGTGGGCCCTCCCATTCGCCAGTCACCACTGACCATTCACCTGAGCGCGGGCTTACGGGGGGCATCGACAGCCTCGACCCGAAGATCAAGGAGCGCCTCGACTTCGAGCTCTTCACCATCAAGACGATGGGCTTCGCGGGCTACTTCCTCATCGTGCAGGACTTCATCAACGCGGGGCGGAACATGGGCGTGCTGATCGGCCCCGGGCGTGGGAGCGCGGCGGGCAGCGCGGTGGCCTATTGCATCGGCATCACCAACATCGACCCCATCAAGTACGACCTGCTGTTCGAGCGCTTCCTGAACCCGGACCGCAAGAGCATGCCCGATATCGACACCGACTTCGACGACGAAGGGCGCCAGCGCGTAATCGACTACGTGGTTGACAAGTACGGCAAGGACCAGGTGGCGCAGATCGTCACCTACGGCAGCATGGCCGCCAAACTGAGCATCCGCGATGTGGCACGCGTGCTCGACCTGCCGCTCAACGAGGCCGACCGACTCAGCAAGCTGGTGCCCGAGAAGCCCGGCATCGAGTTGGGCCGCGTTCTGCGGGCGCCCTTGGAGGGCGAGAAGAGCCTGAAGGAGAAAGAGGGCCTGGGCGCCGATGACCTGGCCAACGTGAAGCAGCTGCGCGAAATCCTCGAGGGCGGCGAACTCACCGCCGACGTGCTGCGCGAGGCCGAGAAGCTCGAGGGCAGCGTGCGCGGCGTGGGCATCCATGCGGCCGGCATCATCATCGCCCCCAAGGACCTGAAGGAGATCCTGCCCGTGTGCACCACCAAGGACTCGCCCATGCTGGTGACCCAGTACGACGGCAAGGTGGTGGAGGACGCCGGCGTGATCAAGATGGACTTCCTGGGACTGAAGACCCTCACCATCATCCGCGATGCGCTGCGGATGATCGACCAGAACCACGGCATCCGGATCGACATCGACGGCATCCCGCTGGACGACCCGAAGACCTACGCCCTCTACCAGCGCGCCGAGACCAACGGCACCTTCCAGTTCGAGAGCGCCGGCATGCAGAAGTACCTCCGCGAGCTGAAGGCCGACCAGTTCGGCGACCTCATCGCCATGAACGCGCTGTACCGGCCGGGCC
>DDRC01000145.1:2131-2337 GCA_002342985.1 Flavobacteriales bacterium UBA2426
ACCGTGTACCAGGAGCAGGTGATGCTGCTGGCGCAGAAGCTCGGCGGCTTCAGCAAAGGCGATGCGGACGTGTTGCGCAAGGCCATGGGCAAGAAGGACCGCGCCACGCTGGACAAGATGAAGGGCAAGTTCATGTCCGGCACCGCCGAGCGCGGCTTCGACGCCAAGGTGTGCGAGAAGATCTGGACCGACTGGGAGGCCTTCGC
>DDRC01000145.1:2545-2756 GCA_002342985.1 Flavobacteriales bacterium UBA2426
GCTCAAGGCCAACTACCCGGCCGAGTACATGGCCAGCGTGCTCACGCACAACCAGAGCAGCATCGACAAGGTCACCTTCTTCATGGAGGAGTGCCGGCGCATGGGCATCAAGGTGCTGGGCCCCGATGTGAACGAGAGCCGCCTGGCCTTCTCGGTGAACAGGAAGGGCGAGATCCGCTTCGGTCTCGGCGCGGTGAAGGGCGTGGGCGAG
>DDRC01000163.1:0-11044 GCA_002342985.1 Flavobacteriales bacterium UBA2426
TGCCCCGGTGATTGCGACGGTACGGCGAGCGTTGACTTCACCTGTGCGGAGCCGCTGTGCTCCATCGCCTGGTTCGATGCATCGGGCACCGACCTCGGGCAGACGGGCAGCACCGCCACCGGGCTCTGCGCAGGCCTCTACCTGGTGCAGGTCACGAATGGCCTGGGCTGCATCACCATCGATACGGCCTTCGTTACCGAGCCCGACCCGATCGTGCCCAACCTCGGCACCACGGCCGTCTCCTGCGCGGGCCTTTGCGACGGATCGGCCACGGTAGGCCCCACGGGCGGGCAGGCCCCCTACGTGTTCCTCTGGGCCCCCGGCGGTGAGGACATGCCGCAGGTGACGGACCTGTGCGCCGGCGCCTACAGCATCACCATCACGGACCAGGCGGGCTGCAGCATCACGCAGGACGTGCTCATCACCGAGCCTCAACCATTGGCCGTGGCGGGCACCATTGTGCCCATCACCTGCAACGGCGCGTGCGATGGTGCCATCACGGCAGACGCCAGCGGCGGCACTCAGCCCTACGCATACAGCTGGTCGCCGGAGCCGGGGGGCGACCCCACGCTGCCGGCGATCACCGGCCTCTGCGCGGGCGACTGGACGGTGACCGTCACCGACGGCAACGGATGCACGACCTCCGCCACTTTCGCCATCACGGATCCGCCGCTGCTCGAGGTCCAGGTGGCCACCACGGACAACATCTGCTTCGGCGATTGCACAGGGACCGCTACCTCGGTGGTGAGCGGCGGCGCTGCGCCCTACACGCTCATCTGGCGCGACGGGGCCGGGAGCATCGTTGCGCAGGATGTGCCGGACCTCGGTGCGCTGTGTGCGGGCGACTACAGCCTGGAGGTGACCGATGCCAATGGCTGCACCATCAACGCCCCCTTCACCATCACGCAGGGCGATGCGATCGAGGCCAACCTCACTTGGACCAACGAGACCTGTTTCGGTCCCTGCGATGGAACAGCCGCCATTGCGCCGAGCGGCGGCACCGGGCCATTCACCATCTCCTGGTCGCCGGAGCCCGGCACCGGACAAGGCACCGAACAGGTGACGGGCCTCTGCGCCGGTGACAACAGCGTCACCATCACCGATGCGCTGGGCTGCGACACCACCTACACGTTCACCGTGCTGCCCTACACCGACATCGCGGACAACGCCGCGGTGACCGACGTGCAGTGCAATGCGGCCTGCGATGGCAGCATCGTGCTCAGCCCGACGGGCGGCATCGGCAACTTCACCTACAACTGGAGCCCGGTGCCGCCGAACGGCCAGGGCAACGATTCCGCCACCGGCCTGTGCCCGGGCACCTGGCAGGTGATCATCGGTGACGATGTGGGCTGTTCATTCACCTTCACCTATGCCATCAACGAGCCGTCGCCGCTGTCGCTCAACGTGGACCAGGTCACCGACGCCAGCTGCGCCGATGCCGCTGATGGCGCCGTCGCCGTGACCATTGGCGGTGGCACACCCGCCTACGAAACCGCATGGTCGGGTCCCGGCGGCTTCGCGTCAACCGACGAGGACATCAGCGGCCTCGCACCGGGTGACTATTCGATCACCGTCACGGATGCGAACGGATGCACCATCACGCAGCAGGTCACGGTGGCCGCGCTCAGCACGGTGGTGGCGGATGCCGGGGCGGACCTCACCGAGTGCTTCGGCGTGGCCATCACGCTGGACGGATCGCAGAGCACAGGTGCCCTCACCTATCAGTGGCTCGATGACCAGGGCGACGTCATCGGCACCGATCCGGTGCTCGCCCTCCCGGGCCTGGCCAACGGCTCCTACACCTTCACGCTGATCGTGGCCGACGGCCCATGCACGGACAGCGATGCGGTGACCGTGACCGTCCTCGACCTGCCCATCGCCGACGCCGGCCCGGACCAGACCATCTTCCTCAGCGGCACGGCCACCTTGGGCGGTTCGCCCACCGGCCCGCAAGGAGCGGTGTTCCTCTGGTCGCCCGATTCGCTGCTTAGCAGCGCCACGGTGCCCGACCCCGTGGCCGACCCGCCGTCGACCACCTGGTTCACCGTGCTTGTCACCGCCCCGAATGGCTGCGTGGCGCTCGACTCGGTGCTGGTGACCGTAGTGCCCGAGGTGGTCATCCCCAATGGATTCACGCCCAACGGCGACGGCTGGAACGATGCCTGGGTGATCGACTTCATCGACCTCTTCCCGGAGAGCGAGGTGGAGGTGTACAACCGCTGGGGTGAGCTGCTCTTCCGCAGCGTGGGCTACAGGACGCCTTGGGATGGGCGCTACAACGGCGGCTTCGTGCCCGTGGGCACCTACTACTACGTGGTGAAGCTCAACGATCCGCGCTTCCCCGACGCCTTCACTGGTCCGCTCACCGTGATCCGCTGATGCCATGAAGACCCTTCGCCACTTCCTCCTTTCCGCAGCGGTGGGCATGGCCGTGCTGCAGGGCCATGGCCAGCAGCTGCCGCAGCTCACGCAGTACGTGCTCAACGATTACATCTTCAACCAGGCCGTCGCTGGCAGCCGGCCTTTCTTCGAGCTGCGCACCGGGCACCGCTACCAATGGGTGGGGGTGCAGGATGCGCCGCGCACCTTCACCCTCAGCGCCTCCTCGCCGCTGGGCGCCAAAATGGGCCTCGGCGGCTACCTCTTCACCGACATCGTGGGCCCCACGCGGCGCACCGGCGTGCAGCTTTCCTGGGCCTACCACCTGCGGCTCACGGAGGACATCCGTTTGGGCATGGCCCTCTCCGGCGGGCTGCTCCAATTCCTCATCGATGGATCCAAGATCCAGTTCCGCGACCCCGGCGACCCCATCATGGACGACCAGCTGCGCGGTGAACTGAAGCCGGATGCCACCTTCTCCTTCCTGCTCTACCATCCCAACTGGTGGGTGGGCGCCGCCGCGCCGCAGCTGCTGAACAACGAGGTGGTATTCCTGCACGAGAACACGGGAACGCTGAGCCGCATGGAGCGCCACTACTATGCGATGGGCGGCTATCGGCTGCCCTTGGGCGAGGACTTCAGGCTGGAGCCGTCCTTCATGGTCAAGTACGTTGCGCCGGTGCCGATGAAGGTGGACGTGAACCTGCTCATGCGCTACCGGAACACGGTTTGGCTCGGCACCGGCTACCGCACCAACGACGCGTGGAGCGCCACCATCGGGTACTGGCACAAGCAGCAGTTCCAGTTCGGCTATTCCTACGATGTGATCACCAGCAACCTGCGCAATTACAGCACAGGCACGCACGAGGTGACCCTGGCCATCACGCTGGGCCGCCCGGCGGCTGGCGCGCAGCCTGCACCGTAGCGGGCTGCGGTCCGTGCGGCCTCCCGGCGTGCCGGTACCCTCGGATTTCGTCGACCGCATCACCATTATCGTCGATAATGCCTACGGCCGTGAGCATTTCCCTTGCCCTGCCCCGGGGCGATCTCAGTACCTTGCCGCCCCTTTTCGGGCTTGGCCCGTTGCGCGTGGGAGTGATGCAGCCGAGATTTACCCTGGCCTTTTCAGCCCTCCTGCTGGCCGCGCTTGCGTTGGTGCCCCGAATGGCCCAGGCCCAGGATTGCATCGCCGACCAGGACCAGCAGTTCGAGTCGTGCTCGGCGAGTTTCTATGACTCGGGCGGTGCGGGCGGCAACTACGCTAGCAACCTCGATGTCACGATCACCATCTGCCCCACGGGCGGCCCGGGCGCAGGCCCATTCACAGCGGTACGGTTCATCACGTGGGACCTGGCCGGCGGACCGCCGCCTGGCGACCGTTTGGAGGTGTTTGACGGAGCAACCACCGGCGGCACGCTGCTGGCCACCGGCACCAGCACCACCTCGCTCGCCGGGCAGACCTTCACCGCCACGGACGCCACCGGTTGCCTGACCTTCCGTTTCCAGAGCGATGGCAGCGGAACGGCCGCCGGCTGGCAGGCGCGGATCGTGACCACCCCTTGGCCAGGGACGGCAGGCAGCGCTACAGTCTGCTCCAGCGGCTCGACGCTGGACCTTTTCAGCCTGTTGGGAGCCCTGCCCGACCCCGGTGGGTCCTGGACCGCACCAGGGGGCGCTTCCCACAGCGGTACACTCAATCCGGCCATCGACCCTGGGGGTACCTATACCTATACCCATGCAGGCGCGCCTCCCTGTCCGGATGCCAGCGCTGCCGTCACGGTGACCCGGGTTCTGGCACCTAGCGCGGGCACCAACGGCACTGCCACCTTCTGCGCCACCGGGGCCTCTGCTGCCCTCATCAACTTCCTCGGCGGCACCCCCGATGCCGGCGGCACGTGGTCAGGTCCCAACGGACCGCACAGCGGCACCTTCAATCCCGCAGTGGACCCTGCGGGCACCTACACCTACACCGTGATGGGCGCACCGCCCTGCGCGAACGCCTCTGCCACGGTGATCGTGACGGTGAATCCCCCGGCCAATGCAGGTACCAGCGGCTCCACCAGCGTGTGCAGCAACGGCGCCCCCTTCGCGCTCATCGGCATCCTCGGCGGCAGCCCGCAGCTCACCGGCGCATGGACCGGCCCCGGCGGCGCTCCTGTCAGCGGCACCTACACGCCCGGCACCAGCACGCCCGGTGTGTACACCTACACGGTGCCCGGTCTGCCGCCCTGCCCGGCCGCCATCTCCACCGTTACCGTGCTGCAGACCCCGGCGCCCAATGCCGGCATCTCGCGCAGCATCACGGTCTGCAGCGATGATGCACCCTTCTCCATGGTCGGTCAGCTGCTCGGGTCGCCCGATGCGGGCGGAACCTGGTTGGGGCCGCTTGGCGCCCATGGCGATCAGTTCAATCCCGCTGTGGACCCCGCCGGCGCCTATACCTACACGGTGGCCGGTACCGGCCCTTGCGCCAATGCCAGCGCCACCCTCACCATCACCGTGCGCCAGCGCCCGAATGCCGGGACCAACGGGAGCATCACGCTCTGCACCACCGATGGCAGCTTCAACCTTTTCAGCGCCTTGGGGGGTACCCCGAATGTGGGGGGCACTTGGCGCGACCCCAGCAATGCCGTGCATTCCGGCATTTTCATTCCGGGCACAAGTGCGACCGGGGCCTACACCTACACGGTAACCGGCCTGCCGCCCTGCGCCCCCAGCAGCGCCACGGTGACGGTGGCCGTGAACACGGCACCAAACGCCGGAACTGGGGCAGGCACCACGGTCTGCTCCAACGATGCGTCCTTCAGCCTCTTCGGCTTGCTCGGGGGATCGCCCCAGGCGGGCGGTACCTGGACCGGGCCGCTGGGTGCGCATAGCGGCACCTTCAATCCCGCCAGCGACCCCGCCGGCGCCTACACCTACACGGTGCTCGGCCTCGCCCCGTGCGCCAACGCCAGCGCCACCGTGAACGTGACGGTGAACCCCGCACCGCAGGCCGGCACCGATGGCAGCCGCACCGTGTGCGCGAACGCGGCCGATTTCGACCTGATTGATGAGCTCGGCGGTTCGCCTTGGACGACCGGCACTTGGACTGCGCCAGGCGGCGGGGCGAGCACCGGCATCTTCACCCCGGGCACCAGTCCCGCCGGTGTCTACACCTACACCGTGACCGGTCTGGCGCCCTGCGCCCCCGCCATCGCCACGGTCACTGTTGGCGTGGTGGCTCCGCCGAACCCCGGCACCAATGGCAGCATCACCGTCTGCAGCGGTGATGCCCCGGTGAATCTCTTCGCCTTGCTGGGCGGAAGCCCGCAGCCGGGAGGAACGTGGACCGCCCCGGGAGGTGGGCCCCATAGCGGCACCTACCTCCCCGGCACCCAAGCCGGCGGGAATTACACCTATACCGTGGCGGGCACGACGCCTTGCGGCCCGCTCAGCGCCGTGGTACAGGTGAACCGCGTGATCGCGCCGAATGCCGGCACGAACGGCACCATCACCGTGTGCAGCACCAATGGGCCTTTCGATATGCTCACGGCGCTGGGTGGCAACCCCAATGGCACCGGTTTCTGGCTCAACGCAACGAACCAGCCGGTGAGCGGCACCTTCACCCCCGGCATCACGCCGGCCGGCACTTACACCTACGTGGTGCCGGGCACGGCACCGTGCGCGAATGATTCCGCCACGGTGACCGTGGTGGTGAACCAGGCGCCGAATGCGGGCACCAACTCCTCCACCGTGGTGTGCAGCACGGATGCCGCATTTCCCCTGATCGGCGTGCTGGGCGGCACGCCCGATGCAGGCGGGCAGTGGACGCGCCCCAACGGCACCCCGCACAGCGGCATCTTCACACCGGGCCAGAGCGCGGCGGGCGGCTACACTTACACCGTTCAGGGCCTGACCCCCTGCCTCAATGCCACCGCGGTGGTGACCGTGAGCGTGACGCAGCGCCCCAATGCGGGCACCGATGCGACCGTTACGCGCTGCTCGAATGCGCCGCCGGTAAACCTCTTCGGCCAGTTGGGCGGCACGCCGCAGACGGGAGGGACCTGGAGCGGGCCATCGAGCATCCCCTCCGGCGTCTTCACGCCCGGCACCGATCTCCCGGGTGATTATGTGTATACCGTGGCGGGCACCGCCCCCTGCGCGGATTCCAGCGCCATGGTGACCGTGGTGGTCAACCAGGCACCGAACGCAGGAGGTGACGGCAGCATCACCATCTGCCAAGGCACCCCGAGCGTCGATCTCTTCAGCGTGATCGCTGCACCATTCGACCTCACCGGCACATGGACGGAACAGGGCACGCCCACGGGGCAGCTCGCCGGCAGCTTCTTCAACACCGCAGCCCTGCAGCCTGGCACGTACACGTTCCGGTATGAGGTTGCGGGAATCGGCGGCTGCGCTGCCGATGAGTCGAATGCCACGGTGGTGATCGTCGCGCTGCTCGATGCGGGCACCAGCGGCACGCTTCCGGCTTGCAGCAGCAACAGCGCGGTGAACCTCTTCAGCGGGCTGGGCGGCACCCCTCAGCCCGGTGGGCTATGGATCGACCTCAGCGGCACGGGCGCGCTCACCGGGCAGTCCTTCAACGCCACGCAGGTGTCCGCGCCGGGCACCTACGCATTCCGGTACCGGCTCACCGGGGCGCTCAGTTGCGCGGCGGATTCCGCCACGGTGACCGTGAACGTGACCGCTGCGGCGAACCCAGGCTGCGATGGAGCCGTGACCTTCTGCAGTACGCTGGGCCAGCCCCAGAGCCTGATCGCCTACCTGGGTTGCAGCCCGCAGCCGGGCGGTCAGTGGCGCAGGAATACACCTGCCGGACCCAGCTTCAGCGGGTCCTACACGCCCGCCACCGACAACGCAGGCATCTTCTACTATGTCTTCAACCAGGGTGCGCCGTGCAGCACGGTATGGGCTGCGGTGACGGTGACGGAGGTGGAAGGGCCCGATGCCGGGCTTCCCAACTCGGTGCAGAAATGCAGCAGCGATGCACCCTTCAATATGACGGCCTCGCTGAACGGCACGCCCGATGCGGGGGGGCAGTGGTTCTTCAACAGCGTGCCGCACGGCCCCACGTTCGTGCCGGGGCTCGATGCGCAAGGGGTGTATGAGTACCGGGTCACGGGACAGGCGCCATGCCAGCCCGTTTCCTCCTTCCTCACAGTGAGCGTGACCAACCGGGCCAACGCCGGCTGCAACAGCGGATTCACAGCTTGCAGCACGGCGCCCCAGTTCCAGCTCTTCCCGCTGCTGACGTGCAACCCGGATTTCGGGGGCTTCTGGCTCGACCCCAACCTGGCGCCGCACCTCTCGGGGGCCTACACGCCCGGCACGAGCCTGCAGGGCGACTACCGCTACATCGTGCCCGGAAACCCGCCTTGCGCCAATGACACGTCCATCGTGAGCGTGTTCGAGACGCCCTCGCCCAATGCGGGCTGTCCCGGCAATGCCTCCTTCTGCGCACTGCCCGGCAGCCCCGGTGTACCGTTGATCAACTACCTGGGCTGCGCGCCGAGCCCCTTCGGCACCTGGGTGGGCCCGGCACCCGGCAATCCGCCCTTCAGCGGCCTCTTCGTGCCGGGGGTTTCCGCCGCAGGCGTCTACACCTACACGGTCACCGTGCCGGGCTGCGGCAGCGCTAGCGCCACGGTGAGCGTACAGGTGAGCGATCCCTCGAACGCGGGCTGCAGCGCATCAATCTTCAAATGCAGCAACGATGCCGCCTTCGGCATGGCGGACCTCTTGGGATGCGCGCCAGCGGCCAACGGATCCTGGTCGGGCCCCTTGCCTTCCACCGCCGGCATGAACGGGGTCTTCACGCCGGGGGCCACGGCACCTGGCACCTATCGCTACACCGTGCCGGGCAACGGAGCCTGCCCGAGTGCGACCGCCGACCTCACCGTGAATGTGACGCAGCGGCTGGAGGCCGGCGCGAACAGCAGCCTGTCGCTCTGCCGAACGGCGGGCGCCGCACCCCTCTTCCCCTTGCTGGGGCCTACGGCGCAGGCGGGCGGCAGCTGGTTCTACAACAGTGTCACGCCGCACTCGGGCACCATCCAGCCCAGTATCGCCGCTGCGGGGAGCTATGTGTACCGACATGCCGCGAACGGCCCCTGCGCCGCCGATTCAGCCATCGTGAGCGTGCAGCTCTTCGATGAGCCGAATGCGGGATGCGATGGACTGGTGCAGGTCTGCAGCGATGCGCAGCCCTTCATCCTCTTCGCCAGCCTCGGCTGCGGGGCGGAGCCGGGAGGGTTGTGGTTCAACCCGCAGGGCGCGCCGCACACGGGCATCTTCAATCCGATGACCGATGGCAGCGGTTCGTACAAGTACCGACTGGCGGGGAATGCCGGCTGCGGCCCCGACTCGGCCTATGTGACCGTGCTGCTGTTCGATGCCGTGGATGCGGGCGGGAACGGACAGGTTCAAGTGTGCAGCAATGCGCCCCAGTTCCAGCTCTTCGACCTTCTCCTCGGTACACCGGATCCCGGCGGCGCATGGTACGACCCATCGGGTGGCGTGGTGAGCGGCACCTACATCCCCGGCACCTCCGACCCCGGCCCGTATAAGTACAAGGTGCTCGGCCAGGGGCCCTGCGCCAGCGATAGCGCCACGGTGACGGTGTTCGAGAGCGTGGCGCCCGAACCGGGCATCGCCACCATCGGCGCGCTTTGCAGCAGCCAGGGGCTCACCTCCTTGATCGGCCTGCTGGCGGGCACGCCTGATGCGAACGGCACTTGGACCTTCGGCAATACGGAGGTTCCGCCCTTCATCAACCCGGAGAGCGACCCTCAGGGCATCTACACCTACACTGTGGCCGGAATCGCTCCCTGCCCGGATGCCAGCGCTTCCGTCTCCATCACGATCACGCAGCAAGCCCTTGCCGGCACGGATGGTTCCATTACTGCGTGCGAAGGGGCGTCCGCCATCGCGCTGGTGAGCGGCCTTGGCGGCACGGTGACGCCCGGTGGCGCATGGATCAACGGTTGCGGCCTGGGCGCCATCACCAATGGGGTCTATGACGCAAGCGCGCTGGTGGATGGGCAGGGCTGCGGCTTCACCTACCTGCATGCGGCCGATGGGCCTTGCCCCGTAACGAGCGCATCGGTAAGCCTGATCATCGTGGGCGCGCTCGATGCCGGGGATGACATCGCGCTGCAGGCCTGTCGGGGCGACCTGCTCGACCTGTTCGATGCCTTGGGTGGAGCGCCCCAGCCCGGAGGGGCCTGGCAGAACCAGGACAATGCCCCGGGCTTCAATGCGGCTGGTCTATTCAACACCGCGGCGGTTCCAGCGGGCACCACATGGCGCTTCGATTACGTGCTGCCCTCGCTGCCGCAATGCGATGGGGATACCGCCCGCGTGACGGTGGAGGTGATCAGCGGCCCCTTCGCCGGCAACGGCGGCCCTCTCTCCGTCTGTGCGAATTCACCGCCGATCAACTTGGGCACAGCGCTCTCCGGCGATCCGGACGCTGGCGGCACGTGGTTCAATCAGAATTGGCAGCCTGTGGTCAACGGCGTATTCCTACCCTCCTTCGGCAGCGGTGCCTACTACTACGTGGTGAGCGGGAGCGGCGTATGCCCCGCGGATACCGCGACCGTGACGGCTGCGGTGACTCAGCCGCCGAACGCGGGCAATGACACGGGTATCGCCATCTGCTCCATCGATTCGCCCGTGGTGCTCTTCACGCTCTTGGGGGCCAGCGCCCAGTCCGGTGGCACGTGGACCTTCACGCCGCAGGGCGGCGGCACGCCCACCCCGCACTCGGGCACCTATAACCCCGCCGTGGATGCGCCAGGCACTTATCGCTATCGTGTCCTTGGTATACCACCGTGCGCCGACGATTTCGCGAACGTGACGGTGACCGAGCCGCAGGCCCCGGACGCCGGCTGCGATGCCTCTGCAACATTGTGCTCCAATGGATCGTCCGTTCCGCTCCTTACACTGCTCGGATGCGTGCCCCAGACCGGCGGCTCCTGGATCAATGTCACCGCCGGCGGCACCCCACACGGCAATCAGTTCAATCCGGCCGTCCATTCCCCCGGCGTGTACCGCTACCGGCTGACGGGAACTGCGCCCTGCCCGAACGACAGCGCCGAGGTCACCATCGCCGTGAACCCGGCAACCAACGCCGGTCAGAGCGCGACGATACAGGCCTGCCAGACGCAGACGGAGGTGGACCTCTTCGCTGCACTCGGCCCCAGTGCGCAGGGCGGCGGCACATGGACGGACAACAATGGATCCGGCGCGCTCGCGGGCAGCCTGTTCAACCCATCCGCAGCCGGCAACGGCAGCTGGGGGTTCACCTACACGGTCACCGGCCTTGCGCCCTGCCAGAGCTCCTCCGCCAACGTGACGGTTCAGGTGGGCGTGGGCAGCAGCGCTGGAACGGATAGCACGCTGGTGCTTTGCGGCAATTTGGGAGCCTACGACCTGTTCAATGCGCTGGGTGGGTCGCCCCTTCCCGGAGGCACTTGGACCGACCCAACCGGTACCGGCGCCCTCGGGGCAGGCGGGGTGTTGAACGTCGGCCTGTTGCCAATCGGCGGCGCATCGCCCTTCGTGTACACGATCGAGGACGCCGGCTGCGGAACCGTTTCCGCAGTTGTGCTCGTGACGGCGGCTCCGTTCCCGGTGGCGGGCACGGGCACGAGCCTCACCC
>DDRC01000163.1:11231-11669 GCA_002342985.1 Flavobacteriales bacterium UBA2426
CACCTATACCGTTGCGGGCACCGCTCCGTGCGCCGATGCCACGGCGGCGGTGACCATCACCGTGAATGCTCCGCCCGAACCCGGCAGCAACGGTGAACTGCTGGTGTGCGACACCGTGGAGACGCTGGATCTCTTCGCGGGGCTGCAGGGTGCTCCGCAGGCGGGCGGCTCCTGGGAGGACCTCAATGGCACCGGCGGCCTCACGGGCGGGTTCCTCAACACCACCGCCATCCCGGCAGGCGAGTACTACTACCGCTACACCGTCTCCGTGCCGGGCTGCAGTGACGCCACGGCCCTGGTGAAGGTGAACGTGGTGGTCGGCGTGGAGGTGTCGGAGCCTGTGCGGACGTGCATCGAGCGCGACCGTACCTACACGGTGAGCTTCGTGATCGCCTCCGGCGATCCGGCGACCTACGTGGTCAGCGGCCTGCCGGGCGC
>DDRC01000163.1:11964-15450 GCA_002342985.1 Flavobacteriales bacterium UBA2426
CGGTCTTCGTGCCGGAAAGCTTCTCGCCCAACGGCGATGGGGTGAACGAGCGGCTGCTCATCCCTGGGATCGAAGGCTACCCCGCCAACACGCTCGTGATCTTCAACCGATGGGGCGGGAAGATGTACGAAGCGAGCGGCTACGACAACCGCAACGTGGTGTGGGACGGCACCTCGTCCTACGGAACCGCTCCGGCCGGCACGTATTTCTACGTGCTGGAACTGGGCGCCGGCAGGGAGGCCATCACCGGATTCATCTACCTCAACCGATGAACGCCGCGCGCACGCTCCTCCTTGGCTTCGCCACGGCCGCCCTGCTCCAGGCACGCGCGCAGCAGGATCCGCTGTACAGCCAGTACATGTTCAATACGCTGGCGGTGAACCCGGGCTATGCGGGCAGCGCCGACATCTTCACCGTCATGGCGCTGAGCCGCCATCAATGGGTCGGCTTCACCGGAGCGCCCGCCACCCAGACGGTGCTGGCGCATACACCCCTGCCGGCCCGCAGCATGGCCATGGGGCTTTCCCTGCTGAACGACAAGGTGGGCCCAACGCGGCAGACGGGCGGCTATGTCGATTTCGCCTACCGCATCCGCACCGGCAAGTCGTCGCGCCTGGCCTTCGGGCTCAAGGGGGGCGCCAACCTGTACCAGGCCGATCTGGCATCGCTCAGTTCCGTGGACCCCGACCAGGCGAATGTCAGCATCGCGGGCAAGGCCCTGCCCAATTTCGGCTTCGGTCTCTACTGGCACGGGCCGCGCTTCTATGCTGGACTCAGCGCGCCCAAGCTCCTCGAGAACGACATCGATGCGGTGCAGGCCGCGGGCATCGTCACGGCAGCGGAGCGCCGGCACTACTTCCTTGTCGGCGGCTATGTGATCGATATCGATCGCAGCACCCGTTTCCGGCCTTCGGTGATGGTGCGCATGGTGAATGGCGCGCCGCTCTCCATCGACCTCAACGCGAACTTCCTCTTCCGCGACCGCATCTGGCTCGGAGGCATGTACCGCGTGGGCAACAGCTTCGGCCTCCTCGGGCAGTACCAGGTCAATGATCAGTTCCGGATCGGCTATGCCTTCGACCTCACCACCACCAGCATCGGGGCGTACAACGGCGGCACGCACGAGGTGATGCTTAACTACGACCTGCGCTTCTTCACCGGGCGGACGGTATCGCCGCGCTACTTCTAGCCATGGTTGCCCGCATCGCCTCCCTGCTCCTGCTGTTGCTGATCACCGCCGCCGTGCGCGGGCAGGGCAATGCGGATCCCTTCATCCGCGAGGCCGACCGCCACTACCAGCAGATGGCCTATGCCCGTGCCGCCGAGCTCTACCGCACGGCCGCTGAGCTCGGTGCCGTCAACGAGCATGTCACCAAGCGCTTGGCGGATTGCAGCATGCGGCTGGGCGACATGGTGGAGGCGGAGCGCTGGTACGCCGTGGTGGTGAAGTTCCTAAACCGTGAGCCCATCGACCTGTACCGGTACGCGGAGGCCTTGAAGGCCAATGGCCGCTACGAGGAGGCCGAGCAATGGATGGACCGCTACCTGGCGCTTGTGCGGCCCGAAGGGAGTGAGCTGCGGAGCAACATCGCGCTTTTCGCCCGGAAGCTCATGATGGATCAGGACCGCTTCAATGTGAGGCGCGCGGCCATCAACACCGCGGGCCCCGACCTCGCCGCCGCATGGCTGGGGGAGGGCCGGGTGGTCTTCAGCTCATCGCGCCAGGGCACTGGCATCATCGAGCGCCGTGCGGCATGGAACGCGCAGCCCTTCCTTGACCTCTTCACCGCCGATGTGACCCCGACCGGCGACCTGGCGAATGTGGCGCCCCTGGCCGGAACGGTGAACACGCGCTACCATGAGGGGCCCGCCACGGCCAGCACCGGCGGCGATGTCATCTGGTTCACGCGCAACAACTACTTCAAAGGCCGCACGCGCCGCAGCCAGCGGGGCATCAGTAGGCTGGCCATCTTCCAGGCACGCCGAACGGGCACGGGGTACGGGGCGGAGGAGCAGTTCCTCTACAACAACAGCGAGGTGTCCATCGGGCACCCCGCGCTCTCGCCCGACGGGAAGCGGCTCTATTTCGCAAGCGACATGCCCGGCGGGCAGGGTGGCACCGACCTCTATGCCTGCGACCTGGTCGACGGGCAATGGAGCGAGCCCCGCAACCTGGGCCCCGCCATAAACACGCCGTTCAACGAGGTCTTCCCCTTCGTGGCCGCCGACGGCAGCCTGTATTTCGCCAGCAACGGCCACCCGGGGCTCGGCGGACTGGACATCCTGCGCGCAACCGCAGGCACCGATGGCGGTTTCGTCGGCGCACTCAATCTGGGCGCTCCCGTGAATGGGCCCCGAGATGATTTCGCCTTCATCATCGATGCGGCCGGCAAGCGCGGCTTCTTCACCAGCAATCGCCCGGGCGGCGCCGGTGACGACGACATCTACGCCTTTGAGATGCTCGCTCCGCTGGAGGAGCGCTACCTGTGCACCGGGCGGGTGATCGACGATGAGCTGGAGATGCCCGTGAGCGATGCCGAGGTGAGCCTCTACGAGCTGGATGGCGGCCTGGTGGCGACGACCACCACCGATGCGAAGGGGGAGTACACCTTCAGCGTGCGGCAGGGACGCACCTACCGCATCACCGCGCGCATGAAGGGCCGTTTCGAAGGGGAGCAGCACCTGAGCACCGAGCGCATCGAACGGGAGCTCATCGCATCGCGCGACATCCACCTGGTGAGCGATGCCGGGGTGTGGCTCCGCGGCGCGGTGCGCATCAAGGGGCGGCCCGGGTTCGTGGCCGGAGCCAAGGTGTGCGCAGTGAACCTAAGCAGCTTCAGCTCCGATTGCCGCACCACCGGCGAGGGCGGGGACGTGTCCATGCGCCTGCAGACCAACGAGGACTTCGAGGTGCTCATCGAGAAGACCGGCTACTTCAGCCTCAGCATTCCGATCTCCACCATCGGCATGCGGCACGGTATCATCGACCTTGGCCAGGCCCGTGACCTTGAGCTGGAGGAGGTCGTCGTCGGCCAGCCCATCGCCTTCCGGCACATCCGGTGGCGTGATCGCAGCGCGCAGCTCGATCCCGCGGCCAAGGGCGAGCTCGATGCGCTGGCGGAACGCTTGGGCGTGAATCCGGGTGTGGCGATCGAGGTGGGCGTCCACGCCGATGCGCGCGGCGACCTGCAGGAGGAGCAGGCCCTGAGCCAGGTGCGGGCGGACGCCATTGCCGCCTACCTCACCGGCAAGGGCATCGCCAAGGACCGCGTGAAGGCGCGCGGCTTCGGCGCCTCGCGGCTGCTGAACCACTGCGCCCCCGGCGTGCAATGCACGGAGGAGGAGCATGCCGTGAACCGGCGCGTGGAATACACGGTCACTTCGGTAGCGCCGTAGGGCCGGGTTCCGGCAGGCGCAGGAAGCGGTAGCCCATGCCGGACAGCCGGTCGAGCGCGGCCGGCAGGGTGGCGCGGAGCAGGCGCTCCG
>DDRC01000163.1:15572-39886 GCA_002342985.1 Flavobacteriales bacterium UBA2426
TGGCGCGGAGCAGGCGCTCGGCCTTCAGGCTGTCGTGGAAGACGATGATCGATCCCGGGCGCGCGGCAGCGGTCACCCGGTGCAGGCAGCGCCCGGGGCTGAGCCGGGAGTCGTAGTCGGCGCTGAGCACATCCCACATCACCACTTGGTAGCGCGAACGGAGCGCCTTGAACTGACGCGCACCGATCCGTCCGTATGGTGGCCGGAACAGGCTGGACCCGGTGCAGGCACGGGCACGCTCCACATCGGCGAGGTAAGCATCCGTGGTTGTGCGCCATCCATCGGGGTGGCTCCAGGTGTGATTGCCGATGCCGTGCCCCTCATCCCGGACTTGCTGCACGATGCCTGGATGCGCAGAGGCGTTCCGCCCCAGCATGAAGAAGGTGGCCTTGGCACCATGCGCGCGCAACGTGTCCAGAACCCAGGGTGTGAGGCCCGGCAGGGGGCCGTCATCGAAGGTGAGGAAGAGCACGCGCTCCTCGGTGCGCATCCGCCACATGGCCCCGGGCAGGAGCCAGCGCAGCGGAGGCGGAACGCGTGCCGGCACCATGGCCCGCTGCGCAATCAGAAGCGGGCCCGGCTCATGCGCGGTTGGCGGCCGTTGGCCTTGCTCATGCGATAGAGCTGGTCGGCTGCCTGGAAGCGGGCTTCCAGCCCTCCGCCGAAAGCGCTGTCCGCTGCGCTCGCCACGGAGGCCAGGCGGCCCATGACCGCATGCGTGATCTCCGTCTCCTTGGCCAGCGGGGCCGCAAAGCGGGGCTCCAGGCTCGTGTACCAGGCGAGGTTCTCCTCCATGATTGTGAAGAGCCGTTCGGCGAGCGCATTGCCTTTGGCGCTGTCACCGATGGCGTAATAGGCTTCCACAGTGGGCAGGAGCACACGGTCGAAGGGCACGTTGCGGTCGGGCATCTTCTCGAGGCTCAGGTCCAGGATGGTGCGGGCCTCCTCTTTGCGCCCTTCGGCGATGAGGGCCTCGGCGAGCGCACTGAGCTGAAGCCGCAGGTTGGTGGTCATCCGCAGGATGTTCTCGTCCAGGTAGATGTCCTCCTCGGTTTCCATGTTCCCCCAGCGGAACTTGGTGGTCACCGTTTCGAACATGCGGTCGGTCGCCACGGAGCCGAGGCTGCCGGTCCGCGGGTCGCTCGGCGTGTACACGGGCACCACGCGGTACGTGAGGCCCTCCAGCTGGAAGTGGTCCTGCAAGCCGATGTAGCTGTCGGGCCCCGTGGTGACCGCGAAGTAGATGGGCCGCGACCAGTCGTTGTTCGCGAGGAGGTCGAGCACGAGGAAGTGGTTCTTCATCACGGCCGACCGGCCCACGCGCCAGGTGATGGCATCCTCGATCCGTGCGGTGTCCTTGGGCGGAACCACGTCGTTGGCCAGCACCTGCGCGCGGTTCACCGGTATGGAGAAGGCATCGGCGGGGATGTAGGCGAAGCGGTCGTTGCCGGAGCGCTGCAGGTTCCGGTCGTCGATGGCATAGGCGATGGCCTTGCGCAGGTCCATCACGTTCGGGCTCTTCTCATCGCGCGGCACCAGGTAGACGGCATCGCGCGTCCCTTGCCTGTACTTGTCCGGCGGTATCGTGAACGGGACGGGGTCGCTCTCGTAGGCCTTCCGCCGCATCTGGTCGATGTACCAGTCGGTGTTGAGCAGGCTGAGGTTCACCACGCGCACGTCGGTGCGGATACCCTCCACCTCCTGGGCGTACCACAGCGGGAAGGTGTCGTTATCGCCATTGGTGAAGAGGATGGCATTAGGCGCGCAGCTTTCCAGGTAGTCGCTCGCCAGGTCGCGCGCAGGGGTCCGGTTGCTGCGGTCATGGTCGTCCCAGCCGTCGGCCACCATCACGGCCGGCACGGCCAGCCCCACCAGCGTGGCCAGCACACCGTGGGCAAGGTCCGCGCGCAGCGCCTTCCCGAGCAGGACGAAGCATGCAACCGCGCCGACGCCTACAAGGGCCATGAAGAAGAGGATGTAGGACACCGCATGCCCATCGGACGCGAGGCCCTCCACCAGGTACTTCAAGGCCCCGAGGCCGAGCGCACTGGCGGCGACGACCCCGAGGTCGCGCACGGAGATGGAACGCGCCGCCTCATAGAGGGCGAAGACCCCCAGGCCGATCCAGATGGCGAAGGCATAGAACGAGCCGACGTAGGCGTAGTCGCGCTCGCGTGGCTGGTAGGGCGTCTGGTTGAGGTAGATGACGATGGCCACGCCCGTGAAGAAGAAGAGCAGCATCACCACGCTCCAGTCTCGCCCGTGCCGAAGCAGCTGGTATACGAAGCCGATGAGGCCAAGGATGAGCGGCAGCAGGTAGTAGCGGTTGAAGCCCTTGTTGCGGGTCATGCTGCTGGGCAGGGTGTCCTGGTTGCCGAGGCGCTCGGCATCGATGGCCTTGATGCCCGTGAGCCAGTTGCCGTCCATGATGTTGCCGCTGCCCTGCACATCGTTCTGGCGCCCGGCGAAGTTCCACATGAAGTAGCGCCAGTACATCCAATCGAGCTGGTAGGCCATGAAGAAGCGGAAGTTCTCCGCCTGCGTGGGCTTGTAGATGCGCGTGGGCTTGCCCTGCCGGTCGGTGCCGCGCATGGGCACGCCCTTGAACTCGCTCCAGCTCTTGTAGGCCTGCACATGGCTGGCCTGGCTGCTGTACATGCGCGGGAAGAGCATGGTGAACTGCGGGTCGTAGACGATCTCCGTCCCCTTCCGCGGGTCCGTCACGATGTACTCGTGCTTCACCTCGTGGCCTGGATTGAGCTCCGCGAAGTGGTTGGCGCTCCAACGGTCGTAGAACCGCTGCACCGTGCGGCCGCCCTTCTGCACGAGATAGGTGGCGGTGTGCACCGGCGTGCCGTCCTTGCGCTCATTGGCATAGGGGCTGTCCCAGAACTGGCCGATCAGCAGGGGCCGGTCGCCGTATTGTTCGCGGTTCAGGTAGCTCAGCAGGTTGAAGACGTTCTCCGGGTTGTTCTCGTCGATGGGCGGGTTGGCCACGCTGCGCACCACGATCATGGCATAGGTGCTGTAGCCCACCAGGATCACGCTCACGCCCAGGATCACCGTGTTCCAGAGCACGAGCCCGCGCTGCTGGGTCCAGCGGATGCCCATCACCAGCAGCGTGATGATCAGCAGGGCGTAGAACAGCACGCCGGAGTTGAACGGCAGCCCGAAGTCGTTGACGAAGAGCAGCTCGAACTTGCCGGCCACCTGCACGATGCCCGGGATGATGACGGCCTGGATGGCCCCCAGGATGACAGCGGAGACCACGAAGGTGACGGCCACGCCCTTGGTGCTGACCGGGTAGCGCTTGAAGTAGTAGACGAAAGCGATTGCCGGGATGCAGAGCAGGTTGAGCAGGTGCACGCCGATGCTCAGCCCCATGAGGTAGGCGATGAGGATGAGCCAGCGGATGTTGTGGGCCTCATCGGCCACGCTCTCCCACTTGAGGATGGCCCAGAACACGATGGCGGTGAAGAAGCTGGAAAGGGCGTATACCTCGCCCTCCACGGCACTGAACCAGAAGCTGTCGCTCCAGGTGTAGGCCAGCGCCCCCACGATGCCGCTGCCCAGGATGGCCGCCACTGCTCCGCTGGTGAGCGCCCGGCCGTCGCGCGTGGCCAGCTTGTGGGCCATGTGGGTGATGCTCCAGAAGAGGAAGAGGATGGTGAAGGCGCTGGCCAGGGCGCTCAGGATGTTCATGGCCACCGGCACGTTCTCCGGGCTCACGAAGGCGCTGGCCACCCGGCCCAGGATCATGAACAGCGGGGCGCCGGGCGGATGGCCCACCTCCAGCTTGTACGCCGTGGCGATGAACTCCCCGCAATCCCAGAAGCTGGCCGTGGGCTCGATGGTGGAGATGTAGGTCCAGGCGGCGACCAGGAACACCACCCAGCCGGTGATGATGTTCAGCTTCTTGTAGTCCATGGAGCGGGCGTCTCGGAAAGTGGCGAAAGTATCAAAGTGATTCCGGGGGCCTGGCCATGGTGTGTTGGATCTTGTTAATTTCGCCGCGCTTTTGGCCGGGGGCGGGGCATCCCCCTCGCAACCGGCCAAAGCCCGCCGCAAGGTGGGCAGCGGCACCAGCGATGGCCGATGGTGTAACTGGCAACACGTCTGATTTTGGTTCAGAAGAGTCCAGGTTCGAGCCCTGGTCGGCCAACTCCGAGAGTACGAAGCCCCGCGCGAGCGGGGCTTCGTCATTTCCGCAGGGCCGACCGGTGCGGGAAGCCTGTCCCGCACGGGCCCGCGGGCGGGGAATGCGCGCGATGCAGGAAGCCCTGGCCCCTCATCCGGTGCGGAGTCGGGCCATCAGGAAAGGGGGCCTTGCCCGGCCGGGCAGGCTAGCCCACCGACGCCGGGTCCTGCTTCAGCAGCTGCGAGAGGGTGGCGTACAGCCCGGGCTCGGCAGTGCGGAAGTCCTTCGGCTGTTCGAAGAAGTACTCCACCGCCACGGCGAAGAACTCCGCTTGGTTGGTGCCGGCGTAGTCGCGGAAGTAGTGGGGCTCGCCTCGCTTGATCCGCGCCACATGCTCCGAAGCCTGGCGTTGCCAATGGACCAGTGCCGCACCGTCGAGGAACCGGTGCTCGTCGTTCTCGATGGCATTCTCGAACCAGAGGGCATGGGCCAACTCGTGGAGGCCTACGTTGTGCGCATCGCGGCTGTGCGCATAGCCGTGGACGAAATCCTCCCAGCTGATGATGATGATGCCCGGCCGCGGGCGCACCTCGCCCTGGTGCATGCGCCCGGTCTTGGGTGAGCGGTAGGTGTCAGGGTAGACCACGATCCGCTCGAAGTGCGCGAGCACCAGGTCCGGGTAGCCCATGAGCAGCTGCGCGGCGCATGCGCTGATCATCACCTTCATCTCCTCCTCCACCTTGATCCCCGCGCCGATCCAGTCCTTCTCCTGGAGGAAGGAGGCGGTGATGCGCTCCATGCGCTCCCTGCCGGCTGCGTCGAGGCGCTGGTACTGAATGGCGTACCTGGCCAG
The DNA here is from genome assembly GCA_002342985.1 of Flavobacteriales bacterium UBA2426. GTDB lineage: Bacteria > Bacteroidota > Bacteroidia > Flavobacteriales_F > PHOS-HE28 > PHOS-HE28. Next base: position 20,564 of record DDRC01000163.1, read on the forward strand.
GATGGCCCTGTGGCCCGGGGAAAGCACGGTGCGCAGCGCACGGCTGCCCTTCTTTTCATCGCGCAGCAGCGCATATGCCACGGCAATGAGCAGGATGATCAGGAGTAGTTCCACCTTGCCTTGTCAGGATCGAGGGCGCTTCCGCAGGGTCGCCATGGATCAGCCGGTCGGCATCGTCCAGCGCAGGAAGCGGGTTTCGGTCGGTGCCCGTCCAACTAGGACGAAGAGTCCGGAGGCGGCGAGCACGGCGTGGGCAAAGGAGTCCGTGAGCAGGTAGAGCACGGTGTTCAGCATGCAGGGGGCTTCAATCAGTGCCCAATGGAGGATCAGGGCTGTGCGGAGCGCGGAGGAGCCCTCGGGGAGGGAGGGGTCGATGCCCATTCGCATGCGCCGCCTGAAGAGGAGGAAGGAAAGGACGATCAGGCCCATGGACACCGCACCGACCGCGAGGAAGGCGGTCGCCAGCCCTTCCATGCCGGGTGCGCGCGCAGCGAACTGCGAGGCGACCGCAAGGAAGAGCGCGCATCCCGTGATCAGGGCCATGTGCAGGATGCGCAGCGAACGGACTTCCTGTTCCGGGAGCATCTCAATAAGCGGTCTTGTCCGGCTTCGCCTTCCACGCTTCAAAGACCGGAAGCGCCTCCTCGCGCAGCATCGTCAGCATCGGCAGGCGCCGATCTCCGGGCGGCAGCGGCAGCTCGTCGTAGATCAGCTGGTCATCGAAGCCCGCATCGGCGGCATCCGCACGGGTGCCTGCGTACACCACGCGGTCCGGCCGGGCCCAGTAGATGGCGCCCAGGCACATGGGGCAGGGCTCGCAGCTGGTGTAGAGCGTGCAGCCTTCGAGCTGGAAGGAGCCAAGCGCCCGGCATGCTTCGCGGATGGCCAACACCTCGGCGTGCGCCGTGGGGTCGTTGCTGCTGGTCACCCGATTGTTGCCCCGGCCGATGATGACGCCGTCCTTCACGATCACGCAGCCGAAGGGACCGCCGTCGTTGCGGTCCATGCCGGCTCGGGCCAGGGCGATGGCCTCACGCAGGAAGTGCTCGTCGGTCCCTGTCATGGTGACCGAAGTTCAGGCTTTCAGGTGGATGCCCAGCTCCGTGAGCTGCTCGTCATCGATCCGGCTCGGCGCGTCGATCATCACATCCCTGCCCGCATTGTTCTTCGGAAAGGCGATGAACTCCCGGATGTCCGTGCGGTGGCCGAAGAGGCTCACCCAGCGGTCGAAGCCGAAGGCCGCGCCGCCGTGCGGAGGAGCGCCGTACTCGAAGGCGTCCATCAGGAAGCCGAACTTGTAGCGGGCGTCCTCATCGGTGAAGCCCAGCACGCGGAACATGGCCTCCTGCATGGCGCGGTCGTGGATGCGGATGCTGCCACCGCCGATCTCGGTGCCGTTGATCACCAGGTCGTAGGCGTTGGCGCGCACGCTGCCGAGGTCCTGCTGGTCGAAGAGCTTCTGCGCGTCCTCGGGCTTCGGCGCCGTGAAGGGGTGGTGCATGGCGTGCCAGCGGCCCGTCCCTTCGTCCTGCTCCAGCAAGGGGAAATCGACCACCCACAGCGGCTTGAAGACCTTGGGGTCGCGGAGCTTCAGCAGGTCGCCGAGGTGCAGGCGCAGCTCGTTCAGTTGCTTGCGGGTCTTGTCCAACTTGCCGGCCATGATGCACAGCAGATCGCCCTGTTGCATGCCGAAGCACTCCGCCCAGCGCTGCAGGTGCTCGGGCGTGTAGAACTTGTCCACCGTGCTCTTCAGGCCCTCTTCGGTCCACTTCACGAATACGATGCCCGTGGCGCCGACCTGCGGGCGCTTCACGAAGTCGATGAGCGCGTCGGTCTGTTTGCGGCTCCAGCCCGCGCAGCCCTCGGCGTTTATGCCCACCACCAGCTCGGCCTCGTCGAACACCTTGAAGCCCTTGCCCTGCACGAGGTCGTTCAGCTCGTGGAACTTCATCCCGAAGCGCAGGTCGGGCTTGTCGCAGCCGTAGCTCCGCATCGCCTCATCGAAGCTCATGCGAGGGAAGGGCGCGTTGAACTCGACCCCGTGGATGGCCTTGAACAGGTGCTTGGCCATGCCCTCGAAGGTGTTCAGGATGTCTTCCTGTTCCACGAAGGCCATCTCGCAGTCGATCTGCGTGAACTCAGGCTGCCGGTCCTGGCGCAGGTCCTCGTCGCGGAAGCACTTCACGATCTGGAAGTAGCGGTCAAAGCCGGCCACCATCAGCAGCTGCTTGAAGGTCTGCGGGCTCTGCGGCAGCGCGTAGAACTCGCCTTGGTGCATGCGGCTGGGCACCACGAAATCGCGGGCTCCTTCGGGCGTGCTCTTGATCAGCACGGGGGTCTCCACCTCCAGGAAGTGCTGTGCGCTGAGGTAGTTGCGCACCTCGATGGCCATGCGGTGGCGTAGTTCGAAGTTGCGGCGCACGCTGGCGCGGCGCAGGTCGAGGTAGCGGTACTTCATCCGCAGCTCATCGCCGCCGTCGGTTTCCTCCTCGATGGTGAACGGCGGCGTTTTGGCGGCGTTGAGCACCTTCAGTTCGGTGACGATGAGCTCGATCTCGCCGGTGGGGATGTTGGCATTCTTGCTCTCGCGCTCGCGCACAGTGCCGGTGGCCTGCACCACGAACTCGCGGCCCAGCTGGCGGGCCTGCTCACACAGCCCTTTGTCGCGCTCCATGTTGAAGCCGAGCTGGGTGATGCCGAAGCGGTCGCGCAGGTCCACGAAGGTCATGCCGCCCAGGTCGCGGGCGCGCTGGACCCATCCGGCCAGGGTCACGGTGGTTCCGGCGTCAGAGAGGCGGAGCTCGCCGCAGGTGTGGGTACGGTACATGGAGCGGGGAACGGGTCGCGAAAATAGGCCGCTGCACCCGGCCGTGCATCCCGCCATCGGAGGGCCGATGCAGCGGATGGCCCCGCCGGTTCTTGATGCACATCAAGCGCCCCCCGCAGGGCACCCCGATACGTTTGCGCCCATCAAAACGAACAACGATGAGAACGAATCGAATCCTTGATGCAGTGGCCTGGTCGCTGGTCGGCATCTCCGCGCTCGGCGTGGGTGCGGTGAGCGCAATGGCCTTCATGGACCCGCAGGCCGTGATGGACCTGGTGCAGGTCGATCTGGGCACCACCGATGCTTACAGCTCCATCCGCGGCGTATACGGCGGGGTGGGCGCCACGCTCCTGGTAGTGCTGCTGACGCTGGCGCGCCGGCATCGGCGCGAGGCCATGGGCTTCCTCGGCGTGCTCTGGGGGATGTACGCGCTCTCGCGGCTCATCACCATCCGCATGGAAGGCGCGCTCGGCGACTTCGGCAGTCAGTGGCTGGTGATCGAAGCGGTGCTGTGTGCCGCGTCGTTCACGGTCTACGCGCTCATGGGCCGCCAGGCGCAGCGCGCTGCCTATTCACTGACCTAGGCCGCGCGCCTGGAGGCGTCCGCATCCGCTGGCGCCTCCAGACGCGCTTGGGCATCAGTGCCGCTCGGCCATGAGCGCCGCGCGCGCGGTGGCCAGTTGCTCCTCGGCGACCCGGTCGAGCACCGGATGCTGGAGGCGCAGCGACTCGAGCCGCTCCCGGATGAGCCGGCCGACCATGGCACGGCTCTCCCATTGCTCATCGGCGGGGACGATGTACCATGGCGCATGCGGCGCTGCGGTGGCGCCGATGGCCTGCTCGTAGGCGTTCATGTAGGTCTCCCAGTGTGCGCGCTCCTTGACATCACCGGCGTTGAACTTCCATTTCTTGGCGGGGTCCTCGATGCGCTCCAGGAAGCGCTCCTTCTGCACGCGCCTGCTCATGTGGAGGTAGAACTTCATCACCGCCGTTCCGCTGTCCGCCAGTTGCTTTTCCCACGACCGGATGGCTGCGTACCGGTCTTCCCAGAATGCCTCCCCGATGTCCTTCGCAGTGCGGATGCCGGGTATGCGCTGCCCGAGGATGAACTCCGGGTGGACGCGGGTGACGAGCACTTCCTCGTAGTGCGACCGGTTGTGGATGCCGATGTGTCCGCGCTCGGGAACGGCTTGGTAGTGCCGCCAGAGGAAATCGTGGCTGCGCTCGAGCGAGCTCGGCGCCTTGAAGCTCCATACGCGCACGCCTTGCGGATTCACTCCGCTCATCACGTGGCGGATGCAGCTGTCCTTGCCGGCGGCATCCATCGCCTGGAAGATGAGGAGCACGGCATGGCTACCTGTAGCGTACAGCAGCTCCTGAAGGTCCGCGATGCGCTCTTTGTCCTTCTCCAGGCGGGCCTTCAGCTCCTTCTTGTCCTCGTCCGTGGGAAGGTCCGTAACATGGTCCTTCAGACGAAAGGCACCGGGGCGCTCCACGGCGAAGCGCGCATCATGCAGCAGGCTCTTCATGGGAGCAAGCTACCACGGGCGCGACCGGGGGCGGCAACCGGTCAGCGAAGCGCCTGATCCAGGTCGGCGATCAGGTCCTCAGCGTCCTCCAGGCCCACGCTCAGGCGGATCAGCGTGTCGGCGAGGCCGTTCCTGAGGCGCTCCTCGCGCGGGATGCTGGCGTGCGTCATGCTGGCAGGGTGGCCCAGCAGCGACTCCACGCCCCCAAGGCTCTCGGCCAGCGAGAACAGGCGGGTGCTGCTCAGCACCTTGGTCGCATCGGCCATGTCGTCGCCCTTCAGTGTGAAGCTGATCATGCCGCCGAAGCCGCGCATCTGGCGCTTGGCCACATCGTGGTTGGCGTGCGTGCCGAAGCCGGGCCAGTAGACCCTGTCCACCTTGGGGTGCTTCACCAGCCATTCGGCCACGGCCTTGCCGTTCTCGCAATGGCGCTGCATGCGCAGGTGAAGCGTCTTCAGGCCGCGGAGCACCAGGAAGCAGTCCATGGGACCGGGGGTGGCCCCGCTGCTGTTCTGAATGAAGGCCAGGCGCTCGGCGAGCTGCGCATCCTTAACGATGAGCGCGCCCATCACCACATCGCTGTGGCCCCCCAGGTACTTGGTCACGCTGTGCATCACGATGTCGGCGCCGAGGTCGAGCGGCGTCTGCAGGTAGGGGCTGGCGAAGGTGTTGTCCACGCCCAGCAGGCAGCCGTGCTTCCTGGCGATGGCGCTCAGGCCCGCGATGTCGATGATGCGCAACAGCGGGTTCGTGGGCGTCTCGGCCCAGATGAGCCGCGTGGCCGGGCTCATGGCGGCCTCCACGTTCTTCAGGTCGCCCATGTCCACGAACCTGAACTTCACCCCGAAGCCCTCGAAGATCTTCGTGAAGAGCCGGTAGGTGCCGCCGTAGAGGTCGTTGGTGCTCACCACCTCATCGCCGGGCTTCAGCAATTTGACGATGGCATCGATGCTGGCCATGCCGCTGCTGAAGCAGAGGCCGTGCGTGCCGTTCTCGAGCGCGGCCAGCGCGCTCTGCAGCGCGGTGCGCGTGGGGTTGTGCGTGCGGCTGTACTCGTAGCCCTTGTGGTCGCCCGGTGCGGCCTGCACATAGGTGCTGGTCTGGAAGATGGGCGTCATGATGGCCCCGGTGGAGGGGTCGGGTTCCACGCCGGCGTGGATGGCCTTGGTGCCGAACTTCATGGATCGATGATAAGGGGCGGCGAAGGTAGCGGCCGCTAGTTCTTCGGCTGTGTGGATCGGAACCAGCGCGGCAGCACCAGGGTGCCCATCACCAGGTACAGGTAGTAGCTGAGCAGCCGCCAGAGGATGGCGATGGCCCCGATGTAGCCCACTGCTGGCAGCAGGTCGCGGAAGAACCCGGCGAATGCGATCTCGGCGATGCCGCTGCCGCCCGGTGTCGGACTGATGAGCAGGATCACCCACATGATCAGCTGCCGGGCGTAAAGCAGCAGATGGTCGTCCACGGTGAAGAATGCGGCCACGACCAGGTTGATCACCAGGAAGCGGTTGGCCCAGGAGAAGCAGGTGGCGGCGAAGGCCTTCGCCCAGAAGCGCTTCGGCTTGCCCTTGAGCTCGGTACTGGTGATGGCGATGTCGTCCCCCACGCGTATCAGATAAGGCCGCCAGCGCCGCAGGAAGGGGATACGGAACAGGTGGAGCAGGATGAATTTGAAGGCTCGGGGGCGGAAGAAGACGCTGTAGAAGATGATGGTGACGAGAAGGACGATGAAGGCATAGCCGAGCCAGAAGATGGTGCGGATTGGCAGGCCCCAGAAGGCGTTGTCGAGCTCGCCCGGGAATAGGTGGTGCATGCCCACGGCGATGAAGACGATGGGGACCATCACCACGTAGAAGAGCTCGTCCATGAGTGCGGTGACAAGGACGATGGCCGTGGCGCGGCCCAGCGCAATCCCTTCCCGGCCGATGATGAACATGGCGATGCCGGAGCCGCCCACCACGGATGGCGTGAGGGCCGAGGCGAATTCCCAGAGGAAGGTGACATTGAAGCTCTGCCGCCAGGTGAGATGGCCGTCGCTCAGCACGCGGAGGCGGTAGATGTAGCCCAGGTCGCGGAAGGCGGTGGCCACCACGGCCAGCAGGATCCAACAGGTGCTGTGCCAGGTCCAGTCCACCGTGCGCAGCGTCTCCCGCGCTGTCATCCGCTTGTAGGCGCCCTGCCCCGGAGCCGTTGGCGTGAACTCGGCCGCTTCGGCGAGGTCGGCGATGCGATTGCCGTTCGCATCCGTCCAGGCATGGTCGCCCTTGCCGGGTCCGACATGCTCGTACCGTACCTTGCCCAAGTCGCGCCAGAGCAGCCAGGCCGAGGCCAACAGCCCGATCACCACCGGGATCATCACCCGCCCCAGCCGGAACTTGCTCCGGAATTCCTGCTCCTGCTGGTGCATCCCCTGCTTGCCCATCGGTGCGGCCATCGTCGGGCTAAAGGTATCCGTCCGCACATTCGCGCTCCCAGCCATGGATGAACGCGCACGGGCCCACCTCGGCCTCTTCACGGTCAACGCCATCTACGGGCTCAACTACGTGGTGGCCAAGGGCCTCATGCCGGGCGTGATCGCACCGGGGGGCTTCATCCTGCTCCGCGTGCTGGGCGCATCGGTCCTGTTCTGGCTGCTGCGCGCGCTCCGTCCCCAGCGCGTGGCGTGGGCCGATTGGTCCCGTATGCTCCTCTGCGCCGTCTTCGGCGTGGCGCTCAACCAGCTCATGTTCTTCCACGGGCTCATGCGCACCTCCCCGATCAATGCCAGCATCATCATGGTGGCCACGCCCATCCTGGTGCTCATCCTGTCCGGTGTCCTCATCGGCGAGCGCATCTCGCGCCGAAAGGTGCTGGGCGTGGTGCTCGGCGCCATCGGCGCGCTGGCGCTGATCCTGCTCAGGCCAGCCGGCGCAATGGCCGGTTCCACGGCGCTCGGCGATGCCTTCATCCTCATCAATGCCGCCAGCTACGGCCTCTATCTGGTGATGGTGAAGCCGCTCATGCGCCGCTATTCAGCCGTTACCGTGATGGCCTGGTGCTTCCTCATCGGCGCATTCCTGGTGCTGCCGTTCGGTTGGTCCGACCTGCATGCGGTGGACTGGCCGGCGCTCACGGCCCCTGCGCTGATCGCCATGGCTTTCGTGGTGGTGATGGTGACATTCGTGGCCTATCTGCTGAATACCTGGGCGCTGGGCGTGGTGAGCCCCAGCGTTGTGGGCATCTACATCTACCTGCAGCCGCTGCTGGCCGCCTTCATCACCTGGCTCTTCATGCGCATCGGACCGGACCGCTTCGGGCTGACGGGCGGTTACGAGGCAGCCTTGGGCTGGCATCAGGCGCTGTGCGCTGCGCTCATCATGGCGGGCGTGCATCTGGTGAACGCGGCGGATCGCGAGCGCTAGGGCCGGATACCTTTGCCGGCCATGGCAAAGGGCATCGTGCGCTCCATGACCGGCTTCGGCCGCGCCGAGGGCGTCGTCAAGGACAGGAAGGTCACCGTGGAGCTCCGCTCCCTGAACAGCAAGCAGCTCGACCTGCTCCTGAAGCTTCCAGGGGCCTACAAGGAACGCGAGCAGGAGCTGCGTCAAGCACTAAGCGAGCGCGTGGTGCGCGGGAAGGCCGAGGCCTTCATCGCCATGGAGGCCGTGCATGCGGCCAAGCGCACGAGTTTCGACCGGCCGCTCATCAAGGCCTATTACGAGGAGATCAGGGGAATCGTGCAGGAGATCGCACCGGACTCACCGGTGGACATCATGGCCCAGGTGCTCAGGCTGCCCGACGTGGCCAGCACCAGCGCGGAGCGCCTGGATGAGGAGGAGTGGGAGGGGCTCAAGGGACTTCTAAGGGCAGCCCTGGATGGCTTCGACCGCTTCCGGTGCGAGGAGGGTGCACGCCTCGCCGCTGAACTGGTGGAGCGCCTGGCTGCCATCGAGGCTCTCCTATCCGAAGTGGAGGCGCTGGATCAAGGCCGGGCCGACCGCGTGCGCGACCGGCTCCGTGCCAAGCTCGCCGAGCTCCAGGCGGATATCGATCAGGACCGCTACGAGCAGGAGCTCATCTACTACCTGGAGAAGCTCGATATCACGGAGGAGAAGGTGCGCCTGCGCGCGCACTGCGCCTATTTCCGCGAGACCATACAGGCCGATGAGCAGCAGGGCCGCAAGCTCGGATTCATCGCACAGGAGATGGGGCGCGAGATAAACACCATCGGGTCGAAGGCGAACGACGCGGTCATCCAGCGGCTGGTGGTGCGCATGAAGGATGAGCTGGAGAAGGTGAAGGAGCAGCTGCTCAACGTGCTGTGATGGAAGGCAATGGCATTCCGCGCGGCCGCCTGGTCATCTTCTCGGCACCCAGCGGGGCGGGCAAGACCACCATCGTGCGCCACCTGCTGGGCCTCGACCTGCACCTGGCGTTCAGCGTGAGCGCGACCACGCGTCCCCCTCGGCACCATGAGGTGGATGGCCGGGACTACCTGTTCATGTCCGTGGATGAGTTCAAGGGCCGGGTGCGGGCCGGGGAGTTCGTGGAGTGGGAGGAGGTCTATCCGGGCCGGTTCTATGGCACGCTCAGGTCGGAGCTGGAGCGCATCTGGGCCTCTGGCCACCATGCCCTGTTCGACATCGACGTGATCGGCGGCCTTGACCTGAAGGAGATCTACCAAGAGCGGGCCCTGGCCGTCTTCGTCCGCCCCCCCTCCGTGGAGGTGCTCGAGGAGCGCCTGAGGGTGCGCGGCACCGAGAACGGGGAAACGCTGCGCATGCGGGTGGAAAAGGCGGTCCACGAGCTCTCCTATGCGGACCGCTTCGACTCCGTGATCGTGAACGACGAACTGGCCACCGCCTGTGCCGAGGCCGAGGCGATCGTGCGCCGATTCCTGGCCCCATGAACATCGGCTGCCTGTTCGGCACGTTCGATCCACCGCATAACGGACATGTGGCCGTGGCCGACCACATGCTCCGCACGCAGGGCTTGGATGCCGTCTGGCTCATCGTCACCCCGCGGAATCCCTTCAAGCACGACCATGCGATCAGCCCGGACATCCACCGCCTGGCCATGGTCCGGCTGGCTGTTGCGGCAAAGCCCGGCCTCGAGGCCAGCGATGCCGAGCTGGGCATGCCCGCGCCTAACTATACGGTGGACACGCTGCGGTCCCTGCGCGCCCGCTGGCCCCATGCGCACTTCAGCCTCATCATCGGCGGGGATAACCTGGCCGCCTTCCACCGCTGGAAGGATCCCGAGGGCATCCTGGCGCATCACCGGTTGCTCGTCTACCCGCGGCCGGGCCATTTGGCCCGACTCAACCCCATGTTGCAGCGCTATTCCAAGCAGGTCTGCGTGGCCGACGATGCTCCGCTGCTGGATGTCTCCGCCACCCGGTTACGGCAGGACCTTGCCGCGGGCCGCACGGTGGCGGATAGGATGGACCCCCAGGTGGCGGACTATGCCCGGCTGCACCGGCTCTATGGGGCCTGAACGCCGGCCCCCACCAGCTTCTCAGCGGCATTGAAGAGGTGGTCGCGCAGCACGCGCACCGCACGCTCGAAGCCGAGTTCGTTCACCACATGCAGGTCGCAGAGGTGGCGGTAGGGCAGCAGGTAGCTGCGGTAGGCCGGAAGCACATGGTGCTCCCATTGGTACAGCACGTCATCCGCCCCGTAGCCGCGCTCGCGGGCGTCGCGCCGCAGGCGCCGATCCAGTTGGCTGGCCTCGCTCGCATCGATGAAGACCCGCAGGTCGAAGAGGTCGCGCACCGGCTGATGGTGCAGCACGAAAAGCCCCTCCACCAGGATGATGGGTGCGGGCCGCAGCTCGATCAGGCCGGCCTCTTTGCCTTCCTGGTTGAAGGTGTATTCCTTGCGCAGGATGGCCCCGCCTGCGAGCAGGGTCCTGAGGTCGCGCTCCAGCGCATCCAGGTCCACGGCGCTGGGCAGGTCGAAGTTGACCCGGCCGTTGGGGTCGATGGCCTGCTGTTCCTTGGGGTGGTAATAATCGTCCTGCGAGATGGTGCACGTCAGGTGGGCGGGGAGGGCTTCTCGGAGGGCGCGCACCAGGCTCGTCTTGCCCGATCCGCTGCCCCCGGCCACCCCCACCAGATAGGCCTGCCGCATGGGGCGAAAATAGGCGGCCCTGCGCCGCGCCCGCGTCCTCGGCCGCAGGAGCGGCGCCCCGGTGATGCTGTGGCGGACACACTTTGGCACGCCGCTTGGCTGTTATGCATATAGAACCTCAATACATCCCGCCATGGAACCCACGATGAACCGCTATCAGAAGCTCAAGGCCGCCGCCCGGCGCATGATGCTCGCCGGTGACATGGACCGCTACATGCGTGCTCTCCGCCTCATCCACGGTCTGCGCGCGCACCGTACGCCGGGTTTGGCCTAGCATGCAATGCGCCATGGGGCCGCACTGCGCCCGCATGGTCCGGCAAGGAAACGGCGGCATCCGGTAGGGTGCCGCCGCTGCATTCGGGGCCTCTCCGGGTCAGCGCTTGGATCTTTTTCCGGGCACCCCCGTACAAGGGCCCATGACGAAGAAGGACAAGATCGCCTTCATCAAGAGCAGCAAGCGGAAGACGCATGTGTACAATGACCTGAACCGCTACTCGGACCAACAGCTCAATGACGTCATCCGGGAGATCGTGCAGGGCCTGATCCGCGAGAGCGAGATCATCGCCAACGCATACATCAACGGATACCGTTAACGAGCGCGTCCAACGCCTGCTGCTGAAGGCGGAAGCCTAAGGCTACGGGGCCCCCACCGAGAGGTGCGGGGCCTCGCAGCTTCCGCACGGTCCGGTCGGTCGCGATTCCGCCCGGCGAGGTGCGCAAGGGGCTCGTGGGAGCCGCTGCCGGCCTTACATTCGGCCATGCCTTCAGTGAACCCTGTGAAGCGCTGGCGCCTGAAAGCGGAACCCGATCCGGCGGTGGTGCGGGCCCTGACCTATGAGCGCTGCCCGCAGGCCGGAGCGGTCATCCTGGCCCAGCGTGGGATACGGGATCCACGCATGGCGGCCGCGTTCTTCCGCCCCTCGCTCAATGACCTGCACGACCCTTTCCTCATGGCAGGGATGCAGGCCGCCGTGGAACGCATCGAGCAGGCCTTGGGCGACAATGAGCGCATCATGGTCTATGGCGACTACGATGTGGATGGCACCACGGCCGTGGCCCTGGTCTACAGCTTCCTCTGCCGGTTCACGGGCAACATCACCTTCTACATCCCCGATCGCTACAGCGAGGGCTACGGTGTATCGTTCACGGGCATCGACCGGGCTGCCGATGAGCGCGTGGGGCTCATCATCGCGCTCGACTGCGGCATCAAGTCGGTCGACAAGGTGGCCTATGCCCGCGAGCGCGGCATCGATTTCATCATCTGCGACCACCACCTGCCCGGCGAAGCGCTTCCCGATGCAGTGGCGGTGCTCGACCCCAAGCGGCCGGATTGCCCCTACCCCTTCAAGGAACTGAGCGGCTGCGGCATCGGCTTCAAGCTGATGCAGGCCTTCGCGCGGCACAATGGCATCCCTTTCGAGGACCTCGAGCCGAGCCTCGACCTGGTGGCGATCAGCACCGCTTGCGACATCGTGCCGGTGACCGGAGAGAACCGGATCCTCTGCCACTTCGGGCTCAAGCACCTCAACGACAGCCCACGGCCCGGCGTGCGCGCCATGATGGGCATGGCGAACGTGAAGAAGCGCCTCTGCGTGGGCGACCTTGTCTTCTCCATCGGGCCGCGCATCAATGCCGCTGGCCGCATTGAGCACGGGCGGCAGGCGGTGGAGCTGCTGCTGGCCCACGACCAGCGCCAAGCCGATGCCATTGCCCTGCTCGTGGATGGCAACAACAGCCAGCGACAGGAACTCGATCGGGCCATGACCCAGGAAGCGCTGGCGCACATCGATGGCGACGACTACCTGCGCTCCTCGTGGAGCACCGTGGTCTTCAACCGCGCCTGGCACAAGGGCGTGGTGGGCATCGTGGCCTCGCGCCTGGTGGAGCGCCATTACCGCCCCACCGTCGTGCTCACCGAGAGCGGCGGCAAGGCGGTGGGGAGCGCCCGCAGCGTGAAAGGCTTCGACGTGTACGAGGCCATCAGCGCATGCAGCCACCTGCTGGAGCAGTTCGGCGGGCACATGTATGCAGCGGGCCTGACGCTGCCCATGGAGAACCTGGAGGCGTTCCGCGCGCGGTTCGAGGAAGCGGTGCGCATGAGCATCAGGCCTGAGCAGCGCGTGCCCGAGGAGGAGGTGGATCTGGAGCTCCGGCTTGATGCCATCGATGAGCCGCTGCTGCGGATCCTCAAGCACATGGCCCCCTTCGGGCCGGGCAACATGCGCCCCGTCTTCCTGGCGCGCGGGGTGGTGGATTCGGGACAGGCGCGGATCGTGGGCGAGCACCACCTGAAGCTCCGCCTGATGCACCCGGAGTCGCCCGGCCGGAGCTACGATGCCATCGCCTTCAAGCAGGCGGAGTGGTTGCCGGTGGTGAAAGGCGGGGCGCCTTTCAGCGTGCTCTACGCCATTGAGGAGAACGAATGGCAGGGCCGCACCACCATCCAGCTCAACATCAAGGACATCAAGCAGGGCGTGGAGGGCGTGCTGGTGGGGGAGGAGGCCTTGGCTGCTTCAGGCTCGTGATCCGTTCCAGCAACCCCATCGCATGCGCACCCTTGCCTTTCCGCTCCTCTCGGTGCTGTCTACATCGCTCATGGGACAGGCGCCGACTTGGAGCGATGATGTTGCCTGCATCGTTTATTCGCATTGCGCCGGGTGCCACCATGACGGTGGCCCGGGCCACTTCAGCCTGACGGGCTATGCGGACGCCTATTGGTGGCGAAACGAGATTCGCGCAGCGACGCAGGCTCGCTATATGCCGCCCTGGCCGGCCGATCCCGAGTACCGGTCCCTGGCCCACGAGCGGCTGCTCACCCAGCAGGAAATCGACCTCATTGCGGCATGGGTCGATGGCGGGGCACCTCAAGGCAATCCTCAGAACGCGCCGCAGGCACCGGTCTTCACGGAGGAGGCCGTCATCCCGGATCCGGACATCACGGCCGTGATGGAGGATTTCGCCATTCCCGCCTCCACGGCCGACCTCTATCGCTGCTTCGTCCTGCCCATAGAGAACCCATCGGACAGCTGGATTACCGGGCTGGAGGTGGTGCCCGGCAACCGGGCCATGGTGCATCATGTGCTCGTCTTCCAGGACAACACCGGCCAGGCCCAGCAGCTCGACGCCCAGGATCCCGCGCCCGGATACACCAGCTTCGGCGGCATCGGTGTGCCCAGCGCGAAGCTCATCGGCATGTGGGTGCCGGGGTCCGAACCGTTCTTCACGCCGCCGGGCATGGGCATCAGGCTCCATGCCGGAGCCGACATCGTGATCCAAGTGCACTACCCGGCCACGAGCGATGTGCAGGTGGACAGCACACGGGTGAGCATCCGGCTCGGCACTTCGCCGGCCATGCGCGAGCTCTCCATCGATGCCATCCTGCATCATGGCAACATGACGGACGGGCCGTTGGTCATCCCCGCCAACCAAGTGCGCACCTTCCACCAGGAGTACACCGTGCCCATCAGTGCCACCATCACCGCTATCGGTCCGCATGGCCACCTGATCTGTCGCAGCCTGAAGAGCTGGGCGGTGAAGCCCGGAGGCCAGGTGGTGCCGCTGATCGATATCCCGCAGTGGGATTTCCGGTGGCAGGACCTCTACGCCTTCCGCAACCCCATCCACCTGCCCGCAGGCACGGTGATCCACAGCGAGGGTACATACGACAATACCACGGCGAATCCGGCCAACCCGAGCGATCCGCCCCAGCTGGTGACGGCCGGCGAGGCCACCACCGATGAGATGATGCTCTTCTTCTTCGCGTGGACCCCCGGCGTTCCATCAGACGAGGCCATCGTGGTCGACGATGACCCGCACGCGCCGCATCACCTCGATTGCATGGTGGATGGCCTTACGGGCCTTCCGGATGATCGCCACTGGCCGCAGCTCGGTGTGGGGCCCAATCCGGCGGCAGGGCGTGTGCGCGTGGACCTGCCGTTCGAACATGGCCTGCTGCGTCTCCTTGATGGTTCCGGACGCGAGCTGCTGCGCAGGCGCATCACCGGTGAGCGAATGGAGCTGGATGTCATCGCACTTGCACGGGGCGCTTACCTGCTGGAAGCCACTGACGGACGCAGCGCCGCCAGGCGCATCAAGCTGCTGCTGGAATGATCCTGGCCACGGGCGATGAGCACTTCATGCGCCAGGCGCTGCGCGAAGCGGAGCAGGCGTTCAAGGCGGATGAGGTGCCCATCGGTGCCGTGGTGGTTTGCCGCGATCAGGTGATCGCACGGGCGCACAACCTCACCGAGCGGCTGAATGATGTTACCGCGCATGCCGAGATGCAGGCCATCACCGCGGCGGCCGAGCATCTCGGCGGGAAGTACCTGAAGGAATGCACCCTGTTCGTGACGGTGGAGCCCTGCCCCATGTGCGCCGGGGCACTGCAGTGGGCCCAGGTGGGGCGCATCGTGTTCGGCGCCTTCGATGAGAAGAGCGGCTACAGGCGCATCGGGGGCAAGCTGCTGCACCCGAAGACCACAGTGGTGGGCGGCGTGCTGGAGCCCGAGTGCGCCGACCTGATGAAGGCCTTCTTCAGGCGCAAGCGGGCGCTATGACCGCCGCCGGCCCTTGTGGCGCCCCCGTTCTTCGTTCACCGCCACCGCTTCCGCGATGAGGCGCCGCAGCGCGGGTTCGTCCATCCGGTTGGAGGGATCGGGCAGGAAATGCTGGCGGATGAGCTTGTGGGGCGTCCGCGCCAGCAGCCCATCGGTGTCCAGCAATTCCTGTCCCTGCAGGAAGGCGAGGATCAGCCGGCCTTTCTGCAGGCTGAGGTAGGCCAGCCAGCTGCGATGGTCGAAGAAGGGCACGCCATACCGAAGCCGCTCATGCATCCGCGGCGAGGCCTCCAGCAGGAGATCCCGGACGCGCTGCGCACGCGGCTGCCACTCCTCCGGCAAGGCATCATACCAGCCCTCGGCGGAGCGCCCTGCCATCGGGTCACGGAAGCTGCTGCGGCCGCGTGTTGGTAGGGATGCTGCCACCGATGTTCAGCAGGATGGGGTCACGGTCGTTATCCTCGCCCGTGTACCGCACCACGCCATCCATGTTCACATCCTCCTGATGGTAGCCGGCTGCCGAGGTGTTCGTGGGCACGCTGCCGCCGATGCTCTGCAGGATGGGGTCGCGGTCATTGTCCTCACCGGTGTAGCGCAGGGTGGCATCGCGCAGCACGTTCCCTGCCCACAGGAGCATGCGCGTCCCTTCGGCCCGACGCGCATCCGTGCCATAGGTCGCTGTTGCGGCACTGGTCAGGTCGATGTTCGTCGCCGTGCCGCTCAGGGCCACGGGCGCTGCCGTCATGCAACCCAGGTGGTTCCGGTGGCGCACGGCCACATGGTAATTGCCTGTGGTGGCCGTGAAGGTCACGGGTGAAACCCCATCCTTGTCCACCACGTCGCCGTCGCGTTGCACGAGCGCGGCCCGGGTGGCCACGATGGACTCCGCGGCCGTGGCATCACGCAGTTCAAGCAGCACCCAGTCCACGATGGCATTGTCACCGGTAACGGCCAGAACGCCGGTGTCGGTGGTCTCGCCAGTGACAGGGCCTGCTGTGCGCATGCCCAGCGCGGTGAACGGCTCGGTGAGCGGAAGCAGCCCTCCGGTGCGCAGGCCATCGCGCATCCGGTCGGTGCCGGTGTCGTATGGTCCTTGAAGCATCAGGTCCAGCGCCACGCGCACACCGTTGCTTTCCACCACCACGTTGTCCAGATAGAGGTTGTTGCCGTAGCCATTGATGCCCGTGAACCGCACCATGACCGAGCCACCATCAAAGGCGCTCAGGTCGATGTCGTTCAGGCGCCATTGCGAGCAGTTCGTTGGGGTCCACGAGGAGGTGGAGGCGGATGCCGTGGCCAGCACCGAACCGCTCTGCTCGAACACGGTGGTCCAGGTCGCACCGCAGTTGCCGCTCACTTCCACCCGCATGCCGTCCTCATACCCCGGGCCGTAGATCACATAGGCATGATGGTATTTCAAGCGCGTGCCTGCAGAGGCGCTGAGGTCCACGACCGGTG
Source organism: Flavobacteriales bacterium UBA2426 (assembly GCA_002342985.1). Lineage (GTDB taxonomy): Bacteria > Bacteroidota > Bacteroidia > Flavobacteriales_F > PHOS-HE28 > PHOS-HE28. The sequence goes on from DDRC01000163.1 coordinate 37,044, forward strand.
AGACCAAGCGGTCTTCCTGGCCGGAGCCGGCGTACGAGTAGTAGTCGATGGACCACGCCCGGCTGCTGGCACACAGTGCTCCGTTGGTGAGCTGGGTGGTGCTCCAGGTGATGCCATTGTCCGGATTCTGCAGGGCCCAGCCCGCCGGGGTGGTGCTACCGCCTTCCACATCCTGGGTGTAGGTCGCCGGCACGACCGTGGCCGCCGTCGGGGTCACGGATCGCATTTGTTGGTCGTTGGAGGTGAGCTGGTCACCTGCGAGTGCGGTACCGACCACGAAGTCGAAGGGCCCGCTGCCCGAGAGCGTGGCGGCTTGACTGAAGCTGAAGGTAGCCAGGCCGCCGGCGCCGATCGTGCCGGTGAAGATCTCGGTCACCGGAGCGCCTCCGTTCACGCTATACGACACCGGGAACCCGCTCTGCGGTTGCGACCCGGAATTGCGGATCTCCACCACCACGGGCACCACCCCATCAGGGCAGGTGTACAGGTTCACCGGCGGTGAGACGATGGCGAACACGCCCACATTGTTGGGCACCGGGGTGTCGAAGGCCTCCGTTTGGTCGGTGCGGCTGGTGGTCGAACCCTGATCGGCACTGGCGCCCAGGCCACGCCGGGCGAAGGCAGCCCAGATGTAGTCCTGGTTGGCGCCGCCGTTGTTGATCTGGTCGGCCAGCAGGATGGCATCGCGGCCATCCACGAAGCCGGGGTTGCAGGGCGTCAGCTTCAGGCCGTCGATCACCAATTGCATGGCGATGTTGTTCCCGCCGGTGCCGTTGTAGATGTCCGGATCGAAGCCGTAGACGTTGATCAGCTCCCAGGTCATCTCCCACAGCATGGTGCACCACACGAAGCCGATGCCGTGTGGCTGGCTGATGCCGCTGTTGGTGTTCGCGTAGGTGTAGTCGTTCACCGCGAAGCTCGTGCTGTACCGCGCTGGCCGGATCCCGGCGCCGGTGGTGGGCTGGCCAAGGAGGTAGGTGCCGATGCCGCGGCCCATGGGACCGGTGTCGCCCGGCTTCATCGTCATCACCAGGGCGAAGTAGTCGCTCCAGCCCTCGCCCATCTGCTCGTTGTTGGCCAGGCAGCTGGTGTTGGAGGGGCCGCCTACTAGCCGGTTGCTGATGCCATGGCCGTACTCATGGGCGATCACCCCATTGTCAAGGTCGCTGTCCCGCTGGGGGCTGGTGTTGGTCCACCGGAACATCTGCATGCGCGGGTTGCTGCCGTCAGGCGGCGTGCCGAAGTTGGCGTTGTTGGTTCCGCTGCCATCCTGTGCGTCGGCATTCACCCAGTCATTGCCGGCACCGCCGCGCCCGTAGTTGTTCTCCTGGAAGTTGCCGGAGGCCTCGTCGAATCCGTACTGGTACCACACGTCGTGGCACACGTTGTTCCAGTAGAAGAGGTTGGTGATGGCAGCGGGCAGGTAGGTGCTCGGCGCCTGCGTCAAGTCGATGGGGAAGTCGAAGTCGAGCGTGGCGCCGCCGCTGGGCCGGGTGCCGCCGGAGTTGTTGGCGTCAACATCATCCTGCGCACGGCAATTGTTGCCGCGCGTGTCGGTGTATTCCGGACCGGCGGCGCCATTCGTGTCGTGCCAGCCGTAGGGCGAGGCGACTCCGCCATCGCCCCAAGGCGCGTTGCGGATGCCGCGCGGGCCGTGGCTGGGGCTCTCCGTAGGCCATGGGTACACGTTGTAATCATTGGGCGCGGCCGGGGCGGAATCCTCCTCGGGCGAACCTGCATCGGTATGGACGCATTCGCCCCATCCGCATTGGGCCACCCAGTCATTGCGGTCGAGTTCCTCGCCGCTCAGCGCATCGATGCGGATGTTCCACCAATGGCTGCCATCGGGGGTGTAGTGGTTCACATTCCACGCCAGCCTGAGCGATTCCCTCATGGGCTGGTACACCAGCTGCACCACCGCCTTCTCCCCTCCGAGGCCGCTTCCTTCGTAGACCCATCGCCGGCCTTCGTCCTCTACGGAGAGGAGCTGGGGCATGCCGGTTGAGGGGAGCGTCTTGCGCAGCACGCTGCCCAGGGCCGCTTCGGCGGTGATGAGCGGTGCCGTGGCGTTCACGCGCTTCTCCAGGCCGGTGAACGCACCGTTGTTGATGCGCGCGAGGCTTCCGTCAGCGAGCTGGTGAATGGCGATATCCCCGTTCCAGACCTCGATTCCCTGCCAGCGCTGCCGGAAGTAGTGATGGGTGGCACCGTTATGCGCGCTGCGGTAGCTGTCCTTCAGCACCAGCCCGGCCAGATCGCCGGCACGGAAGCCGGCGGCTTCCAGTTCGGCCTGGGCCGCGGCAGGGAGCCGCTGAGCATGGACTGCCGTTGCACAAAGGAGAAGAGCGGCTGTCAGCAGGTTCCGAATCATCATGGTTTCAGCAAAGGGCTGTGAAAGTACCGAGATGGGACCCTGCAGGGCAACCGCATTCCTGCGGTCAGAGGGATCCTGTCCGAAAGCCGCATGGGCGGCCGAAGGCGGTACCTTTGCCCTGCACGCGGAGGGCTCCGGTGCCAACGAACACAGAAAATCAACATTCCATGTATCCTCCTGAACTCACTGCTCCCATGGCGATGGACCTGGTCTCCGCCGGATTCGAGGAGCTGAAGACGCCCGAGCAGGTAGACAGGGCTTTGACGCAGCCCGGTACCGTGCTTTGCGTGGTCAATAGCGTATGCGGCTGCGCCGCGGGTGCCGCTCGCCCGGGGGTGAAGCACAGCCTCCGCGGAAGCAAGCGCCCGGACAAGCTCGTCACCGTATTCGCCGGCGTGGATACCGATGCTGTGATCCAAGCGCGCAAGCACTTCCTGCCTTATCCGCCCAGCAGCCCCAGCATGGCCCT
>DDRC01000076.1:0-161 GCA_002342985.1 Flavobacteriales bacterium UBA2426
CCAGAAGCTGCGCACCCTGCTCGAGGTGGGCCTTGGCTACGTGAAACTGGGGCAGAGCAGCACCACGCTCAGCGGCGGGGAGGCGCAGCGCATCAAGCTGGCCACCGAGCTGAGCCGCAAGGGCACCGGCAGCACCTTCTACATCCTCGACGAGCCCACCA
>DDRC01000076.1:319-5313 GCA_002342985.1 Flavobacteriales bacterium UBA2426
GACGAGCCCACCACCGGCCTCCATTTCGACGACGTGAAGCAGCTCATCGCCGTGCTGCAGCGCCTGGTTGACCAAGGCAACACCGTGCTGGTCATCGAGCATAACCTCGACATCATCAAGGTCGCCGACCACGTGATCGACATGGGCCCCGAAGGCGGCGCCGGCGGCGGCACGGTGGTGGCCCGGGGGACGCCCGAGGAAGTGGTGCTGATGGGGCGCGGCCACACCTGGCCCTACCTCAAGGCGGAACTCGCCTAGCGCATTTGTCCCGGCGCAACGGTTGATAATGCCGTGGAGGGGCATCGCACGGACACGCGGGCGGTGACTTGCTTCGCTGGGCAGACGCATCCCGAGATGAAGCACGACCACAAATCCAAGGAGGAGAGCGAGCGCCGCATCAAGCGCGCCTTCAAGCGCAAGGGCTGGAGCGAGGTGAAGGCCAACGACAGCTGGGCCATCTTCAAGATCATGAGCGAGTTCGTGGAGGGCTTCGAGGCCATGCAGCGCATCCGGCCCTGCGTGAGCATCTTTGGCAGCGCCCGCACCAAGCCCGATGCTGCGGAGTACACGCTGGCGGAGGAGATCGCCTTCCAGCTCACCGGCAACGGCTACGGCGTCATCACCGGCGGCGGACCGGGCATCATGGAGGCCGCCAACAAGGGGGCCCAGCGCGGGGGCGGCACCAGCGTGGGCCTCAACATCGAGCTGCCGTTCGAGCAATCCTCGAACCCCTACGTGGACAAGGAGAAGAGCCTTCACTTCGACTACTTCTTCGTGCGCAAGGTGATGTTCACCAAGTACTCCCAGGGCTTCATCGTGCTGCCCGGCGGCTTCGGCACGCTCGATGAGCTCTTCGAGGCGCTCACCCTCATCCAGACACAGAAGATCGGCCGCTTCCCCATCATCCTGGTCGGCAAGCGCTACTGGCAGGGCCTGCTGGACTGGATCAAGCACACCATGGGCGAGAAGCAGGGCTACATCAACCCGGAGGACCTCGACCTCTTCAGCGTGGTGGACAAGCCGGAGGATGCCGTGGAGGCCATCAATGCGTTCTACAGCAAGTACATGCTGAAGCCGAACTTCTAGGCACTGATCACCAGCTGCCGCCGGCTCCGCCTCCGCCGAAGCTGCCCCCGCCGAAGCCGCCGAAGCCGCCGCCTCCGCCCCGGAAGCCCCTGAAGCCTCCCGTGGTGCCGTGATGCCCGCCGCCCTGGCGGCGGTCCATCTGGCTGAGAAGCCACATGGCCGTCCAGAAATCGAGCCGGTTGGTGCGGGCATACCGCTTCACGCGCCCGCGCCAAGCCAGGAACATGAGCAGCATGATGAAGGCCATGAGCAGCATCGGCGCCCACGGCACGCCCTTGCGGCCATAGCTCTTGTGATCGAATTCGCCCTTGGCCAATGGCATGAGCACATCCAGCGCCGCCTCGATCCCTTCGGCGAAGCGCCCGTCGCGGAAGCGCGGCAGCACCTCGTTCTCCACGATCCGCTTGCACGTGGCATCGGGTATCGGCCCTTCGAGGCCGTAGCCCGTGGCGATGAAGACCTTGCGCTGGCCGGCGGCGCCGGTGGGCTTGATGAGGAAGACGATGCCGTTGTCGAAGCCCTTCTGCCCGATGCCCCAGCGCTCCCCCACCTGAAAGGCGAGGTCGCTGGCTTCCGTACCGCATAGGGTATCCACGATGAGCAGCAGGATCCTGTTGCTCGTCTCGCGCGCAAAGGCCGTGAGGCGGCTGTTGATGCGCGCCTCCTCCTCGGCGGCGAGCAGGTCGGTGTATGACCACACCAGGCGGTCCTGCCGGGCCTCAGCGGGAGGCGCAAGGCTGCAATCGAACCGCGCCGCATGGACGCCCAACGCAAGCAGCGCGAAGCCGATGGCCGCCAGGGTCCTCATCGCTTGCCGATGCTCACCTCGTTGCTGAGCTCGTCGCGGTCTCCGGTCCTGTGCGGATGGAAGGCGCGCAGCTTCTCCCCCACCAGGCGCACGGCCTCGCAGAGCCCCTCGGCATTCCGGGATGCCGCGAAATGGAGCTTCAGCACCCCCACCACATCGGTCCAGAAGCCGGGCGGCACGCGCTCGTTGATGCCCTTGTCTCCGATCACCGCCACCTTGCGGTCGGCGACGCAGATGTAGATGAGCACGCCGTTGCGGTCGGCCGTCCGGTGCATGCCGAGCTCCTCGAAGATGAAAGCCGCATGGTCCAGGACATCCTCCTCGATGTGGTCCTCCAGGTGCACGCGGATCTCGCCGGACGTGCGGCGCTCGGCCTCCGCTATGATGGCGGAGACCTGCTGCCGCTCCGCATCGGTCAGGAAGTCCTCTGCCGTGAGCCCGCTCACTGGAAGGAGATGTCGGGAGCGTTCTCGGTTCCTTCGGCGGCCTTGAAGTAGCCCTTCTCCGCGAATCCGAAGAAGCCCGCGAGCAGGTTGCCGGGGAACCGCTTCACGCGCAGGTTGTACACCCGCACGGCGTCGTTGAACTTGCGGCGCTCCACGCTGATGCGGTTCTCCATGCCCTCGTACTGCGCTTGGAAATCGCGGAAAGCGGCCACCGCCTTCAGGTCGGGGTACCGCTCGATGGTGACCAGCAGGCGCGAGAGGGCGCCGCTGAACTGGGCCTGTGCCTCCTCGAACGCGGCCAGGTTCTCCGGGGTGAGCTGATCGGCCGTGAGGTTGATGCCCGTGGCCTTGCTCCGCGCCTCGATCACCTGGGTGAGGGTCTCCTGCTCGAAATCGGCGGCGCCCTTCACGATCTCCAGGAGGTTCTTGGTCTTGTCAGCCCGCTCCTGATAGCGCACCAGCACATCGCCCCATACCTTCTCAACCGCTTCGTTGGCTGCGACGGTTCCGTTGTAGTACGACATGGCCCAGAGCGCGATGAGTCCCACTGCACCGAGGGCGATGATGAGGCCGAGGAATTTTCTCATGGTTTGGTTGGCCGATTGGTATGGCGCCGCGAAAATACCCCATCGCGCGGGTACCGCTCCACCGGCGCCCGCCTCCGTGATGAGCGGTCCGCCGCCCTTACCGCCGGCAGCCTAGCGAAGCAGCAGGCGCACGCTCGTTCTCTCGTCCCCGCTCACGAAGCGCACGGCATAGGTGCCCGGGGCCAGGCCATCGGTGGCGAAGGTGAGCCGCGCACCGGCCTGGAGGCGCTCCAGCGGGCGCACAGTGCGCCCCAAGGCATCGAGCAGCTCCACCGTCCCTCCAAGGGACGCCGGGGCGAGCACCGTCACCTGTCCCTCGGCCGGATTCGGGAAGACCTGCAGGGCCCCGGCGGCCGGCGCCGAAATGCCGGTGACGACCTCCTCGGGCGAGTAATGGAACCGGGCCGCCGTCGGCTGCCCGGCCACGGTGGTGATCACCAGCACGGGCTCATCCATGCCCTGCGCGATCCACTTGTACTCCACCGTTTCCGGCTCATCGAATGCGAAGCCCTGCCCGAACTGCTCCACATAGCCGGAATCGTTGCGCTGCAGCACCGACTTCACCCGCAGCACCTCGAAGGTGTCGGCAGGCAGGTAGAGCGTGCCCCAGCCATCCACCTCATTGAAGCGCCACTGGCGCTGGGTGAAGCTGAAGAGCGAGGGGATGGTGAGCTCGAATTCGCTGTAGCTCGTATCCATGTCGCCATAGGCCATGGGGAAGCGGTGCACCCAATCCACGGGGGTGCGGCGCACGCTCGAAGGCGCGCCGTTCACGTTGGCGCCAAAGCCCACATTGCGGAATCCGGCGGTGTCCTTCTTGAAGTACTCGAAGACGTTGGTGACCGTGAGCACCTGGAAGCTGAAGCCCTGCCCCCGAACGGCATAGCTGGCCTGGTGCTCCGGGTAGAGGAAGGGATTATTGAAGTAGAACTGGTACAGGAGCGGCGAGGAAGCCACCGCCACGCAGGTATCCGCGGCCTCCTGGTCCGGGGTGAGCATGCTGAAGTCCCAGATGTAACCCGCCTCGGTGGCCACCGGATCGAGCCCGGCGGCGACGGTGCTGAAATAGCGCACGGTATCACCGGCATCGGGCATGTCCGAAAGGCCGATGGTGATCTGCGCCCGAAGGGCGAGGGGTGCGAGGAGCAGCAAGGCGAATGGGAAGCGCATGGGGCGGGGGGATGGCCTGCGAAGCTATCCGGTACGAGGCTTGCCTATGGCTCTGAGCCTGCCCGTTGCGGGCACTACCTTTGACTCCCACATGCGCATCGCACTCCTGGCCCTTCTGCTGCTGCCCGGCCTGGCGGCCTTGGCCCAGCCCGACAAGCCCAAGCTGGTGCAGTTCAGCGGGGTGGTGGTCACCGACAGCCTCAGCCCGGTGCCCTTCACCAATATCCTGGTGAAGAACACCTACCGCGGCACGATGAGCGATGTGTACGGCTACTTCAGCTTCGTGGCCCAGGAGGGCGATACGGTGCTGTTCAGCGCGCTGGGCTTCACGCGCACGCAGTACGTCATCCCCTCTGAGCTGCCGGAGAACAAGTACTCCATGATCCATGTCATGGCCCGGGACACCATCTGGCTGAAGGAGCAGGTGGTGGTGCCCTGGCCCTCGCGCGAGCAGTTCGCCGAGGCCTTCCTCAACCTGCGGCTGCCGGCCGATGAGTACCAGCTGACGATGCGCAACCTATCGCCCGCCGAAATGGTGCAGCGCATGGAGAACCTCCCCCCCGATGCGGCCCAGAGCTACCATTACCAGATGGCGCTGGACCAGACCAGGCTGTATTACAGCGGCGGGACCCCGAACATCAACCTGTTCAACCCCATCGCCTGGGCGCAGTTCATCCAGGCCTGGCAGAGCGGGAAGTTCAAGAAGCAGTAGGTGCCCGCTCAGGGCAGGTTGCACCAGTATTCCGCCTTCTCGGGATCGCAGCGCTCGAAGAGCGGCAGTTCCATGCCCGGTCGCACGAGCAGGAGCTCCCACGGGTCGATGACCGTGAGGTAGCGCTCGCCTTCCTTGGTGGGCTCCAGCGCGAGTGCCCGCTCATGGGCGCGCTCGGTGCGCGG
>DDRC01000076.1:5566-7956 GCA_002342985.1 Flavobacteriales bacterium UBA2426
CGCCAAGCATCGAATTGCTCCTTCGTCGGCTCCGCGTAAGTGGGCTTGAATGGCGCCTTGGGCGCAGGGTCCTTCTTCAAGGCCGTGTAGAGCGCTGCGCTCTGTCCGGGGCGCACGAGGATCAGCTCCTTTTCCGGGATGTAGAGCAGGAAGGGCTCGGCGGCCGGAGTGGGCACATACCCGTGGTAGCGCTGGAATTCCTCATTCACCTCGCGGCGCCGCAGCAGGCCGAGCCGGACCAGGGGCCCAAGGTCGTTCCTGCGGCCGAGGAAATCGCTCAGTTCCTCATAGCCCTGCTCCCGTGAGCGCAGAATCCTGTTGTACCGCGCCTCGAACACCGCCGCTGTCATGGCGCCAAGGTCCGAAGGCACCCTTCGCCCGCACCGGGCCGGCGCACCGGATCACGAACCAAGCGGTGTTGATCACCCCCTGCCGGGCCTCACGGGGCCACGATCCGCAAGGCTTTGCGGGCATCACCCCCCGTGAGCCGCACCAGCAGCACCTGCCCTGGGGTGCCCGGGATGTCCACATGCCAGGACGCCTTCACGGCGCGACTGGGGCCGTAGGTCGCGAGCAGGGCACCTTGTGCGTCAAAGACCTCGATGCCCAAGGCGGCGCCGGCCGGGTTCTCCGCGAAGACCACGAATCCTGATGCACCGACCACCGGCACGGCCGTGAATGCCGCCGACGCCGCCACCCGCTCGGGGAGGCCGGTGCTGAGGTCGCAGGCGTCGGGGTCAACCAGGTTCACCGCGCCGGGGGTGCTGCACATGAGGGCGAAGTCCGCCGCATTGTCCCCGGAATCCGCCCCATCGGGGTAACGGCCGATGCTGATACCTCCTACCAGGTTGGAGTCCTCCACCGGAGTACCCGTCCCTTCCGTGTAGCCGGGCACCGAACCGCCATAGCTCAGGGCATCGATCACCATGGGGACGGGCTGGGTGGTGACCAGGGCGATGGCGTCGGGCGAGCCGTTCTGGATGAGGTTGGTGGCCGGGCTCACCACCGCATCGCATTCGGGAACCGCCGCGCTGGCGCAGATCACGAAATACTCTCCGGGGCCCAGTGCGGGCCAGGAAGCGCTCTCCAGGGTGCGGTAGACCACCGCACCACCGGCATTCCCATTCACCATCACCACCTGCAGGTACTGGAGCGGGAAGGCGCTGGTGCCAACGTTGAGGATCTCGATGTACTCCGCGGCATCGGTGCCGAGCTGGTCGTAGTCGACCTCGTTGATGACGACCTGGGCCTGGACCGAAAGGCCGGCCATCGCGGCCGCCATCGCCCCCATGGACCTCGGCCGGCGGTGCATATGCCTGCGATGAGCCTTCATGCGGTGATGCTCCATCCAATGATCACTGTTTCACGAACCGGGCCTGGCGGATGCCATCCGGCTGGAGCACGCGCACGAGGTAGGCGCCCTGGGGCAGGGCCGACACGCTTAGGCGACCGGCAGCCACACGGCCGCTCCACACCAGCTTGCCCGTGGCATCCAGCACCTCCACCGGAGCCATCGGATCGCAGCCGGAGAGCGTCACCTGCTCAGTGGCCGGGTTCGGGGCGATGCTGAAAGACGGCTCTTCATGGCCCGGCACGCTGGTGAAGGTGCCTTGCACGATGGTATGCACGGTATTGATGGCGGGGCCCTTGATCACCTCCACGTCGCCATTCGGCCAGCGGATGCTCACTTCCTCCACCTGCGTGTCGGAACCCAGGCCGAAGTGAGCACCGATGAAGCTCATGTAGCGGAAACCGTCTCCGCTACGGATATCGCGAATCTGGGTGCCCAGCGCGCTGGTGATGGTCACCCGGGCACCGATGGCGTCGCGGTTGCTGAGGCTGCCCACGGGGTTGATGCGGATCCAGTTGTTGGCGTTGCCCCCGTTGCGATGGTAGCCGGAACCCGTGCAGATGTCCAGGAATCCGTCGTTGTTCATGTCCCCGATGGCGTGGTTGTCCGGAGCGTCGGCATCATGGCTGAAGGTTCCGTTGCCGTTGTTGTAGTGCAGCGCCCCACCGCCGAGGATGTCCACCCAGCCATCGTTGTTGAAGTCGTGCGCCGTCCATTCGATGCTCTGGCCGCTCCAGGTATCCATGCCGCTGGCGGCCGTGGCATTGGAGAAGCCTCCCGCGCCATCGTTGAGCATCAGCTTGTGGTATCCGCTGCTGCTGGCGCCGATCAGCACGTCCATGTCGCCGTCGTTGTCGAAGTCGCCCCAGGCGCTGCTCCAGCTCTGGTGACCGTCGGCCAGGCCCTGCGCCGGCGCCACATTGGTGAACGCCCCCACCCCATCGTTGAGCATCATCAGGTCGTTGGGGTCGCATCCGCACTTGGCCACGAAGAGGTCCATGGCACCGTCGTTGTCGATGTCGGTGAAGATGCTGCCGTA
>DDRC01000056.1:0-1487 GCA_002342985.1 Flavobacteriales bacterium UBA2426
GTCCTCGCCCCCCGTGGGGGTGTAGAGCGCGCTCATGTTCGTCGTGCTGGGATCGAAGGTCCCGTTGCCACCGCTCCAAACACCCCCCGTCGCCACGGTGAAAGCACCCGCCAGCGAGGTCACGGCGTTGTTGGCGCAGAGCACGCGGTCAGCGCCGGCGTTCGCCGTGGGGGCCGGTGTGATGGTGTAGGTGACCTGATCGCTCACAGGCGAACAAGTGCCATTGCCCACGGTCGTGAGCGTGAGGGTGACCGTACCCGCAGCACGCTCGGCAGCGCTCGGCAGGTAGATGGCGTTCAAGGTGCTGTTGTTGGGCGTGAACGCTCCAGTTCCACCGCTCCAAATGGCACCTGTGGCGACCGTCACACTGCCGTTCAAGTTGATGGAAGCATTGTTGGCACACACCGTGCCGTTCGCCCCAGCATCCACCGTGGGTGCCGGCGTGAATGTGATCACCCGGCTGTCCGATACCGCCGTGCAAGTATTGTTGCCCGTACTGGTCAGTGTGAGCGTAAGCGTGCCCGCCGCGATCTCCGCCGAGGTCGGCGTGTAGGTGGCGTTGAGCGTGGTATTGTTGGGCGTGAAGCTGCCCAGACCACCGCTCCAGATACCGCCGCTCGCAATGGTGACGCTGCCGTTCAGGCCGATGGCGGCATTGTTCGCGCAGAAGCTGGCATCCAATCCTGCGTTCACCGTGGGTGCCGGCGTGAAGTTCAAGGTAATGTTGTCGCTCACCTGGTTGCACAGACCGTTGCCCGTGGTGGTGAGCGTGAGCGTGACATTCCCGCTCGCGATCTCGGCCGCGGCGGGCGTGTAGCTCGCGTTCATGTTGCTCGCGCTGGGGCTGAAGGTGCCTGCTCCACCGCTCCACAAACCTCCGGACGCCACGGTGAAGCCCCCGTTCAAAGTGGCCACCGGGTTGTTCGCGCAAAGCGTCTGGTCCGCACCAGCGTTGGCAATTGGTGCAGGGCTGATGGCCCAGGATACCTGATCGCTCACGGCGCTGCAGTTACCGTTACCCGTGCTGGTCAACGTGAGGTTCACACTACCAGCAGCGCGCTCAGCTGCGGTCGGTGTGTACACCGCGTTCAAGGTGGCGTTGTTGGGGGCATAGGTGCCCGCACCACCGCTCCAAACACCACCGGTCGCACCTACGACGGAACCGGCCAGCGTGATGGTGGCGTTGTTCGCGCATACCGTACCGTTGACACCGGCAGTGACCACCGGTGCGGGCGTGAAGGTGATCACTCGTTCATCGGACACCGCGTTGCAGTTGCCATTGCCCGTGCTCGTCAGCGTGAGCGTAAGGATGCCGTTCGCGATCTCCGCTGCAGTGGGTGTGTACACAGCGTTCAGTGCGGTATTGTTCGGCGTGAACGAACCGTTGCCACCGCTCCATACACCACCCGTCGCTCCCCCCACTGCACCGTTCAGGGCCACCGCAGCGTTGTTCGCGCAGATGGCTACGTCAGCACCGGCGTTCACCG
>DDRC01000056.1:1720-4956 GCA_002342985.1 Flavobacteriales bacterium UBA2426
AGCGTGACCGTTCCGTTCGCGATCTCCGCGGGGCTTGGCGTGTAAACCGCACCCAGGTTGGTGTTGCTCGGTGCGAAGGTGCCGTTGCCGCCGCTCCAGACACCACCAGTGGCCACCGTGACACTACCGTTCAAGGCAGCGTTGGCATTGTTTGAGCAGAGCGAAATGTTCGCCCCGGCGTTGGCCGTTGGTGCCGGCGTGATCGTGTACGTGACCTGGCTGCTGACCGCGCTGCAATTACCGTTGCCAGCCGAGGTCAGGGTGAAGGTGACGCTTCCATTCGCGATCTCCCCTGCGGTCGGCGTGTAGGTGGCGTTCAGCGTGGTTTTGTTCGGCGTGAAAATTCCTGCACCAGCGCTCCAGATGGCACCGGTCGCACCGCTCACTGAACCGTTCAAGCTCATCACTGGCGCGTTCGCACAGACCGACGCTGCGGTTCCTGCGTTCACGATGGGGGCCGGGGTGAAGGTGATCACGCGGCTATCCGAGACAGCCACGCAATTCCCATTGCCGGTGGTGGTCAGCGTTAGGGTGAGCGTACCTGCGGCCAGCTCGGCGGCTGTGGGGGTGTAGGTGCCGTTCAGCGCGGTGTTGTTCGGCGTGAAGGAACCCGCTCCACCGCTCCAGATACCGCCCGTGGCGATACCGACGGCACCGTTCAGGGCAACGGCCGCATTGTTCACGCAGACCGAGCCATCAGCACCCGCATTCACCGTGGGTGATGGCGTGAAGGTGAGCACCACGTTGTCGCTCACCGCATTGCACAGGCCGTTGCCCGTGGTGGTGAGGGTCAGGGTCACACTGCCGTTCGCGATCTCCGCCGCCGTGGGCGTGTAGGTCGCGTTCATGTTGGTGGTGCTGGGGAAGAAGGTGCCTGCACCCCCGCCCCAGCTGGCGCCGGTGGCCACCGTGAAGCCGCCGTTCAAGGCCGCCATCGGGTTGTTGCTGCACAGTGCCTGATCGGCGCCGGCATTGGCCGTGGGGGCGGCCGAAATGGTGTAGGTCACCATATCGCTTACCGCATTGCACAGGCCATTTCCCGTACTGGTGAGCGTGAGGGTCACCGAACCTGCTGCGCGCTCTGCAGCGCTGGGCAGATAGGTCGCGTTCAGTGCGGTATTGTTCGGGTTGAAGGTGCCTGTGCCGCCGCTCCATACACCACCGCCTGCACCGATCACGCTGCCGTTCAGGGTGATGGTGGACGCGTTCGCACAGACGACACCATTGGCACCGGCATCCACGATCGGCGCAGGCGTGAAGGTGATGACACGACTATCAGTAGCGGCATTGCACGTGCCGTTGCCGGTCGTACTCAGGGTCAAGGTGAGGATTCCCCCGGCCAGCTCAGCCGCAGTGGGCGTGTAGGTGGCGTTCAGCGCCGTGTTGTTCGGCGCGTAGGTCCCCGCGCCGCCGCTCCACACGCCACCGGTCGCCAGGGTGATGCTTCCGTTCAAGGCCACGCTGGAATTGTTCGCGCAGAGCGTGGCATCGGCGCCGGCGTTGGCGGTAGGCGCGGGAGTAAAGCTCAGCGTCATCGCATCGCTCACGGCCATGCAGCTTCCGACACCCGTTGTCGTAGCGGTCAGCGTCACGCTGCCATTGGCGATCTCCGCGGCCGTAGGCGTGTACACCGGGCTAACGGCCGTATTGCCCGGCGTGAAGGTGCCCGCACCGCCGCTCCAGATGATGCCCGCGGCTACGGTGTATCCGCCGTTCAAGATGGCGTTCGCATTGTTGCCGCATAGCGTCTGGTCGGCTCCTGCGGTGACCGTGGGTGCTGGGGTGATGGTGTAGGTGACCTGGTCGCTCACGGCATTGCAGGTGCCGTTGCCGATGCTGGTCAGGGTGAGCGTCACGGTACCAGCCGCACGTTCCGCAGCGCTCGGGGTATAAGTGGCGGTCAACGTGCTGTTGTTCGGGCTGAAGCTGCCGGTGCCGCCGCTCCAGATCGCGCCGGTGGCTATGGTGACCGCACCGTTCAGGTCAATGGCCGCATTGTTGGCGCATACCGTTCCGTTCATTCCGGCATCCACCGTAGGTGCCGGCGTGAAGGTGATGACCCGGCTGTCGGATACCGCAGTGCAGGTGCCATTGCCTGTGCTCGTCAGGGTGAGCGTCAAGGATCCCGCCGCGATCTCCGCCGCAGTGGGCGTATAGGTGGCGTTGAGCGCGCTGTTGTTCGGGGTGAAGCTGCCCAGTCCGCCGGTCCATGCGCCGCCCGTTGCCACGGTAACGCTGCCGTTGAGCGCAATGGCTGCATTGTTCGCGCAGAGCGACACGTCCACCCCGGCGTTCACTACGGGCGAGGGCGTGAAGTTCAAGGTGATGTTGTCGCTCACCGGGTTGCAGCTGCCGTTGCCGGTGGTGGTGAGCGTGAGTGTCACGCTGCCGTTCGCGATCTCCGCCGCGGTGGGCGTGTAGGTCGCGTTCATGTTGGTGGTGCTCGGGTCGAAGCTGCCGTTGCCACCGCTCCACACGCCGCCCGTGGCCACCGTGAAGCTGCCGTTCAGCAGGGCCACGGGGTTGTTGCTGCACAGCGTCTGATCGGCGCCCGCATTGGCAGTGGGGGCCGGTGTGATGCTGAAGGAGACCTGATCGCTTACCGGATTGCAGGTTCCATTTCCCGTACTGGTGAGGGTGAGGGTCACCGTGCCCGCTGCGCGCTCGGCGGCCGTAGGTGTGTAGGCGGCGTTCAGTGCGGTGCTGCTGGGGGCGAAGGTGCCCCCTCCACCGCTCCAAGTGCCGCCCGCAGCACCGGTCACCGAACCGTTCAGGCTGATGGCGCTGTTGTTGGCGCAGACACTGCCGTTCACACCTGCATCTACCACGGGAGCCGGTGTGAACGTGATGATGCGGTCGCTTGACACGGGCAGGCACGTACCGTTGCCAGTGCTCGTCAGGGTGAGCGTCAGCGTTCCCGCTGCGATCTCCGAGGCCGTGGGCATGTAGGTGGCGTTCAGCATGGTGTTGTTCGGCGCATACGTACCCGCACCGCCGCTCCAAGCGCCACCCGTGGCACCGGTAACGCTGCCGTTCAGGGCCAGTGCCGCATTGTTGGCGCAGACCGACACCGGTGCACCCGCGTTCACCATTGCCGCAGGCGTGAAGCTGATCACCATGTTGTCCGTCACCGCGCTGCACGAACCATTGCCAGTGGTGGTGAGCGTGAGCGTGACGTTGCCGTTGGCGATCTCAGCTGCAGTGGGCGTATAGACCGCGTTCATGTTGGTGGTGCT
>DDRC01000056.1:5194-49994 GCA_002342985.1 Flavobacteriales bacterium UBA2426
CGTGATGGCGTAGGTGACCTGCGCGCTCTCAGCGTTGCAGGTGCCGTTGCCGACGGTGGTGAGCGTGAGCGTCGCACTGCCCGCAGTGACCTCGGCGGCGCTCGGCGTATACACCGCATTGAGCGCACTGCTGTTCGGTGCGAAGGACCCCGTTCCACCGCTCCACACACCACCAGCCGCACCCGCAGCAGTGCCGTTCAGGTTGATGGCGCTGTTGTTCGCGCATACGGTTCCGTTCGCGCCGGCGCTCACCGTCGGTGCCGGTGTGAAGGTGATCGTCCGGTTGCTCATGGCGGCCACGCACGTGCCATTGCCCGTGGTGGTCAGCGTCAGTGTCAGCGAGCCTGCGGCGATCTCCGCAGCGGTCGGCGTGTAGGTGGCGTTCAGCGCAGTGTTGCCCGGTGTGAACACACCGGTGCCGCCGCTCCAGATGCCGCCCGTGGCCACCGTGACGGCCCCGTTCAGGCTTACCGCGGCATTGTTGGCGCAGACCGAACCGTTCGCTCCCGCATTGGCCGTGGGGCCCGGCGTGAAGGTCAGGGTGACCTGGTCGCTCACCGCCACGCAATTGCCATTACCCGTGGTGGTGAGGGTGAGCGTCACACTGCCGCTGGCGATCTCGGCTGCGGTGGGCGTGTAGGTCACGTTCTGGTTGGTGGTGCTCGGATCGAAACTGCCAGAACCGCCGCTCCAGATCACACCCGTGGCCACCGTGAACGAGCCGCTCAGGACTGCTGCGGCGTTGTTCGAGCACAGCGACTGGTCCGCGCCGGCATTCACCGTGGGCGAAGCAGTGAAGGTGATGAGCACACTGTCCTCAACGGCCTGGCACACGCCGTTGCCGGTGGTGGCGAGGTATAGCCGCACCGAGCCCGCCGTGATCTCCGCAGCGGTCGGCGTGTAGGTGGCGTTCAGGTTGCTATTGGCCGGCAGGAAGGTGCCCGATCCACCCGTCCATACGCCGCCAAGTGCATTGAGGACGGATCCGTTGAGCGTTACCTGCGGGTTGTTGGAGCACACCAGCTGGTCCGGACCGGCCTCAGGCAGCGGTCGCGGAGCGAAGGTGACCACCCGGCTGTCGCTCACAGGCGTGCAGTTGCCGGTGGAGGTGAGCGTCAACGTTACCGTGCCCAAGGCGATATCCCCGAGGCTCGGCTCGTAGGTGGCGTTCAGGTCGGTGGCGCTCGGGCTGAAGGTGCCGCTGCCGTTCGTCGTCCAAATGCCGGTGGTGCTTCCGCCACTTACCGTACCCGCCAAGGGCACCACCTGATCGGCGCAGAGGGTCACGTCCGGCCCGGCGCTCACATCGATGCGGCCGGAGAACTCGGAGAAGAAGCCGTAGCGGCAACCCGTGGCGCCCCCCCCATTGATGATGGCCAGCGAGAACACGTCAGAGGTATTGGTGACCATGAAGGCTTGGTTCACCGGCACCTGCGTGGTGTTGTACTGAATCCGGGCCGCCATCCAGGCACCGGCCGTGCCGGGCACCGCTTGGAACGCCGAAGCCGGGATCGTTGCCGTGCCAGGACCCGTCACCACGAAGTCATCCTGCGAGCCATTGCGCACCAACAGATTGAGGAAGAAGGCCTCGCTGGTGGAGCGCGTGAAGCTCAGGTTGGTGCTGCCCGCGCAGTTCAAGGGCGGCAGGATCGCCATGCCCTGCTCACAACCGAAGCCCGTCACGTGGATTGCGTATACCGGCTTGCTCGCGGAGATGTAGGTGGAGTTGTTCCCTCCCCCGGAGAGGTAATCCATGTCATGCCGGTAGTACTGCCCGGCGAAGAGCGTGGCCACCGGCGTGGCGCTTCCGTCCACGAACACCTGCGTGTTGTTCTGCACGGCCATGATGAAGAGCGACTCATCGCCGGTGGGATTCAGAGCGCCCTTCACGGCGATGTAATCCGTGCCGAGGATGTTCACCGGCACGATCTGGTCGAGCATAAGGTCGTAGCACCCGCCGGACGGGTTGTGGTTCGAGTCATCCTTGATGGAAACGGCAACTGGCTTGTTGGCCAGGACCACCGCGCCAGATGGGTGCGTGGCGGGATCGAAGTGGGTGGCGGGAACGGTGTTTCCACAGGAATAGGTCTGCCCCCTGTTCAGGGTGACCGTGAAGGGGGTCAGGGCAGGATGGCCATCCACCGCCACGGGCGAATAGATGAGCACCGTGGTGTTGTCCTCCGTGGCCACGATATCGAACGAGGCGAACGCCAGATCGGCGTTGTTCGGCGAGAAGTTGTGGTTGTAGAAGGGCGCATGCTTGTGCAGCGGTATGTAGAACTCGGTGCCAAGGCCGTTGGCGCCCTTCAGCGCCATGATGTCCGGGTTGTTCGTGTTGCTGCTCTCGTAGTAGCAGGTGATGTCGGCCGTGGACTGGATCAGCAGGCCGGTGTTGCGCACCGAATTGGTGGGGCGCGTCTCCAACTGGGCCTTCAGCGAGGTCATGTTGTAGCGCACGGCCGCATTGGCCGGCACGTTCAGCACGATCGGGCTGCCTCCATTGAAGGCCGGATTGGCCGGTTGCGACACGGTGACCGTGGCCGCCGCATTGCCCGTGGCGACATTCAGGAAGATCGGCTCGTCCCCCGGCATGTTATGCCGCAGGGTCACGTCCGGAGGGGCCATCCAGAACTCGGTTCCCGTCTGTGCATGGAGCAGCCCGGTCAGGAGCACCCCAAGCACCCAGAGCAGTGCCTGTTTCATTCGATAAGGTCAGCCCATGAGTGGTGGGCCGGGCGTTTGTACGGCAGAAGAACCACATGGTTTGATTCGTCGATGAATCACGCCGTTTCACCGACTCCCCCATGGCGGTTCTCAAAGCACCAGCACATCCATATCGTGCTATTTATCAGGTACTTGATGGCACTAATCCTCCCATCGTAATCCACCTTGGAGGTTCCGGCTGCCCCTGGCTTTTAGCGCCTCTGGCACGCCCAAACCGCCGCAACGACACTCCATCGCCTGTGATTCAGGTATGAGCACCCAGGAATCATGGCCCGCATGGACAGCCGCAGCCCGATGCACAGTCGCACCGGCATTGAGGTTAGGGCCGCGCATCGGCCAAGGGCCATCACCATCCAACGCCGCTAGGTCGACCAACTGACCCATGCCTGTCCGAGTCGCAGCGGCCTTGAAGGGCAGGCCGGGAATCCCGTCCCGTACTTTGGCGCAGCCCTTGCGGCCGCGCGCCCCATGTCCCGCCCATTGCCATTGCTGCTGCTCGGCGCGCTCTGCACCCTGGCGGCGCTGGTGGTGCAAGAGCCGGATGCCGACAGGCGGCTGGTGACCGAGGCGGACGCCCTGCAGAAACGGGTGTGGCAGGCGGAGCGCGAGCTGGGTGCCCTTGCCCAGGAACAGGCGCGCTACCTTACCGACTCCAGCGCCAAAGGCTGGCTCGCTCACCAGTCAGCGTGGCTGGAGTCCGAGCGGAAGAGGACGGGCGCATCGGTTCGCGCCTGGGTCGGCGATAGCCTGGTCGGGTGGTCAGGCGACCTTTCCGGATTGCCCGATCGGTCTGCAGCCGGGGAGCACCCATCGCTGGAAGCCAGTTCTTGGCTCCGCTCCGAGGCCGCCATCGACCGCATCCGCGTTGAAGCCTTCAGGCCGCTCTGGATCTCACCGCCTGTGCAGAATCGCTTCCTGCGGGAGTCCTTCCACCCCTCGTTCCATGTGCCGGATGGTCTGGTGGCGCACCGCGGCGGCGGTATCGGGATACCCATTCGCACGGCTGCGGGCGATGATCTGGTCCACCTGCATTGGCGTGAGGGCGCCTTGGAGCTGGGCGACTGGCTGTGGTGGCGCGGCGCGCTGCTCGGCTTGGCCTCCGCCCTGCTGCTTACCGCCTTGTGGAAGGCGTGCCGTCACCTATCCGCTCAGCGGCCTAGGACCGCAGCCTTGGGCTTCATCGGCGCGGTGGTGGTGGCCCGATGGGCGACGCTGGCCTACGGGACCGTAGCGCCCTTCGACCGTTGGCCCTTGTTCGACCCCGCCGTATACGCCACATCCACCTGGTTCCCCTCGCTTGGCGACCTGTTGATCAATGCCGCCTTGCTTGCGCTTTGCGCTGCCTTCCTGCGCACCTTGGCCCTCCGCATGCCGCCGATTGCATCCTTCGCCGGCGCCGGGCTGGCCATTGCGCTCTTGCTCCTCCTGGGCGGTTGGGTGACCGACCTGTGCATCGGGCTGGTCAACGACAGCAGCATCGACCTCGACCTCTACCACGTACAGGGACTTGGCGCCTATGGCGCGGTGGCGCTCATCGTGGTGGCACTGCTGCTGGGTGCCTGGTGCCTTGCGGCCATGACGGTGGTGGGCCTCCTGATCCCAGCAGTCGGCCTGCGGCGGGGCGCGCTGCTGGCTGCGGCACTGCTCGCCGCCTCGGCAGTGCTGCATCACCTGCTGGGCAGCCGCGACACCATCCTCTTCCTCTGGCCGGCGCCGGCCCTGGGCCTGCTCGCCTGGGGGCAGGCGCGGTCGCATAGCTTCCTCATGGGAGTGCTGCTCCTGGCCACCCTTGCAGGCATCAGCACGCACATCATCGCCAAGTACATGGGGCAGCGCGAGCGCAGGGAGCGCGTGGTGCTTGCCGAGCGGCTGGCGGTGCGCGAGGACCCCGTCGTGGAGCAGCTATTCCGGGAGAGCGCCCCTGCCCTCCGGCGGGACACCGCCCTCTACCGCCTCCTTGCCTTGGGCAGCTACTGCGATGCGAGCGACCTCCTGCGCCGCATCCGCCAACCCTATTTCAGCGGCTACTGGGAGCGGTACGACCAGCGTCTGTTCGGCTATTCGCCCAATGGCGAGCTGCGTTGCGCTACGGACATGGAACCACCTCGCGGATTCGCACGGGATACCGCCTCCTTCCCTTCCGGCGTGAGCGACATGCCGGACCTGTTCATCGACGAGCGCATTGGCGGCGAGGTGTTCTACCACGCCCGCATCGCCATCATGCCCACGGATAGCGCACCCCCAGCGCAGCTGGTGGTGGAACTCAAGCCCCGGTCCCTTTCAGAAGGGCCCGGCTTCCCCGAGCTACTCCTTGCGGGCACCGATGACCTCTCGCGCCGGACGGAGCGCTACGTGCAGGCCCGCTACGTGGACGGGCTGCTGTTCGAGCAGCGGGGCCGTGTGGCGCAGCCCCAGCGCTGGGAGCGGCCCTTGGCGGAGGAGGAATGGTACCTGGCCGATGGCATGGACTACCTCGCCAAGCCCGTGGGGGGGAATGTGGTGATGGTGCTTGGCCTGCCGCACCGGAGCCTCGTGGACCGGGCCACCACCTTCAGCTACCTCTTCACCTTCTTCGGCCTTCTCCTGCTCCTGGTGCTCGCCGCTCACGCCGCGCTCACCGGCACGCTTCCCGACATGGGGATCGGTACCAAGGTGCGCGCCGCGCTGGTGCTCTTCGCCATCACCGGGCTCATCTTCTTCGGCGCGGGCTCGCAGCAGCTGCTCAGCCGCCAGTTCGAGGAGCGCGAAGCCGCCACCACACTGGAGAAGGCCCGCTCCGTGTCGCAGGAGCTGCGCAGGCGCATCGGCGATGAGCGCATCGACGGCGATGCCTATTCCGGCTACCTGCACTACCTGCTCGGCCAATTGGGCAACGCCTATTTCACAGACCTCACCCTTTATGCGCCCGATGGCCGCTGGCTGGCCTCCTCACGGCCCCAGATGTTCACCACCGGGCTGCTCGGCCCGCGACTGCACCACATGGCATTCGCCCAGCTCTCCCTGCAGGGCCGGAGCGCCGTGGTGCATGAGGAGACCGTGGGCAGTGCCGTATTCCGCACCGCCTACATGCCGCTGCTCGACAGCCGTGGCGGACTCATCGCCTACCTGGCCCTGCCCAGCTTCGCCAACCAGGCGCAGCAGGCAGAGGAGCGCGCGCAACTGCTCGTGGCCGTGGTGAACCTCTTCGTGCTGCTCTTCGCGCTCAGCGTCCTGCTCGCCGTCTTCATCAGCAACTGGACCACCCGGCCCTTGGACCAGCTGAAGCATTCGCTGGCCGGCATGGTGCTGCGCGGGAGCAATCAGCCCTTGCTCTACCGAGGGCGCGACGAAGTGGGCGAATTGGTGGCTGTCTACAACCGCAAGGTGGGCGAGCTGCGCGAGAGCGCCGAGAAGCTGGCACGCAGCGAACGGGAGAGCGCCTGGCGCGAGATGGCGCGCCAGGTGGCCCATGAGGTGAAGAACCCGCTTACCCCGATGAAGCTGGGCATCCAGCAGTTCCAGCGCACCTGGGATCCGCAGGCGCCCGACGCCCGGGAGCGCCTGGACCGCTTCGCGAAGAGCATGGTGGAGCAGATCGATGCGCTGAACGGCGTGGCCACCGCATTCTCGCAGTTCGCCCAGATGCCGGCAGCTGCACCCAGCGAGCTCGACCTCTGCGAAGCGGTACGCGCTGCCGTGGATGTGTTCCACGCCACGCCCGGCGTCAGCATCACCCACGAGGAGCATGGCCCGCTGCCCGTGCTGGCCGACAGGGAGCACATGCTGCGGGTGATCAACAACCTGCTCAAGAACGCCGTACAGGCCATTCCGGAAGGGCGCCATGGGCGGGTCCTGGTCACGGCCAGCCGGGAGGGCGACCAGGCCAGGGTGGAGGTGCGCGACAACGGCACCGGTATCCCGTTGGATGCCCGCGATCGCATCTTCACGCCCAGCTTCACCACCAAGAGCAGCGGTATGGGACTGGGACTGGCCATGGTGAAGCGCATGGTGGAACAGGCCGGCGGCCGCGTGTGGTTCGAGAGCGAGGAGGGCGAGGGCGCGCGGTTCGTCGTGGAGCTGCCCTTGCATCGATAGGCCGATACATTTGGGCCAATGTCCTACACCAACCTCCTGGTGTCTGATGCCGATGGCATCCGCACCATCACCATCAACCGTCCCGACCAGCTCAACGCGCTGAACCGCGCCACCATCAACGAGCTGGACAGCGCACTCAACGAGGCCGAGGCCGACCGCAGCGTGCGCGTGGTGATCATCACCGGCAGCGGCCCAAAGGCCTTTGTAGCGGGGGCCGACATCAAGGAGTTCGCCCACTTCAGCGTGGAGGAGGGCCGTGCGCTCAGCGCCGATGGCCATTCCAAGCTATTCGACCATGTGGAGCGCCTGAACAAGCCCGTGATCGCTGCGGTGAACGGCTTTGCTCTCGGCGGCGGACTGGAGCTGGCCATGAGCTGCCACTTCCGCGTGGCCAGCGACAACGCCAAGCTGGGCCTGCCCGAAGTGGGCCTGGGGGTGATTCCCGGCTACGGCGGCACGCAACGCCTGGCCCGCCTGGTGGGCAAGGGCAAGGCCATGGAGATGATCTTCCTGGGCAGCGTGGGCATGATCAAGGCCGATGAGGCCCTGCAATGGGGACTGGTGAACCACGTTGTTCCCCAGGACCAGCTCATGGCCAAGTGCACCGAGCTCGCTGCGGCCATCGCGAAGAACAGCCCGACGGCATTGGGCGCTGCCATCCGCGCGGTGAACGCCGGGTACGAGCCCGGTGCCAACGGCCTGCAACGCGAGATCGAGGAGTTCGGCAAATGCTTCGGCACGGCAGACTTCAAGGAGGGCACCAGCGCCTTCATGGAGAAGCGGAAGGCGGAGTTCAAGGGGGAGTGATCGGAAGATCATTCCTCTCCGCCGTTCCATGAAACGATTCCATTGGCATAGGGAGGACCGGACCTTGACAATCGTCAAGAACCGCATCTTCCTTGGCGTGATGACCTTCCCTCTGGTCCTGGCCATCATCCTCTTCGGTGGTTACCTGTTGAACGGCATCATCTCCTCTAAGGCAGAGGTATCCCTCCTCTTCAGATGGGGAACTTTCCTCGTTGTCCTCCTCGTTGTCATCACCCTCTGTTCCTTCTACATCCGGAGGTTCTTCCAGGAGCGCGATGTCGTGGTGGTCATCAACGGGGAACGACTTTCGATCAATGACCGCGCGATCCCCCTGCAGGAAGTTGAACGCGTGGAACGCACCTTGATCTGGGGCGACAATGCGACGCGGTCATTCAGGGTGTCCCTGCGATCGAGGGATGGTGATCGTATCGTGCTGGTGTATTACGCTGATGGTCAGTCATCGCAGGACCTTGCCCAGGAATTGTCCCGGATGCTTCAATTGCCCATCCATCAAAAGGAAACGGCGTGGGGGTGGTAGCGACCGTTCGGGTCAAGCTCCCGAATCGGAGTCGTCAGCGCTGCTGGTGGTTGGCGTTTGACCTGATCTTCCACCGGTTGAACGATGCTGACCTTCAGTTGTAGCCGAACCCGGTCCTCCGCGGTCTATCCCCAGCCCCGCATTCACAACTTGTCCTATCCGATAACGTTCATCTTCTCCGGCATGCGACCTTCGTCTTTGCAGAAGATCGGACCTGTGCGACATGGTGTTCTCCGATTGCTTTTCTGTGTCCATCCGTGGTTAGCTTGAGGTGAGCATCCTCCGCAAACTCGCCGGCCGGACGGCCATCTACGGGCTGAGGTGTGGTCCGACCATTCAACCAAGGATACCAAAGCATGGTATATTCGCGTTGATTCCGACACCATGAGCAAGAACACCTCCATCCTCTTGGGCGATCACTTCGAGGCCTTCGTGGCCAGGCTGGTGAAGTCCGGCAAGTACACCTCGGTGAGCGAAGTGATCCGCGCGGCGTTACGGCTATTCGAGGTGGAGGAAACGATGAAGGAGAGCCTGATCAAGGAACTGAAGAAAGGGGAGCGCTCCGGCTTCGTGGCGGACTTCGATGGGGACTCGTTCCTGAAGGACCTTCACCGGAAGCACGTCCGGAAGGGATGAAGCTGAAGGTCAGCCGCGCCGCGGCCGATGACCTTGAGGGCATCTGGCTGTACACGGTCGAGCATTGGTCCGTGGAGCAGGCCGACCGGTATGTGGGCCTGATCCTCGATGCGTTCGGTCTGATCCTGCGTGACCCATGGGCCGGCAAGGACTTCGGGCATGTACGCGAGGGCTACCTTGCCATGAAGGCCGGGTCGCATCTGGTCTTCTACAAGCGGAACGAAGCGGAGCGGACCATTGAGATCATCCGCGTGCTGCACGGTCGAATGGACATTGAGAACCGGTTGGATCCATGAGCGCCTTCCACAGATCGACCGTCAGAGCCCTTCCGACCGCGTTGGTCATCTCCGGTTCGATCATCATCTGCGTTCACCTGCGTCATCTGCGGCCGCATTCATGAGCGCCCTCCGCAAACTCGCCGGCCAAACGGCCGTCTACGGGCTCAGCAGCATCGTTGCGCGCTTCCTCAACTTCCTGCTCACCCCGCTGTACACCAGCAAGGGCGTGTTCCCGCCCGAGGAGTTCGGCGTGATCACCGCATTCTATGCCTGGGCCGCCTTCCTCACCGTGCTGCTCACCTTCGGCATGGAGACGACCTACTTCCGATTCGCCAATCGCAAGGAGCTGGACCCGAAGCGCGCGTATGGCACCGCCTTCTTCGCCGTGGCCTTCTTAGCCCTGCCCTTCATGGGGCTCAGTGCGCTGTTCCCGGACGGCATCGCGGCGGCCATGCGCTACCCCGAGTTCGGCAACCTGGTGTGGATGCTCGCTTTGGCCTTGGGCCTCGATGCGCTGACGGCCATCCCCATGGCGCGGCTGCGGCATGAAGGGAGACCGTGGCGATTCGTGGCAGTGAACCTGGGCAACATCGGCGTCACGGTTTGCCTCAGCCTCTACTTCTTCGCCTATCGCATGCCGCACGATCCCAGCATCGATGTGAGCCATGTGTTCCTGATCAACCTCATCGCCAGCGGAGCGAAGTTCCTGCTGTTGGTGCCACAATGGCCAAGTATCGCGCAGTTCGATCGCGCCTTGCTGAAGCCCATGCGCGCCTTCGCCTGGCCACTGGCCATCGCGGGCATGGCCGGCATGGTGAACGAGACCGCCGACCGGGCTGTGCTCAAGTTCCTGTTGCCTGCGGACGTGGCCGATGAGCAGCTCGGCATCTACGGCGCGTGCTACAAGCTGGCGGTGCTCATCTCGCTCTTCATCCAGGCCTTCCGCATGGGTGCCGAGCCATTCTTCTTCAGCCACGCCAAGGAGGCCAACAGCAGGGAGACCTTCTCCCGCATCATGAACCTCTTCGTGGCGGTGTGCATGACGGCCTTCCTGGTGGTGATGCTCTTCCTCGACGTGTTCAAGTGGTTCATCCCCAACCCGGCCTACCACGAAGGGCTGCGCGTGGTGCCCATCCTGATGCTGGCCAACGTGTTCCTAGGCATCTACTACAACCAGAGCGTGTGGTACAAGCTCACGGACCGCACCAAGGCGGGCAGCACCATCAGCCTCATCGGTGCGGCCGTCACGCTGGTGCTGCTCTTCGCGCTGGTGCCGCGCTTCGGCTACATGGGCGCCGCCTGGGCCACGCTGGCCTGCTACGCGAGCATGGCGGCCATCAGCTACGCATGGGGGCAGAAGCACTACCCCATCCCCTACAACGTGACGCGCGTGCTGCTTTACATGGCGGGGGCGGTGATGATCTGGTGGGCATGCGAGCGGCTTCCCGTTGGCGAAGCGCTGGGCTACGGCATCCGGGGTATCGCCCTATTGGCATTCGGAGCTGCGGTATGGAGGATCGAGCGCCCCACCATCCGACCTTTGACACCATGACCGAGGCCGTCGCAGCGCAACTCCCCGTCCGCATCGTCAACAAAGGCAGGCACCCCCTGCCCCATTACGCCACCGCGCACAGCGCCGGCATGGACCTGCGCGCCAACCTCGAGGCACCCATCATCCTCGCCCCCGGCCAGCGCGCCCTGATCCCCACTGGCCTCTTCCTGGAGCTCCCCGAAGGCACCGAGGCACAGGTGAGGCCCCGCAGCGGACTGGCCTTCAAGCACGGGGTCACCGTGCTCAACAGCCCCGGCACCATCGACGCCGATTACCGGGGCGAGGTGGGCGTGCTGCTCATCAACCACGGTCAGGAGCCCTTCGAGGTGAAGGATGGCGAACGGGTGGCCCAGCTCGTGATCGCCCGTTACGTGCGGGCCGAATGGCAGGAAGTTGCTGACCTGAGCTCGTCGGCACGCGGGGCCGGCGGCTTCGGCCATACTGGAACAAATTGAAGACCTTCGCGGCGAATCCATTCACCACAGAGGCACAGAGGCCACGGAGGGGGATGCTCGACGGATTTCTCTGTGTCCTCCGTGCCTCTGTGGTGAAACAGCATTGAGATGAAGATCATCGTCCCCATGGCGGGCATGGGCAAGCGGATGCGTCCGCACACCCACACCACCGCCAAGCCCCTGCTGCCCATCGCGGGCAAGCCCATCGTGCAACGCCTCGTGGAGGACCTGGCCGCCGTGGCCGGTGAACCCGTGGAGGAAGTGGCCTTCGTGGTGCACCCCAGCTTCGGCGTGAAGGTGGAGCAGGGCCTGGTGGCCATCGCCGAGAAGATCGGCGCCAAGGGCAGCATCCACTACCAGGAGGTGGCCCTGGGCACCGCCCATGCCATCCTCTGCGCCGAAAGCGCCCTCAGCGGCCGCATCATCGTGGCCTTCGCCGACACGCTCTTCCGCGCCCAGCTGAAGCTGGACAAGGACTGCGACGGCGTGATCTGGGTGAACAAGGTGGACGACCCGCGTCCCTTCGGCGTGGTGAAGCTCGATGGCGACGGCATCATCACCGAGTTCGTGGAGAAGCCGCAGGAGTTCGTAAGCGACCTGGCCATCATCGGCATCTACTACTTCGCCGATGGCGAGCGCCTCCGAAAGGAGATGCAGTACCTGATCGACAACGACATCAAGGAGAAGGGCGAGTACCAGCTCACCAACGCCATGGAGAACATGAAGCGCAAGGGTGCGCGCTTCAAGGCCGGTGCGGTGGACGTGTGGATGGACTGCGGCAACAAGAACGCCATGGTGGACACCAACACCAAGGTGCTCGGCTTCCTGAAGGACGAGAAGGGCCTGGTGAGCGCCAAGCTGAAGAGCACCCACAGCGTGGTGATCCCGCCCTGTTTCATCGGCGACGGCGTGGAACTGGTGAACAGCGTGGTGGGCCCGAACGTCTCCATTGAGGCCGGCACGGTGATCGCCGGCAGCGTGGTGCGCGACTCGATCGTACGGGGCGGCGTGCGTGTACTGGACGCCGTGATCGCCAACAGCATGATCGGCGAGCGCGCCCAGGTGACCGGGAAGGCCATGGACCTGAGCCTGAGCGACGACAGTACCTTGGGCTCACCTTAGACCGCATGATGCGCCTCCCCCTGCTCTTCCTGCTCCCCCTGTTCTTGGCGTGTGCCGGCGCCAAGCCCATTGCCCGCGAGGAGAGCGGCGCCACCGAACCTGCCATCGGCAACGGGGGCGACAAGCGCGCCGAGGTGATGCGCCTCTTCATGGAAGCCACGCAGGCCCGCCTGCAGGGCCAGCTGCCCAAGGCGCTCCTCCTCTACCAGCAATGCTTGAAGGCCGACCCGCAGAACGCCGCGAGCATGTTCGAGCTGGCCAAGCTCTACCACCAGGGCCAGAACTACGAACAAGCCGTGGGCTACGCCAAGCAGGCCGTCGCCACCGACAAGGGCAATATCTGGTACCGTTTCCTGCTCGCCGACCTCTACCGCCAGGGCAACCGCGCCGAGGACGCGATCGGTGTCTACAAGGGCATCCTTGAGCAATGGCCGGAGCGGTACGAGGTGTACCTGGACCTGGCTGCGGCCTATGCCTACGCCGGCAAGGCCGACGAAGCCGCCAAGGCCTACAGCGACGTGGAGAAGCGCTTCGGGCTGGGCGAGGACCTCATCCATCACGCCTTCAACACCTACATGGCCATGGGGCAGTGGGCGGAGGCGCAGAAGCTCCTGAGCCGCGCCATCGCCGCCAACCCCTCGAGCGCCGAGTACGCCGGCATGCTGGCGGAGGTGTATGACGAACAGGGCATGCACGACAAAGCCCTGGAACAGTACCGCGCGGCGCTGGCGCTCGACCCCTCGAACAGCATGCTGCGCATCTCCCTGGCCGAGCACCACTACGCCACCGGGCAGATGGAGCAGGCCTATGCGGAGCTGGGCGAGGCCTTCCGCGACCCCGATGTGGACATCGACGCGAAGATGCAGGTGCTCATCGGCTTCTTCGAGATGACCGAGCAGGAGGGGGAGAAGCCCGAGGACCGGCCCGATCTGATCCGGCGCAGCTACACGCTCATCGAAGCCCTGGAGAAGGCGCACCCGGAGAGCGGGAAGCCGCACACCATCCACGGCGATTTCCTGCTCCGTGACGGCAAGCTGGACGAGGCGCGGCAGGAGTTCCGCAAGGCCCTGGCGATGGAGAAGGACCGCTACCCGATCCATGCCCAGATCCTGCAGCTCGACCTTCAGCTGGGCGACCACGCGGCCCTGGTGAAGGATGCCGACTACACCATCGAGCTCTTCCCCACGGCTCCCGAGGCCTACCTCTTCAAGGGCCTTGCGCTCTCGCAGCTCGACCGGCACGAGGAGGCCATCGAGGCGCTCGTCACCGGCCGCGACCTGGTGGTGGACAACCCGCCGCTCACCGCGCAGTTCTGGAGCAGCCTCGGGGAGGCCTACCATGCATCGGAGCAGCATGCCAAGAGCGACCAGGCCTACGACCGCGCCCTGGCGATTCTGCCCGATGAGCCCACCACGCTCAACAACTACGCCTACTACCTGAGCCTGCGGGGCGAGCAGCTGGAGAAGGCCGAGCGGATGAGCAAGCGCAGCAATGAGCTGGCCCCCGGGCAGCCGAGCTACCAGGACACCTACGCCTGGGTGCTCTTCCGCATGAAGCGCTATGCCGACGCGCGCATCTGGATGGAGAAGGCGCTGGCCGCATCGCCCGACCCCGACGGAGAGCTCCACGAGCACTACGGCGACATCCTGTTCGAGTTGGGGGAGCAAGCCAAGGCCCTGGAGGAATGGAAGCGCGCCAAGGAGCGCGGGGGAGCGAGCGAGGTCATCGACCGCAAGATCAACGAAGGGCGGCGGGTGGAATGAACGCGACCGCCAAGGCCCTGCTGTTCCTAGCGCTCCCCGCAGCGGCGTGCAAGAGCGGCAGGCCGACCGCCCTGATCAACCGGGAGCTCCCGGCGCGCTCGGCCGAGCGCCTCATGGAACGCGTGCTGGCGGCGAGGCAGCCGCCTGTGGCGCACTATTCGGCCAAGGCCAGCGTAGAGCTGACCCTTCCGGATCAGACGCGGACCTTCAAGGTGCATCTCCGCAGCACGCAGGATAGCGCCGCATGGGTGAGCGTGGTGCCCGCCCTCGGGATCGAGGTGGCCCGTATGCTGCTCACGCGCGACAGCCTCAAGGTGCTCGACAAGCTCAACGACCGGTACTTCGTGGGCGACACCGGCCTGGCCAAGGCGCGCTTCGGGCTCCCTCCCGACCTGGCGCTCTTCCAGCAGGCCATCAACGGCGAAGCCATCGGGCTCGATCCCCAGGAACGCTTCCGCTCGGACCGGGAGGACGGCTACTACGTGCTCACCAGCCGCGCCAAGCGCCGCTTCGTCCGCGCTGCAGAGGACATCAGCCCCAGCGACACCCTGGCCCGAGACCGTGACATGCGCGAGCGGAGGCTGGAACGGACCCTGCGGCGCGCCGAAGAGAAGGAGACCGTGGTGCAACGCTACTGGATCGACCCCGACAGCTTCCGCGTGGCGCGCGTGCAGATCACCGACCTGGTGCACGACCGCACCGCCGAGCTGCGTTATGAGGAGCGCGGCGGCGCCGACATCAGGCACCTGCCTACGCGCATCCGCATCACCCTCAGCGAGCCCGGCCGCGTGGTGAGCGGGGCGCTGGAGATATCGCGCATCGACCTGGAGGGGCCCTTCCCCATGAGCTTCAAGATCCCCGAGAAGTATGCGCCCATGCCCTGAACGCCCCTTGCGCTGGCTGGTGCTGGCCCCGCTGGTGCTGGCCTCGGCGCTGCTCCTGGCCCAGAGCCGCAAGGAGCTGGAGAAGCGGCGCGATGCGCTGGACAAGCAGATCCGCACCACCACCGCCCTGATTGAGCAGGCCCGCAAAGAGCAACGCGTGACACAGGAGCAGCTGAGCCTCTTGGAGAGCCAGATCGCCGCTCGTGCGCAGCTCATCCGGGCCATGGACAGCGAGGTGCGGGCGGCCGATGACCGGATCCGGCAGGACGAGGAGGCGATCGCCTCACTGAAGGCCGACCTGCAGGCGCTCAAGGAGGGATACGCCCGAATGATCGCCGCCGCCTACCGAAACCGCAGCGCCTACGACCGCCTCAGCTACCTTTTCGCAAGCAGCAGCTTCCAGCAGGCCTACCGCCGCAGCCGCTATATCAACCAGCTCGCGGCCCAGCGCCGCCGGCAGGCCGCGCTGATCGCCGAGACCGAGGCCTCCCTCGATGCGCGGGTGGAGGCGCTGAAGGCCCAGCGCCAGGAGAAGGCCCAGCTGCTGACCGAGCAGGTGCAGGAGAAGCGCAGGCTCGACTCGGACCGGGCCGGACAGCAGAGCGCATTGGTGTCCCTACGCAAGGAAGAGGGCCGGCTCCGTGAGACGCAGAAGAAGCAGGAGCGCCAGCGTCGCGAGCTCGAGGCGGCCATCCGCAAGGCCATCGAGGAAGCGGTGAAGCCGAAGCCCAAGCCCGGCGGAGCGGCGGCCGGCACCGCCAAGCTCGACATCACCCTGACACCGGAGGCGCGGGAGCTGAGCTCCGATTTCGAGAAGAACAAAGGCAAACTGCCCTGGCCCGTGGAGAAGGGCGTAATCACCGGCCGCTACGGCAAGCAGCCGCACCCGGTGCTCAAGGGCATTGTCATCGACAACAACGGCATCGACATCACCACGGAGAAGGGTGCCGGCGTGCGCGCGGTTTTCCGCGGGGAGGTGAGCAGCGTGATCGTGCTCCCCGGCGCCGGCAAGGCCGTGATCGTCAGCCATGGCGCCTACAGGACGGTCTACAGCAACCTGGCCGCCGTGAGCGTGGCCAAGGGCCAGAAGGTGGATACCAAGCAACCCATCGGGACGGTCATCACAGGCGATGAGGGTGCTGTGGCGCACATCGAGGTCTGGAAGGTGACCGCGGAAGGCCTGGTGAACGTGGATCCCGCGCTGTGGCTCTTCCGCCAATAGGCCTGCGCTTTCGGTATACCTTTGGCGGCGCATCAACGCATCCCCCATGAGCACCCTGCCGCTTTCCATCCTGCTCGGCGTCATCGGCCCCTGGCAGATCGTCCTGATCGTAGCGGTGCTGCTACTGCTCTTCGGGGGCAAGAAGATTCCTGAGCTCATGCGCGGCCTAGGGCAGGGCATGAAGGAGTTCAAGAACGCCAAGGACGGCGCGGAGGAGAAGAAGGACGACGCGAAGTAGCCCTGCCACCGGTGAGCATCCCGAAGACCTTCGCCGAGGCCCGCCACTCCCTTACCCAAGGCGCAACAGCGACCGCGCTCACGCAACGGTCGCTGTCTGAAGCCGAGCGGCACAAGGACCTGAACGCATTCCTTGAGCTTTTCCCCGACAGCGCGCTGGCCAAGGCCGCCGAGGTGGATGCCAAGTTGAAGGCGGGCACGGCAGGCCCGCTTGCGGGCCTTCTGGTGAGCATCAAGGACAACATCTGTTACAAGGGCCATCGCGTGAGTGCATCCTCGCGCATCCTCGAGGGCTTCACCTCGCTGTACAGCGCCACGGTCGTGGAGCGGCTGCTCGCCGCCGATGCGGTGATCATCGGCCGCACCAACTGCGACGAGTTCGCCATGGGCAGCAGCAACGAGAACAGCGCCTACGGAAGCGTGAGGAACCCCGTGGACCCCGGCAAGGTCCCCGGCGGCAGCAGCGGAGGCGCCGCCGCCAGTGTGGCCGCCGGCATCGTGCATGCGGCCCTGGGCAGCGATACCGGCGGCAGCATCCGACAACCGGCATCGTTCACCGGCACGGTGGGCCTCAAGCCCACTTACGGCCGCGTGAGCCGCCATGGTCTCATCGCCTTCGCCAGCAGCTTCGACCAGATCGGCCCGTTCACGCGCTCTGTGGAGGATGCCGCCGCCGTATACAGCGTCATCGCCGGCAGCGACCCGCACGACAGCACCACCAGCCGCAGGCCGAACGACCCCATTCCGCTCAACGATCCGGGCAAGCTGCGCATCGGCTACTTCCGCGAGGGCATCGAGCGTGAAGGCATGGACCCCGAGGTGGTGGCCCACCTGCAGGCCCAGATCGACCGGCTCACCCGCGAAGGCCACACCGTGGAGCCCGTGGATGTGCCGCTGCTCGACCACCAGGTGCCTACCTACTACATCCTGGCCACAGCGGAGGCCAGCAGCAATCTGGCCCGCTTCGATGGCATCCATTTCGGACACCGCAGCAAGCTGGCCCAAGGCGTCGAGGAGACCTATCGCCTAAGCCGATCGGAAGGCTTCGGCCCCGAGGTGAAGCGGCGCATCCTGCTCGGCACCTTTGTGCTCAGCGCCGGGTACTACGACGCCTACTATGCCCAGGCGCAGCGTGTACGGCGCATACTGCGCAACCGCACCTTGGAGGCCTTCGAGCGATTCGACCTGCTGCTGGGTCCCACCTGCCCCACCACGGCGTTCGCCCACGGCGCCATCACCGATCCGGTGGCCATGTATCTGCAGGACATCTTCACGGTGCAGGCCAACCTTGCCGGAACACCCGCCATCAGCATCCCCACCGGAACGCACAGCAACGGCCTCCCCTTCGGAGTCCAGCTCATGGCGCGGCCCTTCGGCGAGCCGCTGCTGCTCGCCGCCGCGAAGGCGCTCTTCGGCGCCTGACGTCCACACCTCGCTGTGGAAGAGCCGCTTGCATACCAAGAGCGGTCCCCGCGCGTAATGCGGGTAACTTCGGCGCCATGGCCTTGCACCTTCGCATCACCATCGCGGCCGCGCTGCTGCACCCGGCGCTGAGCGCCCAGCACGAAGCGCCGCTGACGCTCCCCTCGGACGACCCGGTGATCGCCCGGCTCGACGACCTGGCCGCACTGCACTGGATCAAGCATACCCCATTCACCACCGACACCGCCCACCACAATGTGCACGGCTTCGCCCCCGACCAGGTGCCCGTTTGGCCGGAGGAGACCGTGCGCCAGCGGCTGGCCGTGCTCGATGCCGCCACCCCGTTCGACCTGGTGCACAACCGCGTGGTGCAGTCCTACATCGACCTCTATGCAGTGCGCAAGCGGGAGATGACCTCGCGCATGCTGGGCCTTGCCGAGCTCTACTTCCCCACCTTCGAGGAGCACCTTGACCGGCACGGGATTCCCTTGGAGATGAAGTACCTGGCCGTGGTGGAGAGCGCGCTCAACCCGAGCGCACGCTCACGTGCCGGCGCCGTGGGCCTCTGGCAATTCATGCTCCCCACGGGCCGTCTCTACGGCCTGAAGGCCGACAGCTATATCGACGAGCGCCACGATGTGTTCAAGAGCACCGAAGCGGCCTGCCGGTACCTCAAGCACCTCCATGGCATCTACAACGATTGGGAGCTGGCCCTGGCCGCTTACAACTGCGGCCCCGGCAACGTGAACAAGGCCATCCGCCGCAGCGGCGGAGCCAAGGATTACTGGCGCATCTACGATCATCTCCCGCGCGAGACCCGGGGCTATGTGCCGGCCTTCATCGCGGTCAACTACATCTTCAACCACCACGCCGACCACAACCTGTATCCGGTGGCACCAACCTATTGCGCCTATGAGGTGGACACCGTACGCGTGTGCTACCCGCTCGACCTCTCCGCCATCGCCGTGCTGACCGGTGGCACAGTGCAGGAGCTCAGGGACCTCAATCCGACCTTCAAGCTCGGCATCGTGCCGGATGTGGACCAGCCCGTGAGCCTCTATCTTCCCAAGGATGCCGTTCCCGTGTTCCTCAGCAACGAGGAGGCCCTCCGCTACAGCTATTATGCTGCTAATCCCGGCTCTGCAGCACCCGCCCCTTTGGCGCCAGCGCCTCCCGAGGAGAAGCGTCACGTGGTGAGACGGGGCGAATCGCTGGGCGGCATTGCGGCCAAGTACGGCCTCTCGGTCACCGAACTGAAGCGGCTCAATGGCCTTCGCAGCAACACCATCCATCCGGGCCAGAAGCTCCTCGTACGGCGGGGGGCGGCCAAGGCCGTTGACCGCACGGCCGATCCCGAGCCCAGGAGCGAGGGGCAGGCCGACTACCACATCGTGCAGCCGGGCGATACGCTCTGGGGCATCGCGCAGCGGTACCCAGGGGTGAGCGTGGAGGACCTGCGGCGCCTGAATGACGGGCTCGTGCATGGACTCAAGCCCGGCGCACGGATCAAGGTGCGCATTCCGCGGGGATGAAGCAGGCAACGACCGCACTGGCCCTGTGCCTCCTCCTGTTCGCTTGCGGAAGCCGGGAACAGCGGCTGCCCGACAGCGCCGGCGGCCCCGATGAAGTGCTGGTGGTGATGCCCAAGGGCCATTGGGAGAGCGAACCCGGCGCCGCGGTGCGGGCCCTGCTCGAACAGCCCATGGCCGGGGTACCGCAGCCGGAGCCGAGATTCCGCGTGGCGCACTGCCGCCCGGAGGACTTCTCTACGCTGCTACGGGTCCACCACAGCGTCATCCGCGCCGACATCGGCAGCGACAGCACAGCCTTCACCGCCCTGCGCGATGCGCACGCCCGCGGGCA
Organism: Flavobacteriales bacterium UBA2426; assembly: GCA_002342985.1. Taxonomy (GTDB): domain Bacteria; phylum Bacteroidota; class Bacteroidia; order Flavobacteriales_F; family PHOS-HE28; genus PHOS-HE28. The sequence goes on from DDRC01000056.1 coordinate 24,772, forward strand.
GCTGATGATCCGCGTGGCCGCTCCCCGGCCCGGGGCATGGAACGAGCTCTGGCAGGCCAAGGGGCATGAGGCCGTGGCCGCCCTGGAGGACCACCAGCGCGCCCGGACCGGTGAGCGGCTCCGCCGCGAGCGCGATGCCGCAGTGAGCGGCAGCATCCGCTCCGCGATGGGGATCGCGCTCGATATCCCCGGCGGCTATCGCGTGGTGAAGCAGGAGAACGGCTTCGCCTGGCTCCAGCGCGACCGGATCATGAGCGGCAGCGGCCTGGAGCACAATGTCATCGAGGGCGTGCTCATCCATTCCCGTCCCTACACGAGCGACAGCACCTGGAACGTGCGCTACCTGGTGGACCTCCGCGACAGCGTGACGCGGGCCCACGTGGAAGGCCCCGACCCAGGCTCCTACATGATCGTGCAGCGCGGCTTCGAGCAGCTTGACCTGATGCCGACGGGCAGGGCCGTTCAACTCAATGGCCGCTTCGCCTACCTCATGCACGGGCTCTTCGGCATGCAGGGCGCCAAGATGGGCGGCCCCTTCGTGAGCCTTTCCACGCTCGATCCCTCGGGCACGCGCATCATCACGGTGGAAGGCTTTGCCTATGCGCCCCAATTCGACAAGCGCCCTTACGTGCGCGAGCTAGAGGCACTGCTGTTCTCGCTCCGCATGGAGTCCGGGGCCACTCCTTGAGCGTCAAGCAATAGTGCTACCGCACGGCGCGTTTTATCCACAGCGCGGTCGCGCGTGTTGAAAAATGAACGCCGACGACCACAGGCACTGCGCCTACTTTTCGGCTGCACCCATGGATTTCGCCCACCTCCGCCAATACGCCCACCAGCACTGCCGCTTCAAGCTCCGGAGCGGCAAGGAGGTCTTCGGCGTGGTGTGGGAGGTGGAGACCAGCGAAGCCGCCGGCGCCGATGGTGTGAAGCGCCTCTTCTTCGCCAGCGTGCGCGACTACGAACGCCTGCAGCGCGTCGGTGCACCGGTACAGGTCATCGCCATGCAGCCCGAGGAGATCGTGGCGGTGGAGAGCCTGGCGAGCTGAGCGTGCATGCGCCCCTTGCTTTTCCTGCTGCTGATCACCGCGTGCGGTGCAGTGCGGCGCGAGGCACTCAACCGATGGGCCGATGACCGCCTCTGGCCCGTGCTCGAAGCACAGGAGCATCGTGATACGCCAGCCCTGTGCGCGCTGCTGAAGCACGGAACCCATGCGGTGCGCGAGGCCGCTGCGCTGGCCTTCGCAAGCGTGCAGGACTCCGCTGCCCGCCGTTGCCTGATGGCCGCGCTGCACGATCCTGAGCCCCATGTTCGCGCTGCTGCCGCCTCCTCGCTGGCACTGGTGGCGGATACCATGGTCGCCCGGCTGCTGAGTGATGCCTTCACCGCCGAGCATGACAGCGCCGCCCGCCGCGCCTTGCTCCATGCGGCCTTCCGCGCCGAGCTCAGCACCCGTGAGCACGATGCGCAATGGCTCATCGGCTTCCTGGAAAGCGATGACGCGATGATCCGCCTGCTCGCTGCGCAGAAACTGTCGCGCAGCACACCGGCGCTCAATGACATGGAGCATGGCGTGCTGCACGCGGCGCATGTCGAGGACGATCCGGAAGTGCGCGCATCCCTCGTCCTCTCCTTGCGCCGCGGATCGCTACCGGCCTCGCTCGATTCACTTCGCAGATGGATCGCGGCCGATGCTGACGCTGGTGTCCGCATCGCGGCGATCAGGGCTTTGGCGAAGCGCGCTGAAGCGCCCACGCAGGAGCTGCATGATGCCCTGACCGACAGGGTGACCGGTGTTCGCCAGGCTGCGTTCGAAGCGCTCTCGGGCCTGCCATCGGGTGATGCTGCGGCCATGCTGCGCTTGGCCGAGAGCGGCGCTGACACGCTATTCCGCATTCAGCTGCTCGGCCTTGCCATGCGGCACGGGGCGGAGAACGAAGTGGACCGCGCACGCCACATGCTTCATGCGCTCTGCGACAGCGCTTCGGCACCCCAGCGTCGCGCCGCTGCGATGCGCTCACTGGCCGCAGCATGGGCGCCAGGGTACCACGTGGAGCTGCTATCCGTAATGCAGAGCGATGCACCATCTGCGGTGCGGCAAGCGGCATTCGAGGGCCTGGTCGGCATCACCAGGTCCATCATGGCGCGCTCACGATACGCTACGGTGGAAGACCATTATCGCCAACTGGGCAACGTGATCCGATCGGCCATCCATACGAAGGATGCGGGGTTGGTCTGCGCCGCGGCCGAGTTCCTCCAACAGGAGGAGGCCGCCACCATCCGACTTCTTCTGCCACCAACGATGGATGAGAAGGCCCTCGCTCCGCTGCACCCCATCCGGGACCTTGAGGCCATCCTGCTGTTGAGGCAGGCCGCCGCGAAGCGCGATGGGCTTCCCCCGCCAACGCACGCGGGCCCGCCCTTCAACCACCCCATCAACAAGGAGAGGCTGCGCGCCTTGAAGCAGGGCCAGCGCTACCGCATCACCACCACCAAGGGCATCATCCTCATCGCCACCGATGTGGACGAATGCCCCGGCAGCAGCCTCGCCTTCGATTCGCTTGTCACCGCAGGGTACTACAATGGCAAGGCCTTCCACCGCATGGTGCCCAACTTCGTGGTGCAGGGCGGCTGCCCACGCGGCGATGGCTACGGCGGCATGCCGTGGACGCTACGTACCGAGATCGGCCGCAAACCCTTCACCGCAGGCTCCGTGGGGCTCGCTTCCGCAGGCCGCGACACCGAGAGCTGCCAGTTCTTCATCACCCACAGCGCCACCCCGCACCTGGATGGCCGCTACACCCGCTTCGGTGAGGTGGTGGAGGGCATGGATGTGCTGTGGCGGCTGCAGGTGGGGGATGTGATGGTGAGCGTGGAACGCGTGGAATAAGCTGATGGGATGCGGCGATCGTTCAGCCCTTCCGGCTCGCTTCCAGGTAGCCGTTCAACAGGTCGGCCAACTCCTGGTGCTGGTAGCCGTAGTTGTCGGGCAGGGCTGCGTGGTAACCCCAGAAGGCCGTGTTCCAAGCCTGCCAACGGCGATGGCTTGACAGGGGCTTTGAGCCTTCGACGAACAGGATGCCCACGTAGCGGTGCCGTTGCCGGAAGGGTCCGTGCCACCGGGTCCATTCGGCCACACCGAAGCGCTCGATCTCCTGCCACGCATAGTGGCTGTGCCGCAGGAAGGTCTTCACATAAAGACCCTGGGTGGTGATCACCACACGGGAGGTCCCGGGTATCAGCTGGATCACCGCCACCACGGCGATCAGACCGAAGAAGACCTGGCCGAACCAGCCGACACCACGCTTGAACGGTTCCGTGGCGTGATGGGCCATCCACCAGCCCGCGACCACGAACAACACGCCAATGGCCATTACACCCAGCCACTTCCACGGCCGTGGTGTCAATACCAGCAGGGGATGTTCGATGGCTGACATTTCAGAAACGCCGTCGCTCGGGTAGGTCGACCCGGTGGGTCGACGCTACAGGTGCAATTCCCGAGGATCGCGGTTGTAGATGATGCCCTAGCCTTGCTCAAAGCGTTCCGGCCGCATCTGCGGGAACAGCAGCACCTCCTGGATCGCGGGATTGTCCGTGAGCAGCATCACCAGGCGGTCCATGCCGATGCCGATGCCGCTGGTGGGCGGCATGCCGAACTCCAGCGCACGCAGGAAGTCCTGATCGATGTACATGGCCTCGTCATCGCCGCGTTGCTGCAGCTTCAGCTGTTCCTCGAAGCGCTCGCGCTGGTCGATCGGGTCGTTGAGCTCGCTGTAGGCGTTGGCCACCTCGAAGCCGGCCACGAACAGCTCGAAGCGTTCGGTGAGGCGCGGGTCCTCGCGGTGCTTCTTGCAAAGGGGGCTCATCTCCACCGGGAAGTCGGTGACGAAGGTGGGCTGGATCAGCTCGGGCTGCACCAACGTGCTGAACAGCTCGTCGATCAACTTGCCCTTGCCCATGCTGGGCGCCACCTCGACCCCATGCTTCATGCACAGCGCACGGATGTCGTCCTCCTCCATGTCGAGCACATTCATGCCGATCTTCTCCTCAATGCTGCCCACCATGGTGATGCGCCGGAACGGACCGGTGAAATCGATCTCCTTGCTTTGGAAGCTGGCCTTGGGCGATCCGTTGGCAGCGGTGGCCACGCGCTGGAACACGCCTTCGATGAAGTCCATCATCCAGCGGTAGTCCTTGTAAGCCACGTAGAGCTCCATCACCGTGAACTCCGGGTTGTGGGTGCGGTCCATGCCCTCGTTCCGGAAGTTGCGGCTGAACTCGAACACGCCGTCGAATCCACCCACCAGCAGGCGCTTCAGGTAGAGCTCGTTCGCGATGCGCAGGTAGAAGGGCACATCAAGCGCATTGTGGTGCGTGGTGAAGGGCCGGGCCGCCGCGCCGCCGGGAATGGCCTGCAGCACGGGCGTATCCACCTCCAGATACCCGGCCCGCTGGAAGGCGCTGCGCATGGCGTCGAAGATGCGCGTCCGCTTCAGGAAGGTCTCCCTCACGTGAGGGTTCACCACCAGGTCCACGTAGCGCATGCGGTAGCGCAGTTCGGGGTCGCTGAAGGCATCGTGCACGTTGCCTTCCTCGTCGGTCTTCACCACGGGCAGCGGGCGCAGCGCCTTGCTCAGCACGGTGAGCTGTTCCACATGCACGGTGATCTCGCCGGTGCGGGTCTTGAACACATGGCCCTTCACGCCGATGAAGTCGCCGAGGTGCAGCAGGTGCTTCCATACCTCGTCGTAGAGGGTCTTGTCCTCGCCGGGGCAGATGCCGTCGCGGGCGATGTAGATCTGCTGGTCGCCGGTGTGGTCGCGCAGCACGGCGAAGCTGGCCTTGCCCATCAACCGCACGCTCATCAGGCGGCCGGCCAGGGCCACCTCCTGCTTGGGGGCGTCCTCACCGGTGGGCTCCTGCCAGCCGCTCTTCACCGTGGTGGCGGTGTGCGAAACCGGGTATTCGGCGGCCGGGAAGGGTTCGATGCCTAGGGCGCGCAGCTTCTGCAGGGCCTCACGACGTACGATTTCCTGATCGGAAAGGGCGTGAAACATGACGGAATGAGGAAAATGGCCCGCGAAGATACCGGGTGGGTAAAGATGGGGTCGAAGGTTGTTCGCCAGATCGAACCGTCGCCTACTGACCGATCGGTATCACAGGAATCGCATCGTGGTCATGTGGGACGGGCCACCTACCAGTGACCTCATCATTGACAGCGAAACGCCACCTCGCCGCTCCTCTTCATATCGATGTCCCGACCAGCGCACATGCTACCAAAGCTTCCCGTAGGGGTGGCGAATCCGCTCCGACTCCAGATCGATGGGTCCGGAGAATGGCTGCGGCACGCCGATCCCGGGCCCCTTGGCCGAAGTCTTGGACTTTCGCTTGATCCCGTTCTCCGCCTAAAGGGAGAGCGTGGTCCTCATTCCGGAATGATATCCCTATAGCAACCCATGCGCAAGGGCCAAACAACCCGGAAACGCGATGCTGCGTAACACGCCCCTAATTTCGACCCCGCATACCCCACCCCATGTACAACCTCATCGATGCCTTCCCCAAGCAACTGAAGGAAGCCTTGGAGATCGGCCGCAAGGCCCAACTGAAGGCCCCCGGCGGACCCTACGGCAACGTGGTCGTCACCGGATTGGGCGGCAGCGGCATCGGCGGACGCATCGCGGCGCAGCTGGTAGCCAAGGAGGCCAGGTGCCCCATCGAGGTCTACAACAACTACTACCTGCCCGGCTACGTGAACCACAAGAGCCTGGTGATCGCCTGCAGCTACAGCGGAAACACCGAGGAGACCATCGCCGCCATGGAGCAGGCGCTGGGCAAGGGCGCCCGCGTGGTGGTGATCACCAGTGGCGGCACCATGCTGGAGATGGCCAAGGCGAAGGGACTGGACCACATCGTGATCCCGGGCGGCAACCCACCGCGCACCATGCTGGCCTATTCGTTGGTGCAGCAGTTCTTCGTGCTCCATCATTTTGGCATCATCGGCGATGGCTTCGAGGGCGCGATCAAGACCGCCGCGAACATGCTCGAGGATGAGAAGACCCGGATCCAGGCGGCGGCCAAGGAGCTCACCGAGAAGCTCTTCGGCAAGCGCCTGGTCATCTACAGCGAGGCGAGCACCGAGGCGGTGAGCATCCGTTTCCGGCAGCAGGTGAACGAGAACAGCAAGGAGCTGTGCTGGCACCATGCCATCCCCGAGATGAACCACAACGAGCTGGTGGGCTGGGCCGGGGGGAAGGACGATATCGCGGTGGTGATCTTCCGCCACAAGGAGGACCATGAGCGCAGCCAGATCCGCATGGAGATCAACAAGGATGTATTCCGCAAGTACACGCCGCACATCCACGATGTGTGGAGCCAGGGCGACACGGCCTTCGCGCGCCAGCTGCACCTGATCAACCTCGGCGACTGGGTGAGCTACTACTGGGCGGAGAAGAAGGGCGTGGACCCGAGCGAGATCGCGGTGATCAACATGCTGAAGGGGAAGCTGGCGGAGGTGAAGTAGTCATTGTCGCGGAGGCGCAGAGTCGCGGAGAACCCCAAGCATGCTGTACCTCGAGCCCTCCGGGACCATCATCGGAGCCGCCATCGAGGTGCATCGTGAGCTTGGGCCGGGACTGCCCGAGAGCGTTTATGACCATTGCTTTGCGCGCGAGTTGAGGGCGGCAGGAGTGCCCTTCCTGCAGCAGCACCCCGTACCTGTCCGCTGCAAGGGCGAGCAGCTGGACATGGGCTTCCGGCTTGACCTTTGGGTGGACCAACGCATCATCGTGGAGATCAAGGCCATAGACCTGTTGCAGGGAATCCACCGTGCCCAGCCCTTGAGCTACCTTAGGCTGACCGGGTGCAAGCTCGGCTTGCTCATCGACTTCAACGAGCCCTTGCTTACCGGCAGTGCACGTCGCGTTGCGAATGGATTGGATGAGTCCTGAATCAGCATTCTCCGCTCCTCTGCGCCTCTGCGGCCAAACCCTATGAGACACATCCACTTCCGCGACCTCGGCCTCATCGACTACGCCACCGCGTGGGATCTGCAGACGCGCCTTTTCAAGGAGACCATCGACCGGAAGATCGCCAACCGGAGCCTGCCGGAAAGCGAGCAGGCGCCCACCGAGGACCACCTCCTCTTCTGCGAGCACAACCATGTGTACACCTTGGGCAAGAGCGGCAAGCCGAGCCACTTGCTGCTCAACGAGCAGGGCCTCCGTGAGAAGGGCGTCCAGTTCTTCCCCATCGACCGCGGCGGCGACATCACCTACCACGGGCCGGGGCAGATCGTGGGCTATCCCATCTTCGACCTCGACCACCACTTCACGGACATCCACCGCTACCTGCGCACGCTGGAGGAGGCCATCATCGGCACGCTGGAGGCCTATGGCATCAAGGCGGGGAGAATCGAAGGCCTCACGGGCGTGTGGCTCGACTGGAATGACCCTGCGAAGGCCCGGAAGATCTGCGCCTTCGGCATCCGCGCCAGCCGCTGGGTCACCATGCACGGCTTCGCCTTCAACGTGAACACCGACCTGGGCTACTTCCAGAACATTGTGCCCTGCGGCATCGCGGACAAGGGCGTGACCAGCATGGCGCAGGAGCTCGGCGGCGAAGTGGACATGGAGGAGGTGAAGAACAGGCTGAAGCTGGAGATCGCGGACCTGTTCGATTCAGAGCTGCTCATGCGGCAGGAGACGAGCGCCGGGAATTGAGCCATCCCCCGAAGACCAGGCCCGCACACAGGCACATCAACGGATAGAACACATAGAGGTAGCGCACATCGCCGAAGCCCATGATACCGGCATGGATCACCAGGGCATAGGCCATGGCCACGGCCAGCAGAATGCCCGGCCACGTGCGGCGGTAGAAGGCCCAGGGAATGAAGAACAGGGCCCCGAGCAGCGCGAGCTTGTAGACCAGCGCCCCGCCTAGTTTAACGGCCTTCTCCCATGGCGCTAGGGATGAGAAAGTGGCGCGGAAGAGATGAAGCACGCCGGAGGAGCCGATGAGCTGCTGCGCCACCCTACGCGCTGGTGTAACGATGCGCACCCGCCAAGGGTGCTCCTCCCGGATGGAATCTGCATACCGCGTGAACCGTTCCGCAAGCTGTGCATCGATCCGGTCCCGTTCGGCCGCAGCCACCGTATCGGCGAGCAGCAACGGGCAAAGCTTCCGCAGCTCCTGCAGGCTATCCGCGTTGAAGGCCTCCGTGAAGATCCAGTCAGGGAACTCTCGTTCGGGATCGCCCTTGATGCGCCACGGGGCCGCATAGTCGGCGCAGTAGAAGCCGTAGTAGGCCGTTTTATCGTCGAACGTGCCCACGAAGCGCCACATGGCCAAGGTGGTGCTGTTGTACATCTCATGATAGGTGGAGCGCGTGAAGAGGAAGAGCCGTCCCGTCTTCTGCGCATTCCGGTATGTCCATGCACCCTGTGCCAGCACCACAGGTGCGGCCGCCACGACCAGATGCCATGCCGAGCGCCGGCCCTGCCTCAGCATCAGCGGCACCAGCGCCAGGCCGCCCATCATGAGGAACACCGCAGCCACGGGCCGCAGGAAATAGGCCCAGGTCATGAGTGCGGACGCCAGCAGAAGCAGGCGTGGATCGCCGCTGCGTTCGTAGCGTGCTCCGGCATAGAATGACAGGGCCATGGCCGATGCGCACGGGCTCTCGGACATGGCGAAGATGCTGAACCCGGATACCGTGGGGGCCAGCCCATAGAGCAGGAAGATGATGAGGTGCACGGCGCGTGAGCCGGTGAGCAGGTAGGCCCCCATCGCCAAGGCACCCGTGGCTAGCACGTCCAGCATCAGCTGCGCCACCACCACGGCGTTCATCGCCATCGGCTTGGGCAGGATGAGCCGCAGCGGGAGGTAGTGCACGGCATAGCCCGGCATGCGGAAGTCCGGCGCGTAGGCCCCGCTCTCCACCAGGGAGTCCACCGGCCAGGTGTAGCTCGGGCACTCCGCGTTGCACCGGGCGAAGCTGCCGGGGTAGGCCGCATCGGGCTGCTGCAAGGAAATGGCGAAATAGGACAGCTTCATCGCCAGGGCGGCCAGCAGCCATGGCCGCCATCTCCCCGGCATGGGCAGCGCCCGCATGATGTGCAGCAGCTTGGCGATCATGGCCATGCGCCCGTAGCGGGCTCCGCCAAATCTAGCCGGGAGGCGCACGTACCTTCGCTAACCCTCATGCGCACCCTGAAGAAGCTCCTCCTCTGGTCCGTTCTGGTCCTTGCCAGCCTGGTGGGCCTGGCCTACCTCACCGGCAATGGCCATATACCGCGCGGCGTCCGCTACACCTACCTCATCGGCCGCACTAGCCCCGAGATCGACGACAGGGACTTCTTCCCCTACGCCACGATACCCGCAACCGATCCGCAGCCATGGCCCTTGAGCAGCCGCTATGGCCAGGTAGCCCTCACCGCAGGACAGGAGCAGGAGCTGAAGGACCTCCATAGCGTGGGGTTCGCCGTCTTCCAGCACGACAGCCTCCTCTTCGAGCGCTACTGGAACGGATGGGATGCCGACAGCGTGAGCAACAGCTTCAGCGTGGCCAAGAGCTACATCAGCGTGCTCACCGGCATCGCCATGGGCGAAGGGCGCATCAACAGCGTATTCCAGCCGGTGGGCGACTTTCTGCCCGAATACCGGGAAGGATGCCATTCCAAGCTCAACCTCTGGCACCTGCTCACCATGAGCACCGGCCTGGACTGGAGCGAGAGCGGCGCGGACCCCTTCAGTGACAATGCCAAGGGCTATTACGGCTACAGCGTTCGGTCGCTCTCCCTTGGCCAGCCCTGCCGCGAAGAGCCCGGGCAGGCGTTCGACTACATCAGCGGGAGCACGCAGATCATGGCCGAGGTTCTGGAGGCGGCCTACGGGCAGCCACTCGATGCGCTGGTGCGCGAAAAGGTGTGGGGGCCTTTGGGCTGCGAGCACGATGCGTACTGGGGCAAGGACCGCACGGACGGCGATTTCAAGGCCTTCTGCTGCCTCTACGCCACGGCGCGCGACTTCGGGCGCATCGGCCAGCTCTACCTGGACAGCGGCAGGTGGCGCGGAAAGCAGATCGTGCCGCGCGAGTACTGGGAGGCCAGCATCACACCGGCCAAACTCCTGGACAAGGGCGAGCCGAACCAGCGCTACGGCTACTTCTGGTGGCTGGCCCAGTTGGACGGCCAGCCCGTCTGGTACTGCCGGGGATTCCACGGCGAATACGTGGTGGTGATCCCCCACGAGCGCCTGGTGTTGGTCCGCACCGGAATGAAGCGCGAGGAGGTGAATGCCACCGGCCACCCCACCGATGTGTTCAAGTGGATCGCCATCGCGCGCAGCCTGGCGCGCCAGCAGCCAGCCTGACGATGCGCAGCGACATCCGACCGCCCAAGGTGGAGGGCATCGCCATGGCCGTGGTGCGCGAGCAGGACGCTGAGGGCGGCGATGCCTGGTACGTCTACCTCATCAATCAGCGTGATGAGGCCATCGAGAATGTGCTGGTGAGCTCTCGCGGCTACGGCGAACTCGGCGGCGAGGCACGCCGAACGAGCGAGATGCGGCACTTCCTGGGCAGGCTCGAGGCCAAGAGCTGGGCCCGGATCGAGCGCATCGTGGAGGACGTCTTCCCCCTGAGCAACCAATACTGGCTCAGCTTCTACGTGGGCCGCGTGCTGCACGACAAGAAATACATCTTCCTCGCGGGCAGCATCGACGAGTCGAACTTCACCACGTTGCCGCTCATGCAGGCCAAGGGGGTGATGATCGAATAGGCCATCGGTATATTCGCCTTAGCCGGGCACGCGCTCCAATCAAGGGCCGTCCCGGAAAGCATCGTGCGCCACGAAAGCATCCGCGACCTCACCAAGCTGCTCTTCCTCGACATCGAGACCGTGCCGCAGGCCTACCGCTGGGAGGGCCTTGATGAGCGCAGCGCCGCCCTCTTCAGCGAGAAGACCCGCTACGAGCAGGAGCGCCAAGGCAAGGACGCCGCGCAGCTCTGGCAGGATAAAGGCGGGATCCTCGCGGAGTTCGGCCGCATCGTTTGCATCGGGGTCGGCAGCCTGCACAAGGATACCGATGGCCTGCACCTGCGAGTGACCTCCTACCATGGCGACGATGAGTACGACCTGCTCACACGGTTCACCGACCTGCTGGAGCGCCACTACGCTACGGAGGAGCACTGGCTCTGCGCACACAACGGCAAAGAGTTCGACTTCCCCTGGATCGCACGGCGCTGCGTGGTGAACCGCGTGAAGCTTCCGCGCCTGCTGGACATCGCCGGCCTGAAGCCCTGGGAGGTAGGGCACGTGGACACCATGCAGCTGTGGAGCTTCGGCGACCGCAAGGCCTACACCTCCCTTGCGCTACTGGCACACATCCTCGGCATTCCCACTCCGAAGGACGACATCAGCGGCGCGGACGTGGCGCGCGTGTATTACGAGGACCGGGACCTGGAGCGCATAGCAGCCTATTGCCGCAAGGACGTGGCCGCTACGGCGCAGCTCTTCCTCCGGCTCACCGGACGCGAGCTGCTGCCGGCCGACCGCATCGCCTTCGTGTAGCCGCCGGTGCGATCTTCGGCGCCGCATGCCAGCCGCATCCCCCTTCGCGCGCACCTCTGTTTGGACGGCCCTGCTCACGGCGGGCATGGCGGCCTTCATCGCCTCCTTCTACGGTCATGTGCTGGAGGCGCCCGATCGGGTCCTCTTCACCGGCACCGGCGATGGGCTGAAGAACTACTTCACCTTCCTCTGGCACGTGAAGCATGATGCCTCCGCTCTGCATTACAGCGGGTCCGGATATCCCTTCGGCGACCGGGTGTTCTACACCGACGGCCATCCCTTGCTGAGCTGGGTCGTCCGGTTCGCTCCTTCCCTCGCGGACCATGGGGTCGGGCTGCTGAACACGCTGATGCTGGCAGGGCTCCTCCTCTGTGCCTGGTGCGTCTTCGCCCTGCTCCGCGAACTGGGCCTGCCGCCATGGGCGGCGGCCATTGGTGCCTTCAGCATCACCCTCCTGCAGCCGCAGGTGCTTCGCATGGGCGGTCACTTCTCACTGGCCCATGCCTGGATGGTGCCCTTGGTCCTGTTCCTCGCGGTGCGGGCTGCAGCCCGGGAGCACTGGCTGTACCCGGGGGTCCTTGGCGCTGCCGTGGTGCTTATCGCCTTCCTCACGCATCCCTACATGGGCCTGATGGCCGTGCTCTTCCTCGTGGCCCACGGAGCCTGTTCAGCGTTGTTCGGCACGTGGCGGTGGCCTGCGATGAGGCAGGTCGCGCTCCGCACCGTCGTGATGGCCCTGCTCCCTATGCTCCTATTCATCTGGCTGCTCGGCTGGGGCGATACATTGGCAGACCGTCCTTCGGCTCCCCTTGGCGCTGACCAGTACGCCACGCGCTTCCTCAGCCTCATCGTGCCCACGCACGATCCCTTTGCCACGCCGCTGCGCGAGTTCTTCCGGTACGACCGGCTCGATTGGGAAACCTGGTGCTACCTCGGCCTCTCGACCATCCTGGTGATCGCTGTGGCCGGCGGGATGCAGCTGAGGCGGTGGTCGGCTCAAGGCACGCGAACGCCGCTCGACCCCGCCGGGGTGCTGCTCGCTTCCGCATTCCTAGTGCTGCTCTTCGCCATGGGCATCTGGCAGGAGTGGGCCGGCGGTTGGCTTCCGGCGCTCGCCCAGTTCAGGGGCAGCGGGCGCTTCGCCTGGGTATTCTACCATGCCGCGGCGGCCTTCGCCGCGGTGCGGCTCTATCACGGGCTGTTCCACCAGCCCCTTGTCCGGCGGTACGCGGCGGTGGCGGCCTTCACCGGGGTGGTCGGCTTCATGGCCGTGGAGGGCTGGGCCTACCATCGGCACATGCGTGATGTCATCGGTCGTTCGGCCAACCCCTTCCGCGCCGAGGCCCTCAATGCCGATCAACGCGCCCTGGTGGAGGCGATCAAGGGCGCTGACGCGGCGGCCATCATCCCCCTGCCCTGGATGCACTCCGGTAGCGAGCGCTACTCCGTATCCGCCCCTGACGGGCAGCTGGCCTTCATGCTGCCGATGGCCTACCACAGCGGCGTGCCCCTGATGGCCGGCCTCACGAGCCGCACCTCGCTCCAGCAGACCCGCGACCTGCTCGCCCTCTTCGCGCCGCTCCACTTCCCGAAAGGACTGGCGGAGCGCATCCCTTCCGACACGCGGATCCTTCTGTTCCGGCATTGGGATGATGTGCCGCCGCACCAGGAGTCACTCTGGTTCCGGGCCACCCATCTGTACAACAATCCGGAAGGCAACCTCCGCGTGATCACCGCCGGCGAGCTTTTGCGCAACGACCGCGAATCGCGGATCGAGGAGCATGCCCAACGCGCTGCCGCTTGGCCCGGGCTCAGGGGCTGGCGCTTCTCCCACCGGGGCGAACCGGCGCCCGAAGCGCTCATGGCCCGCATCCGGTTCGGGGCCGACAGCCTTTCGGGCAAGGTGAACGAGTTCGCCGAACTGCTCCGCTTGGCACCCGGCGAACTGGATACCGCGCTCACCTATGAGCTCGGCTTCCTTTATGGATGCGATGACCCCGCAGCCATCAACATCAATGTCATCCTGGAGCACTACATGGGCGAGCGCTGGGATGCGCAATGGGAATCGCTCCATGGCATCCGCGGCATGCCTATGCAGCTCGGCGACCGGGCCGCGGTGGCATCCGTCGTCTTCAAGCCACGGCATCCGGAGCGCACCTACAGGTTCATCCTGAACGGGCCTGCGGCGAGTGATGCGCCATACGTGGTGCGCCATGTGCTGCTGCGCCCGCTGGATGTGGATGCCTGGCGCGAGGGCCCGTGGGAGGGCACGCGCACGGTGTTCCTAAACAACGCGCCGCTCAGCGGCGCAAGAGGCTCCGCAGCGCCACGCTGAGGAAGTTGGCCGACTCGCGCAGCAGGATACGGTAGTTCATCCGGGAGAAGCGCACACCCTCGCTGAGCTGCGCATCGATGACACCGACCCGGAGGCCGCGCTCCCTCGCCACCAGCATCACGAACTCCATGTCGAAGAGGAAACGGTCGATGGTGGTGGCCATGAACAGGGAGCGGCCCCGGTCGCCGAATCCCTTCAGTCCGCATTGGGTGTCGCTGATGGGGAAGCGCATGATGTTGCGCAGCACCCAGCGGAACGTGCGGGAGATGACCCTGCGGGCCCACGGCACACGTGCGTAATAGTCCGGTCGGCGATGCCCGAGCACCACATCGCTTCCCGCCAGGAGCTCCGCACAGGCCTCCCGCATGCTCCGGATGGTATAGGGCAGGTCCACGTCCGTGATCAGGCAGGGGCCCGGTGGCGCCGCCGCCACGCCCGTTCTCAGGGCCGCGCCCTTGCCACGGTTCTCCGGATGATCGATCCAGTGCACGCCATGGAGCGCCTCGCCCAATCTGGCGCGGTCGCCGGGCGCGATACCGCTGAGCGAGCCGTCGTTGACCAGGGTGACGGTAATGGCGATTCCGGGCAGGGCCGCACGCAGTTCGCCGACGCGCTGCGCAAGCCGGTCCACCCAGCCGGCAGCCGGGTTGTAGCAGGGTACCACGAGGCGTATGTGCTCGTTGGGGGGCATTCTATCTTGCCACGCCTCCGCCGAGGCGGCGCTGAACGTCGCCTTCAAAGGAACGGCAAGCGGCGCGAAGCAAGCCCCGACCGATGCCACCTCCCGCCATCAACCGCCGCGCCGGAAGCGCGCTTGCCCTTGCCATCGGTGCTTTCGCCCTGATCTCCGGCCTGCTCAAGCACCAGGACCACCTGCACGAGCTGCTTCGCTGGGGATCCGACAGCTTGGGCTATTACCAGTTCCTGCCCGCGGTGCTCATCGACCACGACCTGGGGCGGATGCCCTGGGTGCATCTGCTGGAGAACGGCAAGGGCCTGAGCATCTTCAGCGTGGGCGTCGCCTACCTGCAGCTGCCCTTCTTCTTCCTGGGGCATGCATGGGCCAGTGCCTCCGGCGCGGAGGCCAACGGCTATTCCGCCCCCTATGCGGTGATGCAGCTGGTGGGCGCCGCGTCCTACCTGGCCGTCGGATGCCGCCTGCTCTTCGGAGTGCTCGCTCGCCGCACAGAGGCGCGAACCGCCCTGATCACCGTGGCCCTGCTCTACCTGGCCACCAACCTCTATTACTACGGCTCGTTCGAAGCGGGCATGTCGCATGTCTACTCCTTCTTCCTCTTCGCCGCGCTGCTGGCACTCACGGAGCGCTGGATGCGGATGCCTGGACCGGAGACCCTCATCGCCCTGATGGTGACGGGCGCCCTCATCATCCTGGTGAGGCCGTTGAACGCCGTGGCGTTGCTGCTGCCGGTTCTCTACCGCACATCCGGCATCACGGGAGTCCTTGAGCGATGGCGGCCGCTCCTGGCCATGCGACCGGCGCTGGCGCTGGGAGCGCTATTCGTCGCCGCCCTGGTCCTGCCACAGCTCACTTACTGGCATGCCATCGCCGGCAAGTGGGTGCTCTTCACCTACGGCACCAAGCAGGAGTCCTTCGATTTCAGCGCGCCGCACCTCTTCGACCTGCTGGTGAGCCACCAGAACGGATGGTTCATCTATACCCCCCTGATGGCCGCCGTGCTGCTCACGCTGCTCTGGCAAGCACGACGGCTCGGCACGGGGGCTCGTACCGTCCTCGTGGTGTGGTGCATCACATGGTACCTGTACGGCTGCTGGTGGGCCTGGTGGCTCGGCGGTGCCTTCGGCTACCGCGGCTTCATCGAGTATTCGGCATTCCTCGCGCTGCCATTGTCCGGACTGGTAGGGCATGCCGTTGCACTGAAGCCGGCTCCTCGCCGCATGGCCGCAGGCATCGCCGCGGTGCTGGTGTTCATGAACCTGCGCCTCAGCATCATCTATGCCTCACCATGGGACGGACCTGATTGGACGTGGGCCCGGTTCTGGGAGGAAATGGGGCGCGCTTTCTTCCTCGGATGAAGCGATGGGCTTCGCACCAAGGCATGGCCTGGGTGGAGCGGATCCTGTTCGCCATAGGCCTCCTACTGGTCATCCAACCCGTCACCTCCACGCGCTTCCACGTCACACACGACGGCCCCTCCCATGCGCTCAATGCGCACTACCTGGGCCGCTTGATCTCCGGGACTGCTGCAGATGACCGCCAGTGGGAGCTCAATCCGGTACCCGTGCCGAATTGGAGCGGACACGCGGTCCTCGCCGCTGCAATGCAGGTGCTCGACGCGCCGGAGGCCCTGAAGGCACTGTACCTGCTCTGCCTCTTGGGCCTTCCGCTGGCCTTCCGCTGGAGTCTGAACGAAGCGGGCGATCAACCGCCTTGGGGCGGCTTCCTTGGGCTCCCGCTCGCGATGCACGGGCCGTTCCAGATGGGCTTCCTCAACTTCTCGCTCGGCTTGGTGGGCCTGCTCCTGGTGATGAGGATGTGGCGGGGTATGCTTTCCAGAAGCGCCACCGCACTCGGTTGGCTTAGGCTCGCGGCACTGCTACTGCTCCTCTATGCATCGCATCTGGTGCCGTTCGCCATTGCACTGGCATGGGGTCTTCTCCATTGGGCGGAGGCCTATTCCACTGCCCCGCCTGCCAGTGAGGAACGGCGGGCCCTGCGGCAGATGCTTCCACGGCTCGGCCTCGCGGCTGCGCCGGCCCTTGCCTGCCTGGCCGCCTACCTTGCGCTGAGCCCTGGGCATGGAGCAAATGAGCCCATGCTGGCGCCTCCGGACAACCTGGTGGCCCCGCTGCTGGATGCACTGTGCGCCTCCGACCGGGCCGAGCTGCGCTGCTGGGCGCCCTTTGCCGCGCTGCTGGGTGTGATGGTCTTGCTGAACCGTGTGCGACACGGCACGCAGGGGCGGGCCGCAGCCTCGATCGGGGCCGAGGGCTGGGCAGTGGCGTTCACCGCGCTCCTGTTCGTGATCATGCCCGACCGTGTCGGCAAGGGCAGCGGCCTTTCGATCCGGCTTGCCTTGCTTCTCTACCTCGCCCTGGCCCTTCTGCTCGCGCGCCGTCTCCGTGCGGGACCCGCCCCACTCCTGCTTCCCGCTTCCGTGATCACCCTCCTGCTGTGCCTCTCGCAAGTACGACGCCCGGGCCAGGAGCTCCGCAGCCATCAGCAGCGCCAGGCATATGAGGCCAGTGTACAGGTACCTCGCGGCGCGCGAGTGGTAACCTTGCCCTGCCACTGGATGGTCATGCACCACTTGGAGCTCGGGCTGGCCGACCGTGATGCGCTGCTGCTCTCGAACTACGAGTTCATCAATCCGCATTTCCCGCTGCGCTGGTCGCCCGTTCACGACCCCCTCCTGAACCCGCCGCCACCGGATCCCTTGGACGGTCTCATCCCGCTCACCAACGTCCCCGGGGCCTGGGTGCGCGGAGCCGATGCCATACTCATCACCGGTGACACGCTCAACGCACCGGCCGTGCCGTGGCGCGCCCTGTCCGAGCTGCTCCGCAGCCACTATCGCCTGGCTGCCCGCGTGGCATCCAATGCGGTGTACCTCCGGCTTCGGCCAGAGCCCGCCGGAAGCCCGGATGGCGCCGTCAGAGGCCGTACTTCATGATGCACCAGATGGCCCTGAAGCCATCCCGCCAGCCGATCTTCTTCCCCTCGGCGTAGGTTCGGCCGTAGTAGCTTATGCCCACCTCGTATATCCGGATGCCCTTCACGCGCGCCAGCTTGGCGGTGACCTCAGGCTCGAACCCGAAGCGTTTCTCGCGCAGGTCGAGGCCTTGGGCGATGTCGCTGCGGATGAGCTTGTAGCAGGTCTCCATGTCCGTTAGGTTCAGGTTATTGAACGCATTGGACAGGAAGGTGAGGAACTTGTTGCCGATGCTGTGCCAGAAGAAGAGGATGCGGTGCGGGTGATGGCCCATGAAGCGTGAGCCGTACACCACATCGGCGAAGCCCTCGAGTACCGGACGCAGCAGCAGGTTGTATTCGCGCGGATCGTACTCGAGGTCGGCATCCTGCACGATGAGGTACTCGCCCTTCGCCTCCTGGATGCCGCGGTGGATTGCTGCGCCCTTGCCCATGTTGCGGGGCTGCTCGTAGAACTTGATGCCCATGGAGGGATTGGCGTCCATATAGCGCTTCACCGCCTGCACGGTGCCATCCGTGCTGCCGTCGTTCACGATGATCACCTCCTTGGCGATGCCCTGATCGAGCACGGCATCGCGCACCTTGTCGAGGATGAGATGGATCGTGCGCTCCTCGTTGTAGGCCGGGATGACGATGGAAAGGGTGCGGATGGTCATGCTCAGAAAGTCATCTCGGGCACCTCGCCTTCCGCCACCAGCCGCCCCTCGGTCTTGGCCTTGATCTCCTCCACGCTCACGCCCGGGGCGCGCTCGAGCAGGCGGAAGCCATCAGCTGTGATGTCGAAGACACCCAGGTCGCTCACCACCTTCTTCACGCACCGCACGCCGGTCAGCGGCAGGGTGCACTGCTTGAGCAGCTTGCTCTCACCGGCCTTGTTGGTATGCATCATCACCACGATGATGTTCTCGGCGCTCGCCACCAGGTCCATGGCGCCGCCCATGCCCTTCACCATCTTCCCGGGGATCTTCCAATTGGCGATATCCCCGTTGTCGGCCACCTCCATGGCGCCGAGCACGGTGAGCTGCACGTGCTGGCCGCGGATCATGGCGAAGCTGGTGGCGCTGTCGAAGATGCTGCTGCCGGGCAGCAGGGTCACGGTCTGCTTGCCGGCGTTGATGAGATCGGCGTCTTCCTCGCCCTCGTAGGGGAAGGGACCCATGCCGAGGATGCCGTTCTCGCTCTGCAGCACCACGTTGATGCCCTCCGGGATGTAGTTGGCCACCAGCGTGGGGATGCCGATGCCCAGATTGACGTAGTAGCCGTCGCGCAGCTCGCGAGCGATGCGCTTGGCCATCTGTTCCTTGGTGAGCGCCATGGGCGATTCAGTGTTCGGGGTCGGCCACACGCGAAACACCGATCTGCGCTCGTTGCAGGCGTGCGTGACGGTGGCGAGGTTGCCAAAAGTAGATCGCAGCGCGCGAGGCCCCTGCCTCGCCGGGTATCCGCGCGCGGATGGCGAACGGCCGCGGTGTCCAAACGGGCCGCTGCAGGTCGAGCGGGTACGTGCGGTAGTAGACGTTTGCGCCACTTGCATCATGCAGGTCGACGACCAGGTTGCAGAGCACGGGAAGGCCGTCGGAATCCGCTGTGATCAGAAGGTCCACCACGTGATCCCCGTGGCCAAGGGAGTCGGTGCGCCACGCATCGAGGAATTCCCAATCCCCTTCGCTGACCGGCCCCTCGCCCCTCCACACCGGCAGCAGCGAGAGGGGGTGGCGCCGTTCCAGCAAATGGGGCCCGGATGGGCCCGCGCTGGCGAGCAGCGCGAAGGCCATGGTATCGGGCACCTCGCCTATGTCGGTGATGCGCAGCTCCTCTGCCGGCGCGCCGTGTGCATCACTGGCTGTCAACGGTGCATCTAGGCCAAGGCGCCGGATGCCCATGGGCAGCGTCAGCGACCAGCGTGGCGGGCATTGGAGCACAGCGGGGTTCTCCCAAGTGCGGTTCGCCACCGCGCGCAGGAAGGCCTCAGGAAGCGCCTCTTCGGGCCACAGCAGCGTCGTGCTAAGGTTGGCGCCCACCACAGACCGTAGCGGAAGCGCCAGCAGGATCAACGCGGCAAACCGCACCGCCCGGTGGCGGATGGCCCAGCGGTCGAGCCCGTAGGCAATGGCCAACAGGCCCAAGGGGACGAGGTGCAGCGCAGCCCGATCCTTCGGATAGTTCACGTCCATGGCCAGGGCGAGGAAGACACGGAGCGCCACATCAAGCCCTAACAGACCGATGGCGACGAAAGCCGGCACCCTGCCGCCCCTGATGGCCAAGGCAAGGAAGGCCGCAGCTAGCAGCCCGAGCAGGAGCCCCCGCACCACGGGCGTATCCACGCCGAGCACATGGTAGTTGAGCGGGCCCACCGTGATCCGGAAAAGACCATCGGTGCCGCCGTGGTAGAGCAGCCCGCGCTCGCGGAGCTCCATGGCATATGGCACTGCGGCACCGACCGGCAGCCCACCGGCCAGCAGCCAGACGGCCCACTGTGCGGCACGCTGCCGCGCTCCCAGGCGCGGCCACATCCAGCCGATGCCGGCGCCCAGCAGAGCGACCAGGGCCGCCCATGTGGGCAGCAGTGCCAGCACGGAGGCATTCGCCAACAGGAGCGCCAGCAGCGTCAGCAGCAGGTTGCGCGTGCGCCAGCGCTCCAGCAGGCGCACCAGGCCTAGAACGGCAAGCAGCAGGAAGGCCAGCTCAAACGCATAGCCCCGGAAGAGCGCGAAGAAGTCGAGCATGAATGGGCAGGCCGTGAGCGCCAGCAGCAGGCCCCAGCGGATCACCGCCTCACGCACCCGCGCGGCGAGAAGCCAAGCGCACCCCGCGAAGAGCACGAAAGCGAGCAGGCTGCCGACGCGCGACGCGACCAGTGAGAGCCCGAACAACTGATATAGGCCGGTGCCGACGGCCGAGCTGAGCACATGGTTGTTCGCATCCCAGTGAGCACGGTACGGCAGGAACTCCCCTTTCTCCACATAGAAGTGAAGGGAGGCGCACTCATCATTCACCCAGGGCACAGAGGCCGCCCGCAAGGTGAGGTAGGCCAGCACCAGGAGCGCCCAGCACAGGTAGATCCACCGTTCGGCGCTGCGGATGGGCGGTTGCGGGGCCATGGGAAGCGCACGAAGATGCGACGAGGCCTTCGCTCAATGGACCTTCAGCAGCCGGAGGCGCCCCTCATCCAGTCGATAAGCTTCTCCTGCCGGCGACCAGAGAAACACTTCTGCCGACACGGCGCGGGGCAGCCTGGGTACCGGCCGCACCGAACGCCAGGATTCACCGGCCCACACCGCTCGGCGCGTGCTGAGGAAAACGAGATCCCCATGGATGATGGCGCCCTCGTCATCGCGCACTGCGATTCCCAGGCGAAGCTCCGCCGGATTCACCCCAGTGCGCATAGACGCACTGATGTCCACTAGCGCCCCGCCGCTGCGGATCGGCCCTATCGGCAGCCCAAGGGAGGGCGACCGCTCCTGGCCAGCGGCCTCCCAAGAGAACAGGGTGTCATGGACGGGTTCCGTCCGCATCGCTGGCTGGCGCATGAGCAACCACAAGCCCTGGTCCGGTGCACTGTCCGCCACCGCGTACCCATTACCGGCTGCAGCAAGCTGCGCGTGCTGGACGACCCGTGCATCGTTCAGCCCTAGCGGCCAATCCTGCGCCGTGCCATCCCCTTCACCGCCGCGCATCCGCCGCTCCAAGCTCCAAGGAAGCCCAGCCAGGCGATGCATGCCCACCACGGCGGGGCGGCTCAGCACCCTTTCCAATCGCTCCACCCGCTCGGCGAACCGATGCGGCAGTGACTGCTCGGGCCAGAGCACCGTATGCGTCAGGTTGGCCCTGGAGACGGTGCATATTGGCAGGGCCAGCAGCGGCATGGCGGCCAACCCGCCCCAGGCGATGCGCGCCGCAAAGAGGTCAGCGGCAGCAGCAACGGCCAGAAGAGCCGCGAGCAGCAGGTGCAGCGCAGCGCGGTCCTCGGCATGATTGATCCCGAACGCCTCGGCCAGCAGGATGCGCAGCAGGGCCTCCCCCAAGAGCAGCACGGCCGCCAGAAAGCCCGGCGAGGCACTTGACCGTCGCCACCACGCGTGCCAGAGCAGGAGGCCGATGGCCGCGGCTGCGGGTGCGAGGAGTGCGGCACGCGGCAGGGTGCCGTCCATGCCGATGACCCGCAGCGCCAACGACCCGACGGAGACCGGGATGAAGCCTTCGGTGCTGCCGTGGTAGAGCAGCCCCAGGCGGGCGTATTGCAGCGCAAGGGCTCCGGCGAGCAGCAGCGGAAGCCCGCCGAGGACCCCCCATTGCACGAGGGCGGCGCGCGTGCGGCAGCCCATCAGGAGAACGCCGAGCAACAACGCCCAGACGGGCACCAGCGCAAGCAGGAAACCCGTGGCCAGTGCCATGCAGGACAGCGCCCACCGCAGGTGGCGCGCATGGCCCATCACCGTGAATCGGTGCGCCTGATGCATGGCGCACAGGAAAAGCGCCATCGCCGGTCCATACCCGCGGAACAGCGAGAAGAAATCGAGCAGAAAGGGGCAGCCGAGGCAGGCTAACAAATAGCTCCACCGCACCATGGGGTGGGCCAACGACCGGCCCAACCGGAAGACAACCCCAGCGAACAAGCCATAGCTCAGTACGCTGGCCCACCGCAGGGAGAGGGGCTCCAGGCCGAACAGCCGGTAACCGAGATGGCCGGCCGCGCTGTTGAGGAGGTGGTTGTTCGCATCCCACATGGACGCGAACGGCAGGAAACGCCCGGTCTGCGCGTAAGCGAGGAACGAGGTGGCTTCATCGTGCACCAGCGGCACCTTAGCCGCCCGAACCAGCACAAGGGTGAACCCGGCGAGGGCGAATCCCATGAACAGCAGGCGTTCCGCCCGCTCGCGCACCATGGTCGGTCAGCCGCGCTTGCGCACCGTGCGCTGCTCGATGCGCTTCTCGTAGCCGGTGCCTTGGAAGAGGCGCTGCACGAAGATCCCTGGCGTGTGGATCTCATCGGGGTCGAGTTCACCGGGCTCCACCAGCTGCTCCACCTCGGCCACGGTCACCTTGCCGGCCATGGCCATCATGGGGTTGAAATTGCGGGCCGTGCGCTTGTACACCAGATTGCCGAAGCGATCGCCCTTCCAGGCCTTCACCAGCGCGAAGTCGGCGCGCAGCCAGCTCTCCAGCACGTGCATCTTCCCGTTGAACTCGCGCGACTCCTTGCCGTCCCCCACCTCGGTGCCGTAGCCGGCCGGCGTGAAGAAGGCCGGGATGCCGGCCCCCCCTGCCCGGCAGCGCTCGGCCAGCGTGCCCTGCGGGATCAGCTCCACCTCCAGTTCGCCGCTGAGCATCTGCCGCTCGAACTCGGCATTCTCGCCCACGTAGCTGCTGATCATCTTGCGGATCTGACGGGTCTGCAGCAGCAACCCCAGGCCGAAGTCGTCCACCCCGGCGTTGTTGCTGATGCAGGTGAGCCCTTTCACGCCCCGCCGCACGAGCGCAGCGATGCTGTTCTCCGGGATGCCGCACAGCCCGAAGCCGCCCACCATCAGGGTCATGTTGTCCTCGATGCCTTCGAGTGCCGCATCGGCGTTGGCCACCACCTTGTTCATGTCTTTCCGGTCAGTGGCGACGAAGATATCCGCTGCGGGCATGGCACTCCGTCAGTCGCCCCAGTTGGGCTTGCCATTGCCCGGTCCCGCCTTCGCCTTTGCCCGGCAGTCGATCTCCACCCCCAGCTCGCCTTCCGGCCGCTCGAAATCGCCGGTACTGATCTCGATGGCGGGGTCGGCATACACCTTGTTCATGTAGTAGCCGTAGATCGGCAGCGCCATGTTCGCGCCCTGGCCCTTGTCGGTGGTGCTGAAGCGCACGCTGCGATCCTCGGCACCCGTCCATACGCCGGTCACCAGGTCGGGCGTGATACCGATGAACCAGCCGTCGCTGTTGTTCTGCGTGGTGCCCGTCTTGCCCGCCGTGGGGAAGCGGATGTTGGCGTATTTCTGCCGGTTCCCCCAGCTGGTGCGCAGGCGCATGCCCGTACCGACCACCTTGCCCGTGCTGGGGTTGTAGGCACCGTCCACCACGCCCTTCATCATCTTCAGCATGATGTAGGCCGTGCGCTCGTCCAGCGCCTCATAGGTGCTCGGCACCACGTCCAGGATGGTGTTCCCGTTCTTGTCCTCGATGCGTGTATAGAGGATGGGCTCGATGTAGACCCCCTTGTTGGCGAATGAGCTGAACGCCCCGGTCATCTCCATCAGGGTGAGGTCGGCCACGCCCAGGCAGAGCGAGGGCACCGGCTCCAGCGGGCTCTTCACGCCCATGTGGCGGGCCAGCACGGTGACCGATTGCGGGCCGTACTGTTTCATGAGCCAGGCAGTGATGGTGTTGAGCGAGTTGGCCATCGCATACTCCACCGTCACCATGCCGCCGTATTCGCCATCGCTGTTCTCCGGGCACCAATCCGGCTGGCCGGGCGGCATGTCGAAGCACACCTTCTGGTTGGGCAGTTCCCGGCAGGGCTCCATACCCTCGCGGATAGCGGTGGCATAGACGAAGGGCTTGAAGGTGGAGCCTACCTGGCGGCGTGCCTTGTCCACATGGTCGTACTGGAAGTGCTTGAAGTCCGGGCCGCCAACCCATGCCTTCACGAAGCCCGTGTGCGGATCCATGCTCAGGAGACCGCTGCGCAGGAAGCTCTTGTAGTAGCGGATCGAGTCCATCGGGCTCATCACCGTGTCGATCTCCCCCTTCCAGCTGAACACGCGCATCTTCACCGGGGTGTCGAAGACCTTGGGGATGTCCTCCTCGGCCACCACGGGCCACCAGGCGTCGCAGCCGCCCTTGGCCGGATCGCAGTGATAGTGCATCGCGCCATCGTGCATCTCCTTGCGGATGTAGGAGGCGGGTCGCTCGCACACGCCGCACTGCTTGCCGGTGATCACCTTGTAGCGTACGGTGCGCCTCATGGATGCCGCGAGAATGCCCTTGATCTCGTCCTGGCTCACGCGCGCATCGAATGGCCTGTTCTTCTTCCGCGCGAGGTCCTTGAAGAAATCCGCCTGGAGCTCCTGGGCCAGGTGCTCGCGCAGGCCCCACTCGGCATAGGCCTGCATGCGCCGGTCGATGGTGGTGTACACCCTGAGCCCATCGGTATAGAGGTCGTAGGGCTTGCCATCGGGCCTGGGGTAGCGCAGCTCACCATTCTCGTCAGTGCTGCTGAGCAGGGCCTGCAGTCGCTCGCGCAGCACCTCGCGGAAGTAGGGCGCCGGGCCCTCGGTATGGCTTACGCTCTGGAAGCGCAGGCCCAAGGGCAGGGCCTTCAGCGAATCGTACTGCGCCACGCTGAGGAATCCGTTCCTGCGCATCTGGTCCAGCACCACCATGCGCCGGTGCAGGGTGGTGTCGGGGCGCCTGATGGGGTTGAAGAGCGCGGGGTTCTTGCACATGCCCACGAGCATGGCCGCCTCCTCGATGCGGAGCGAATCGGGTGTGGTGCTGAAGTAGATGCGCGCCGCGCTGTGTATGCCCACCGCCTGGTTGATCCAGTCGAAGCGGTTGAGGTACATGGCGATGATCTCGTCCTTGGTATACATGCGCTCGAGCCGGGCGCTGATGATCCACTCCTGGAACTTCTGGAAGATGCGCTTC
>DDRC01000056.1:50216-52976 GCA_002342985.1 Flavobacteriales bacterium UBA2426
CCCCCCTTCCTGCCCAGGAAGACAGCGGCGCGCAGGGTGCCCCGCAGGTCCACCCCGCTGTGCTCGCGGAAGCGCTCGTCCTCGGTGGCCACCAGCGCATTCACCACGTTCGGGCTGATGCGCTCATAGTCAACTGGGATCCGGTTCTCGCGGAAGAACTGGCCCATCTGGGTGCCGTCGCTGAAGAGCACGGCCGTGGCCAGGTCGCTGCGCGGATTCTCCAGGTCCTCGATGGTGGGCAGGTCGCTGAGCGAGGCGGCCAGGAGCATCAGGTAGAGGCCCAGCACCGGCGCCAGCACCAGGCCCCACCAGAGCAGGCGGCGCCGGCCCTTCGTCTCGGTCTGCTTCTTCATCGGCGTGCGAAGTTACCCGTGCGGGGGGGGGGCGGCGCGGGGGGCCCCCCCCGCCGCGCCCCCCTCCCCCCCCCCCCCCGTCCCCCCCGCCGGCCGCCCCCCCCCGCCGGCGCNNCCAGCACCGGCGCCAGCACCAGGCCCCACCAGAGCAGGCGGCGCCGGCCCTTCGTCTCGGTCTGCTTCTTCATCGGCGTGCGAAGTTACCCGTGCGGGACGGGGGCGCCGGAGGGGTGCCCGCTGGCTTTCAACAGACGGGCGGTGACCGCCGCCCTAGCGCGCTGCGCTCCGCTCCACGGTCACGCCCACATCGAGTACCCCGGGCAGGGGGTTCTCGCGCATGGCCTGCTCAAGCGTGATGGTGTAGCGCCCGGCGGCGGGGAAGCGGTTGCCCAGGCGATAGAGCACCTTGGCATGGCGGGTGCGGCTGGCGAAGATGAAGCCCGTACCCCGGCCCAGCCAGCGGCCGGTGGGGTCGGCCAGGATGCACTCCACGGTATCGCGCTGCGCGCGGCCGCCGGGCCCCTCGAGGTCCACGAAGAGGTACAGGTCGCTGTAGGCATAGTCGCCGGTATGCCGTACATCGATATACACGTCGTGCTTGCTCACCGTGTCGCTGATGTCGAATGCGAACGCGGGCTTCAGCCCGTTGTCCCACGCCCCGTTGGGGATGGGCGCATCGGCCTGGTGGACGAGGTTGTCGGCGCAGCCCCATAGGGCGAGCAGCGGCACCAAGGCGTACGCGGGCCTCACGCGGCGGGCGGTGTTGGCGGGGCGCTGCCGCCGGGCGGGCGGTCGCTGCGGCGTCCACGGCCCCGGCGCCGGCGATCGCTGCGGCCAGCGGCATCTCCCTCCGGCTTGGGGCCGGCCGCCTGCGCCTGCTGCGGCCTGGGACCCGGCTGCGGGCGAGGGCCCTGGCCGCCTGGCTTCTTGTCACGCCCCTTGCTGCGCGAGCGCTTCTTGCCGCTCTTGATCTTGCTGTCGAAGCGCGTCAGGTCGTCCTGCCCCACCACGTTCTCGTAGTCCGGCTTCTTCACCTCCTCCACGGGCTCATCCGTCATGTTGAGGTCCACCTCCGGCTCCACGCCCTGCTTGTTCTGGGCCAGGATGTCGCGCACCACCTCCACCGGGAAGCCGGCCATGACGAAAGGCTCGCCCGGCTTCTTGAACCCGTACCACATCCTGCCGGCGAAGATGTCCGTCTTCATATGTGTGCCGGTGCCTTGCTGGGTCCTGAGCTTTGCGTTCTGCGAGGGATAGCTCTTGATCGCCTCGATGTACATGTCCAGCTCGTAGTTCAGGCAGCATTTCAGCTTGCCGCACTGGCCGGCGAGCTTCTGCGGGTTGAGCGCCAGCTGCTGGTAACGCGCCGCGCTGGTGGTGACGCTGCGGAAATCCGTGAGCCAGGTGCTGCAGCACAGCTCGCGGCCGCAGCTGCCGATGCCTCCGATGCGGCCGGCCTCCTGCCGCGCGCCGATCTGCTTCATCTCCAGCCGCACCTTGAAGCGGTCGCTCATGGTGCGCACGATGCCGCGGAAGTCGATGCGCTCCTCAGCGGTGTAGTACACGATGGCCTTGGTGCCGTCCCCTTGGAACTCCACATCGGTCACCTTCATGTCCAGCCGGGCATCGCGCACCATCTGGCGGGCCGCGAAGAGGGTGTCGTCCTCGCGCTTGCGGGCTTCGTGCCAGCGGTCGATGTCCTCCTGGGTGCTCTTCCGCAGGATCTTGCGCAGCTCGTAGGTCTCCGCCGCCGCGCCGCGCCGTGCCATCTGGGCGCGCACGAGCTCACCGGCGAGGCTCACCATGCCCACATCATGGCCCGGAGCGGCATCCACCGTCACCAGGTCGCCCGGCATCAGGGTAAGGCCGGAGGTGTTGCGGTAGAAGGCCTTCCGCGTGTTCTTGAAGCGCACCTCCACCCCGTCGAACGGCTGCTGCCCTTGCGGGAGGGGCACCCCTGTGAGCCAATCGAAGACGCCCAGCTTGTTGCAGCCGCTGGTGCTGCAATAGCCGTTGCTCTTGCACCCTGCCGGCTTCCCGTCAGCCCCCGATCCGCAATTGCCGCATGCCATGGGGGCGAAGATAGAAGGGACTCAGGTTGAGGGTTGGAAGGTTGAGGTTTGGCAGGTTGCTGGTGTGCCGAGCCCGGGTACACCCGGGTTGACCCTGCAAACCGGTTGCACACCTCAACCGTGCTGCTACCTTCGGCATACCCTTCAGAACCACCATCCAAACCCTCCACCATGAGAACGAGAAGGCTCTGGCTAGCCGCGCTTGCGGCGGCGTTTATTGCCCCCCCCCCAACGGGGCTATTGCTGATCACTAGTGCATATGCGCAGGTAGAGGGCTGCGGATATTCAGGTTCAGAAGTCCCATTCTACCAACGCGGAGGAGGTGGGGCGGGATC
>DDRC01000188.1:0-5457 GCA_002342985.1 Flavobacteriales bacterium UBA2426
GGTCGCTGCGCGGGTGTCAAAGGCCGCTGCGCGGGTGTCAGAGGCCGCTGCTCGGGTGTCATGGGTCGCTGCGCAGGTGTCAATGGTCGCTGCGCGGGTGTCATGGGTCGCTGCGCGGGTGTCAGAGGCCGCTGCGCAGGTGTCAAAGGCCGCTGTGCAGGTGTCATGGGTCGCTGCGCAGGTGTCAGAGGCTGCTGCGCGGGTGTCAGAGGTCGCTGCGCGGGTGTCAAAGGCCGCTGCGCGGGTGTCAAAGGCTGCTGCGCGGGTGTCATGGGTCGCTGCGCAGGTGTCAAAGGCCGCTGCGCAGGTGTCAACGGGCGTTGCGTGGCTGTCAGAGCCGGCTGCGCGCCTGTCAACGGCGTCTGCGCCGGTGCCGAAGGCCGCTGGCCGGGTGGTGTGATTCGCCTTGCGCGCCGCTCATGGTCGGCTGCGCTTGCGGCGTTGCGCGGCGTTGGGGCTGATGGCTGCATACGGATTTCGGGAATTGACGATCGATCGTTGATAAACAGCGCCAACCCTGGCGGGCAATGCTCCGTTGCACCGGTCAGTAACGCCGCAACACACCCACCCTTAAAACCGTAGCGCCATGGGACCCTGAACGCCGCCACTGCACAAGCCGCCGCACCGCCCGCGGTGCCGGACCGACCGAACGAATGGACACCCCCTTTTCACTCCCCCAACGGAAAATGCAAGCAAACAACCCCAACCGTTCAACGCCATGAACAAGCAGCAAGAATCCCGGACGAACATGTTCAATGCCGTACTCCAAGTGCTCGATGAGCACCATGCCATCTTCGACACCGTGCCTGCGCTGAGCACGGCGGCCAGCGACCTGCGCGCGAACCTGCTGGCGATCTCGGCCTGCGTGGAGAAGCAGGTGGTGGACCTGCGCGGCTTTGCCCGCGACAAGCTGGGCGCCGAGCAGGCCATGATGCAGGCCGCGGTGGTGGTGGCCAAGGGCACCCTGGCCTATGCGACGGTGAGCGGCAACATGGTGCTCGCCGGCAAGATGTCGGTGACGCGCCGTCTGCTGGAGCGCCACGCCGATGGTGTGGTGGCCCGGCACTGCCAGGTGGTGCTGGCCGAGGCCACGGCGGTGGGCGCAGCGCTGGCGGACTATGGCGTGGATGCCGCCCGGCTGGAGGCCCTGGAGCAGGCCATCCGGCGCTACGAGGCCGCGCTGGCGGCGCCGCGCCTGGCCATCACGGCCCGCAAGGGCGCCACGACGGAGCTGGTGCTGGTGATCCGCGATACGCAGCGGCTGCTGGCCACCCGGCTGGATGCGCTGATGGAGCGCTTCGCCACGGAGGATCCCGCGCTGCACCGGGCCTACTGGAACGCGCGGATCATCGTTGACCGCGGCCGCCGCGCCAAGGAGGCCCCGGAGCAGAAGGCCGCCTGAGGCCCCTGACCACCCGTTGATGGAAGGCCCGCGCATTGCGCGGGCCTTCGTCATTCATGCCTTGGCGCGCCTGCCCGGCGCTGCCCCGAAAGCCGGGCTCACCGCACCACCGCCACGCGCGTGCGGGCGGTGCCTTGGGCGGTGCGGGCGAGCACGGTGTAGCAGCCCGGCACAGAGAGCTCGAGGTCGGCGACGGGGGCCATGGGTGCGGTGCGCACCACGGTGCGGCCCCCGGCATCGATCACCCGCAGCTCGTGCATGGCGGCGGCGCTGGTGATGCGGACGGCGCCGCTGCCGATGCCCGGGTAGGCGCGCAGCGTGCCGTTGGCCGCCGCATCGGGCAGCCCGGCGGCGATGCCGAGCAGGGCCAGCCAGAGGTCGGCATCGCCGTTGTTCATCACCTGGTGGCTGCCGAAGGCGAGGGGCTCGCTGGTGGAATAGCCCGTGAGGGCCACGGTGCCATTGGTGCCGCAGGCCACGCTCTGGGTGCGGTCGCCATTGCCGCCGCCGGCGCTGCGCGCCCAGCTGGCGTTGCCGGAGGGGTCGAACTGCACCACGAAGGCGTCGTAATCCTCCACGTTGGTGAGGGTGAGGCCGCCGAAGGCGGCTTGCGGGCTGTCGAAGTCGCCGGCCAGCACGGTGTTGCCGGCGGCGTCCACGTCCACGGCGGTGACGAACTCATCGTAGATGCCGCCGCCGCTGACGGCCCACAGCAGCACGCCGTCGCCATTGAAGCGGGCTACGAAGGCATCGTACCACGACTGGTCGCTGTTGGTGTTGGTGAGCTCGGTGCCATCGATCACCAGGGTGGCGTCGATGAAGCCGCCGGCCACGGCGATGTCGCCGTTGGCATGGCAGGCCACGGCCCAGATACGCTCGTGGCGGGGGCCGCCCGCGCGCTTGGCCCAGAGCACGGCGCCATCGGCATCGTACTTCACCAGCAGCAGGTCGTTGTAGTTGTCGTTGGCGTTGGTGAGGGTGAAGCCGCCGAATTGGATCGCCGCGGTCGCGAAGAAGCCGCCCATGATCACGTTGCCCCCGGCATCGATGCACACGGAGGCGGCCGTGTCGTCGAAAGCGCCCCCGGCGGCATCGGCCCACAGGACGTTGCCGGTGCCATCGAGCATCACCACGTAGAGGTCCTCGTCGCCGGGGTCGGCGTTGACCAGGGTGATGCCGCCGGCGGTGAAGCCTGCTCCGGCGAAGGTGCCCGCCACGGCCACGCGCCCGTCGGGCCCCACGGCCAGGTCGCTCACGTCATCGGAGGCCGCGCCGCCCATGGAGACGGCCCAGAGCGCGGTGCCGTCGGCATCGAATTTGGCCACGAAGACATCGGCGCCGCCGGCGCTGGTGAGCGTGGTGGTGCCGATGGTGATGGTGTTCTCGTAGGTGCCCGTGAGCACCACGCGGCCTTGGGCATCGCTGGCCACGCTCACGCCGGCCTGGCTGCCCGTGCCGCCGATCCGCGCGGTCCAGAGGAAGCTGCCATCCGCCGCTACCCTGGAGAGGAAGAGGTCGGCGGAGTTGTTGCTCTGGGTGTTGGTGAGCGCGGTGCCGCCGATGGTGATGCCGGTGCCGGTGAAGTAGCCGGTGAGGTAGAAGCCGCCGTTGCCGTCGGCGCAGATGGCGCGGCTGCGGTCCTGCCCCGCGCTGCCATAGCCCTGCGCCCACAGCCAGGAGGGGCCCTGGGCCTTCAGCTGGGGGTGGAACAGAGCGACCAGGAGGAGCGCGCAGCAGATTCGCATGGCAGGTAGGCTTGGCGCGGAAGGTAGTGACCGCGCCCGCATGCGCTAAGGCATCTGCTCCGTGCGGGTCTCCGTGGGCACCACGCCGCCGATGTTGACCAGGATGGGGTCGCGGTCATTGTCGGCGCCGATGTAGCGCACCGTGCCGTCCATGTTCACGTCCTCCTGGTGATAGCCCGATACGGTGTTGGTGGGCACGGCACCGCCGATGGCCTGCAGCATCGGGTCGCGGTCATTCTCCTGGCCCGTGTAGCGCAGCGTGCCATCGAAGGTGACATCGCCCGCCCAGAGCACCGCTGCGGGGTAGGCGCCGCCCAGCAGCTTGCGCGCGTCGGTGCCGAAGGTGGCGGTGGAGGCCAGCGTGAGGTCGATTGCCGCTGGCATGGCGCCCAGCACCACGGGAGCGGCCGTCATGCAGGCCAGGTGGTTGCGATGGAGCACGGCCACCAGGTAGCTGCCCGCGCCGGTGGGGAAGAGCAGGGGCGAAACGCCATCCATGTCCACAACATCGCCATCGCGCTGCAGCAGCGCGCTGCGGCTGTGCAGCACCTGCACGGGCAGGTCCTTGTCGCGCAGTTCGAGCACCACCCAGTCCACGATCGCATCGTTCCCAGTGGTGGCGAGCACGCTTGGTGAAATGCTCTCGCCACCACCGCTCACGTAGCCATAGCCCAAGGCGGTGTAAGGCTCCACGGTGGGCACAAGGCCAAGTGCGCGCAGGTCATCGCGCATCAGGCCGCTGGCCTCATCGTAGCCGCCTTCGAGGAACACCCGGGCGGCGACCAGCACGCCCGATGGGGTGCCTGCGCACACGCAATCGCTGCCGATCACATCATTCGTGGTGATGGGGTTGCCATCGTCGCAAGGGTCGCCGATGTCGGCACCCAGCAGCGGGCAGTCGAAGTCGCTGGTGCAGGCCGTGAGCAGGTCGTTGCCGCCCACGTTGGTATAGGTGGCCAGGTAGCCCGGCAGGCAGCCGCAGGTGGGCGCATCGAAGTTGGCGATGTTGTTGAGGGCGAGGGGGCATGTGTCGATGCAATCGGGAAGGCCATCCCCATCGCCGTCAGGGACGTTGCTGTTGCTGGCGCCAGGGGTGGCGCACCACACCCGCCAGTCCGCACTGTTGTCGTCGGTGTCGCTGCCATTGGGGATGCGGGCGATGACCTTGCCCACGGTCGAGTTGTCATCACCGCCGACAAAGCCCGTTCCCTCTACATACGGTGCGGCGAGGCTCCCTTCGTAGCTGATGGCGTCGATCAGGGCCAGGTCCCATATCCTGACCAAGGCGATGGCATCGGGCGCTCCGTTCTGGAGCAGGTCGGTGGAGGTGAGCGCCACATGGTCCACGGCCGGATTGGCGGCGTTGTTCCCGATGACGAAGTAGCCGCCCGGAGGCACTTCCGTGGGAGGCAGATTTGTAATGATCCGGTAGACTGTGCCATTCAAGCCATTCACGAGGTGAAGTTGGAAGTCCGACATGATCGCCGGATCGGGACCGGGATTGTAGAGTTCTATCCACTCGTTGTTGTCGGTGCCCGGGTTGTCGTAGTCCACCTCGTTGATCAACAATGTACCGAGCGGCGGATCACAGGCCGGCGCGGGGCCGCTGATCGTGTAGCTCGCGCAGGGAGAGGTGAAGGTGATGCTGTAGTCGTCCTGTTCGCTGATGCCATTGATCTGGATCGTTCCGTTGGTGACCACTGCCGGGTCGTTCCCCTGCACCAGGCCCGACCCACTGTTGTTCACTACGGCAACACCCGGCTGGACACCCGTGTAGGGTATGATGACCCGGTAGGTGTCCACCTGACCGATGGTCAAGCCTTCACACTGCACGATGGGCGTGCCCGGCACGATGCCGCAAGGCGGCACTTCGCAAGCGACGATCACCTGGTTGCCGTTCATGTCGACGGTTCTGGTCGCGTAGCCCGGTTCACAGGCACAGCTGCCCATGTCGAAGTTGGGGATGCCGTTCACGGCTAGGGGACAGTCGTCCGTATCGTCGCAGAAGCCGTCGCCATCGCTATCGTTCGGCGAGCTGCCCGTGCAGGTGCAACTGCCCGCGTAGATCACCATGAGGTCGAATCCGGGACCGGCAATCATCTCGTCGGAGGTGAACCGCACGGTGAGCGTCTGACCGGGTGCGCCGGTGAAGTTCACCGTGCCTGTTCCCGTGTAGGATTGCAGGAGCGCGCCCCCGGTTCCCGCGCCGCTGTATATGCGGATGAAATCCCAGTCGGATTCGATGTCGTAGCCGCCGCTGATGGTGATCGTGGCGGGAGCCGTGGCCTCCAGGACCACGTAGCCGTTCCG
>DDRC01000188.1:5595-5881 GCA_002342985.1 Flavobacteriales bacterium UBA2426
CTCCAGGACCACGTAGCCGTTCGCGCCGAGCCCGTAATCCCCTTCATCCATGTGATCGCGCAGGAAGGTGCTCGTGCCGCAGGGAATGGTGAGGCTGCCGAGGTAGGGGACCAGGATCGGGGTGCATCCATCGCCTGTGCTGGTGACCGGGCCCATGACCAGGCTGCACTCCTCGTCATCACCATTGACCATGGTGAGGCTCTCGGGGATGCCGAAGACATTGGGAAGGCTCGCATAGCTGCCCAGGCCCACTCCGGATGCGATGGTGCCATGGATGCTGCTGATG
>DDRC01000188.1:6033-9040 GCA_002342985.1 Flavobacteriales bacterium UBA2426
ATGGATGCTGCTGATGATATCCACGCCTGTGGCGGTGCCCAGGCTGCTCACCTCCACCGTGGCCGTATACGTCATGCTGCCGCACGCATCGGTCACGCTTGCGGTGGCGGTGGCCGGTGAGCATACGCATGCCCCCGTGTAGATCACAAGAAAGTCGAATCCGAAGTTGACCGACCCGCCATCGGAGGTGAAACCCACGGTGAGGGTCTGGCCGGGCGCCCCGGTGAATTGGACCGTGCCATTGCCGCTATAGGATTGCAGGATCGCGCCGGATGTACCTGCCCCGTCGTAGATGCGGATGTGGTCCAATCCGGCCTCGGTGCCATAGCTGCCGCTGATGGTGATGATGGCTGTGATATTCGCTTCGAGCACCGTGTAGCCATTGGCATTGCTGCTGTACTGGCTGCCGTTGGCATGGTCGCGGAGGATCGTGCTGCTGCCGCAGGCAACGCTGTTGCTCCCGCTGAAGGGAACCAGGACCGGTGGGCATGCGGACCCATTGCTGACCGGGCCGAGGGACAGGTTGCAGGCCTCGTGGCCGCCATGCAGCACCGTGAAGCTCTCAGAGACCCCGAATCCATTGGGCAGGCTGGGATAGGTGCCTGCGCCCACGCCGCTGGCGATGGTGCCATGTATGCTGCTGATGATGACCATGCTTACAGCATCCCCAGGGTCGGTCACTTCCACTGCGGCCGTGAAGCTCAGGTTGCTGCAATCATCAATGGCACTGGTGGTGGCCATGGGGCTCGCACATGCGCATGTTCCCGCGTAGCGGACCACGAGATCGAATCCGGAGCTGACCCCGACCTCGTCGGAGGTGAAGCGGACGGTGAGGGTCTGACCTGGCGCTCCGGTGAAATTGATGAATCCCGAGCCCGTGTAGGTCTGTAGCAGCGCCCCGCTTGTGCCGGCACCGGCGTAGATGCGCAATTTGTCCCATGAATATTCCGTGTAGTAGGTCCCGGTGACAGTGATCATCGCCGTGCCGTTCGCCTCCAGGATGGTATGGCCGTCAGCGTAAACGGCATATTCGGCGGCGTCGGCATGGTCGCGCAGGATCGTATCGTTGCCGCATTTCAACCTGTTGCTGCCCGAATGGGGGACCAGCCATGCAGCGCAGGCACTTCCGAGGCTGTTGACCGGTTGCACGTTCATGGAGCACCCCTCGGCGTCGTTGCCGAGCACGGTGAAGCTCTCTTCGGTGCCGAAGCCGGTGAGCAGGCTTGGATGGTCGCCAACACCCACGCCACTGGCAATGGTGCCATGGATGCTGCTGATGATATCCACTCCAGCGAGGTCACCGATGCTGCTGACGTGGATCGTGGCGAGGTAGCTCATGCTTTCGCAGGCATCGGCAGTGCTGACGGTAGCCTCCAGGATGGAGCATCCGCATGCGTTCGGCCATGCGGGATCCGCATCATCGCAGTCATCGCTGTTCGTCACATGCCCTGAGGGTTGCGCGCAGGCGGGCAGTGGGCTGTCCGGGTCACCATAGCCGTCCCCATCTGCATCGGCATACCAAATGGCGGCCTCCACCACGGTGAGGTCCGTGTCGTTCTCGTTGCCGGTCAATGCGGGGTTGCTGCTCACCACCCGGATGCGGTAGCCGCTGCCAGCGGGCGTGCCCAACGGAATGGCGGCGCTGATGCTGCCGCTGCCGGTACCGGCCAGGGTGCCGATGACCATGGGGTTGGTGAAACTGCCGCTAGCATCGCTCAGTTGGGCGGTGAAGATGTTGCCTGCATTGAAAGGGCCGGTGGTGGTGAAAGGCACGCTCAAGCTGGAACCGGAGCACCAGGTCACTTCGGCTATCGCATCGGTCTGCAGAGACCCGCCCAGCAAGCGCGCGATGCGGTTGCGGCCAGTGCCATTGTAGCCAGTGAACTCACCGCCGATCAGGATCAAGCCATCGGCCTGGGTGGCGAATGACCGGATCCAGCCGTTCGCCCCCGAGCCTGGATCGAAGCTCATGTCCAGGCTGCCATCCGCATTCAGCCGCGCAATGCGGTTGCGGCTGACCATGGCGTATGCGTTGAACCACCCCGAGATCAAGATCTTGCCATCGCGCTGGATGGCCATGGATAGGATGCTGCCGTCCGATCCATAGCCAGGGTTGAAGCTGGTATCCAGGCTGCCATCCGCGTTCAGCCGTGCCAGGCGTCTTGCGTCGGTGCCATTGACCTGGAAGAAGACCCCTGCGATGAGGATCGACCCTTCCGGCAGGTAGGCAATGGAGTAGACCGAGTCGTCCGGCCCGGCACCCGCATCGAAGCCCGTGTGCAATGCGCCGTTCGCATTCAGGCGTGCGATGCGGATGCGGGCCGTGCCGTTGTAACTGGTGAAGTCCCCGCCGATCAGGACCCTGCCATCGGGTTGGATGGCAATGGACCGCACCTGGTCGTTCGCCCCGGCACCCGGGTTGAAGCCTGTGTCCAGCGTGCCGTTCGCGTTCAAGCGTGCGATCCGGTTGCGGCCTGTGCCGTTGTAGCTGGTGAAATCCCCTCCGATCAGGATCTTGCCATCGGGCTGGAGGGCTATGGC
This sequence comes from Flavobacteriales bacterium UBA2426, assembly GCA_002342985.1. Taxonomy (GTDB): domain Bacteria; phylum Bacteroidota; class Bacteroidia; order Flavobacteriales_F; family PHOS-HE28; genus PHOS-HE28. The sequence goes on from DDRC01000188.1 coordinate 8,575, forward strand.
GGAAACGCCACCGTTCGCACCTGCGCCCGGATTGAAGCCGGTATCGAGGCTGCCATCCGCATTCAGTCGTGCGATGCGGTTGCGGACCGTGCCATTGTAGCTGGTGAAGAATCCCGCGATGAGGATCTTGCCGTCAGCCTGGACAGACATGGCTCGGACTTCTTCGTTCGCCCCCGTCCCCGAGTTGAAGGCGATGTCCTGGCTACCGTCCGCATGCAGCCGTGCGATGTGGCCGCAGATCTTGTTGTTGTAGCCGGTGAAGACTCCCCCGATCAGGATCTTGCCATCGGCCATGACCGAAATGGCATTGATCGCGTGGTTCGCCCCGTGGACTTTGTTGAAGCCCGCGTCCAGGCCACCGTTCGCGTTCAACCGTACGATGCGGTTGCGCGGCGTACCATTGAAACTGGTGAAGTGTCCCCCTGCCAGGATCCTGCCATCGGATTGGATGGCAATGGACCGAAGT
>DDRC01000188.1:9138-9821 GCA_002342985.1 Flavobacteriales bacterium UBA2426
GGACCGAAGTGTGCCGCCCGCCGCTCCCGTGCCCGGGTTGAAGCTCGTGTCCAGCGCGCCGTTCGTATTCAGCCGTGCGATGCCGTTGCGGCTTGTACCGTTGTAGGTGGCGAAGGCTCCGCCGATAATGATCCTGCCATCGGGTTGGATGACAATGGACCGAACATGGCTGTTCGCGCCTGTGGTCAGGTTGAGGCCGGTATCGAGCGTTCCGTTCGCGTTCAAGCGAGCGATGCGGTTAATGGCCATGCCGTTGTAGCTCATGAACGCCCCGCCGACCATGATCTTGCCATCGGTTTGGGGGGTGATGGCGAATACGCCATCGTCCGCGCCGGTGCCGGGGTCGAAGCCCGTGTCCAGCGCTCCGTTCGCATGCAGCCGTGCGATGCGGCCACGGTCCGCGCCGTTGAAAATGGTGAAGTAACCTCCGACCAGGACCCTGCCATCGGCTTGGACGGCTATGGCGTGAACGGCGTTGTTCGCCCCGGTGCCTGGATCGAAGCTCGTGTCCAAGCTGCCATCCGTATTCAGTCGCGCGAGGCACTTACGGATCGCGTCGTGGCAGAAGTAGAAATCCCCGCCGATCAGGATCTTGCCATCGGCTTGGATGGCGACGGAATTGATCGTTCCATCCGTCCCGGAGCCAGGGTCGAAGCCAGTGTCCAGGCTGCCATCCGCATTCA
>DDRC01000188.1:9928-14950 GCA_002342985.1 Flavobacteriales bacterium UBA2426
TGTCCAGGCTGCCATCCGCATTCAGCCGTACAATGCGACGTCGCCATACGAGGTGGAAAGAATCGAACTCCCCCACGACCAGGATCTTGCCATCGGCTTGCACCGCAACGGCGTTGATGATGGCGGAGTACAAGGTCAGGCCGGAATCGAATCCCGTGTCTACGCTGCCGTCAGAGTGCAACCGTATGAGGCGGTTGCAGGTGGTGCCGTTGTAGGTGGTGAAGTCCCCTCCGATGAGGATCTTGCCATCCGGTTGCACGACGGTGGTGTGCACATCTCCGGCAGGTCCATCTCCGGCAGAGAAACCGACGTCGCTGGGGTTGAAGGTGGGGTCGATGGCGCCGTGCTGGGCCGCCGAAGAATTCGGCAGGGCGGCGTGCAACACGGCGCACAAGACAATTGCAACTACGTTGTGCCACAAGGCTAACGGGAGCAGGACGGGACCCATTGGCTTGGTGGGGCATGGTTCCATGGCAGGAGGTGCTCGGTGAATTGCCCAAAGCACGGGTTCCCTCCATGGCGCATCAATCGGTAAATCCAATGGATCAAGCGGGTGCCTCAGCAGCACAGGGGCAGGCGATCCCCCCGGACAAGTGCGGCATACACCCTAGTCTTGTAAGTTGCCGCAACGAATGATGACCGCCCGGCCCGCCCTTCCCGGAGCCAAGCACCTGGCGCGCATCGCCTGCGCGCTCGCGATGGCATTGGCTGCGCAAGGGGCGGCGGGGCAGTCACCGGCCGCCCTGCGCCTTCCCGTGGAGTGGATCACCGTGGAGGACGGGCTGCCGCAAGGCATGGTGCGCACCATCATCCAGGACCGGGCGGGCCACATGTGGTTCGGCACCAAGGACGGCCTGGTGCGCAGCGATGGGAACCGCTTGAAGGTGTTCAGGCACGACAACGAGGACAGCACCAGCTTGAGCGGCAACCACATCACCGCGCTGCTGGAGGATCGCCACGGGCAGCTGTGGGTGGCCACCGAGCACTATGGCGTGGACCGCTACGACCCGCGCACGGAGCGCTTCACGCATGTGCGCATCGAAGGGGCCTTCGCCTCGGCGCATGACCTGGCGCCCCGGACATTGCGCGAGGATGCGGAGGGGAATATCTGGGTGCTTGGGAAGTTCGGCATGCTCTCCGTAATCACCGGAGGGCCATCCGGCAAGGGTGCATCGGGTTCGCCGCAGCCGGTCCTTCAGGCAGCTGCTTCCGTCCGCGGCGACCTGCAGCTGCCTGACACCGTGCGATCGCTGCTGTTCACCCCCCAGGGCGACCTCTGGCTGGCGAGCAACGTGGGGCTGCTCATCCAGGGCACCACCGCGCACGGCGCGCGCGCAAGCAGCCGCTGGCCCGTTCCCCAGGCCGAGTTCACCCAGGACGCCTGGGAGGAGCCGACGGCCCTGGTGCTGGATACGGCCCGTTCACGGGTGTGGCTCTTGCGGGGCATCACGCTGATCGGTTTCGACCTGGTCAACGGCCGGCCGCTGGATACGCTGCGGATGGATCACGCGCCACCCTTCAAGGGCAATCCTCCTCTGCTCGATCGCCAGGGCCGGCTCTGGTTGAGCGTATCGACCGCGAACGATCCGGTGCGCTTCGAGGTGCACACCGGCACGCTGGAGACCATTCGCTTCGAGCCGCAGGACCGTCCCGGCTTCCCCGAGCAGCAGTCCGCCATCTGCTGGGCGGAGGATAGGAACGGCAACATCTGGGTGGGCACCAGCGGCTATGGCGTGCTGAAGTACCGCTCGCGCACGGAGCGCTTCCAGCGCTTGCGGGCCGGCCGCTTCACCAGCTTCATGCGCGCCGACCTGGACGGCCGGTACATCATGTCCATCGAGGACTTCGATCAGGTGAATGTCGTGGATGGAGCACCGCGGACCCTGCCGATCGGTGAAGCGCTGCAAGAAGATGGTCTGACGGTCGGGTGGCGATGCGTGGTGGTGGATCCCACCGGTGCCCAATGGTGCGCAGCCCCGTTCCCGGATGGCCGGTCACTCCTCGCAAGGCTGGGCCCTGGGCCGAACGCAGCGCTGGAGATGATCCCGCTGGAGGAGGGGGATCAGGTGAGCGAGGTGCTGCCGGGCGAAGGGCATGACCTGTGGGTGACCGTGCGCCACCCGGGGGTGAACACCGCGCATGGCCTGGTCCGCTTCGATGCACGCACCCGAAGGATCACGGAGCGCTACCGCTTCCCGCACCCGATAGAGCCGCGCGAGTACCGGGGCATCTCCGACTGGAGGATCGATGCCGATGGCACCGTGCGCATGGGCACCCTCAGCGGCGTGCAGATCCTGCACACGGCCGATGAACGCTGGCAGAGCTTCGTGCATGACCCGGACGATCCGCGCTCCCTGCCGCAGGAGGTGGTGCTGTCCATCTGCCCCGATCCCGATGACCCGGGCCGGTACCTGTGGGTGGGTACCGAAGGGGGCGGCCTGGTGAAACTGGACTTGCGCAGCGGCGCGTGCGAGCGCTTCACCACGCACAACGGCCTGCCCAACGATGTGATCTACGGCATCCTTGCGGACGAGCGCCGCAACCTGTGGCTCAGCACCAACAACGGGCTTTGCCGCTTCGACCCCCGCACCGGGGCTGCCACGCACTACACCAAGGATGATGGGCTCTGCGGGAACGAGTTCAACCGCTACAGCGCGCAACGGGGCATCGACGGGCGCTTCTATTTCGCGGGAGTGGATGGGGTGACCGCCTTCCATCCGGAGGACCTTTACACCAACGAAGCCCCATCGCCCACGCGCATCTCGGGAATGCGCCTGGCCAACAAGGAGGTGGCGGTGGGCACCTTCCACCTGCCGGGAGCGGATGTTCCGCTGCTGCCTACGCCCATCGGCTACCTGGCCGAACTCGTGCTGCCGTATGATCAGCGGATGGTCACCTTGATGTTCGCCTGCATGGACCCGACCGCACCGCGCAAGAACAGCTACCGGTACAAGCTGGAGGGCTTCGATGAGGATTGGGTGGATGCGCAGCATGCCGCCGAGGCGACCTTCACCAACCTGGATCCGGGCCGATACACCTTCCGCGTGCAGGGCCGCAACAGTGCGGGGGTGTGGGACGAGGAAGGCGCGGCGATCGCGCTCGTCATCACCCCGCCGTGGTGGGGCACCTGGTGGTTCCGCATCCTGGCCGCCCTGGCCGTCCTGGCCGCGGCCTACGGGTTCTACCGGTACCGGCTGGCACAGGCGCTGGCGCTCTCGCGCATGCGCGACCGCATCGCGCGCGACCTGCACGACGAGATCGGGTCCACGCTGAGCAGCGTGGCCATCTTCAGCGAGGTGGCCATGCGGCAGGACCCGGCTGATGCGGCCGGCCGGCGTGCGGTGCTCAGCCGCATCAGCCAGAGCACGAGCCAGATGATGGAGAGCATGAACGATATCGTGTGGGCGGTGAACTCCCGGAACGATGACCTGCACCACGTGGCCCGGCGCATGCAGGAGTTCGCGGTGCGCATCACCGAAGGGTGCGGCTGCGCGCTCGCATTCGACCTCGATGCGGACCTGGGCAGCCTGCCGCTGCGGATGGTGCAGCGCAAGAACCTCTTCCTGATCTTCAAGGAGGCGGTGACCAATGCCGCGAAGCACTCCGGCTGCGGCAGCTTGTCCGTGCGCTTGCGCCGCGATCACGCACACCTGGTGCTGACGGTCCAGGACGATGGCGCCGGATTCCAGCGGCATGCCGATGCACCGCCATCGCGCAGCGGGGGAGGCAACGGCCTGGGCAACATGGAGGCGCGCGCCGCGGAGATCCGCGGAACGCTGCGCATCGCGAGCATGCCCGGCCGCGGCACCACGATCGAGCTCCGCTTCGTTCCGTAAGCAGGATCCATTGGGATCAAGGGGGGCGCGCCCGGTGAAGCGGGGATACCTTCGTCGCCATGCTCAAGGTGGCCATCTTCGATGACAACGCGGACCAGCGGGACAGCCTCGCCCTGCTCATCGGCACCGACCCGAACATGCGCTGCGTGGGCCAGTTCGAGGATTGCCGTGATGTGCTGCGCCATGTGGCGGAGACCTCGCCGGATGTGGTGCTCATGGACATCGACATGCCGCATGTGGATGGCATACAAGGCGTGGAACTGATCAAGCGCCATTTCCCGGAGGTGCGCGTGATGATGCAGACGGTGTTCGAGGATGAGGACAAGGTCTTCGCCGCGATCCTCGCCGGGGCCGATGGCTACCTGCTGAAGCAGACCAGCCCCCAGCGGCTGATGGAGAGCCTGCATGAGCTCGCGGACGGGGGATCGCCCATGACGGCCACGGTGGCGCGCAAGGTGCTGTCGCTGTTCAACAAGCGCGCGCAGATCCCGGCGGCCAAGGAGTTCAAGCTCAGCGACCGCGAACTGGACGTGCTGCGCGGGCTGGTGGACGGCCTCTCCTACAAGCTGATCGCGGCCCGGCTCAACATCTCCAGCTCCACGGTGAACTCGCATGTGACGAGCATCTACCAGAAGCTGCACGTGCACTCCGTGGCCAGCGCGGTGAGCGTGGCCCTGCGCGAGGGATTGGTGTAAGGGCTGGTCTGGGATCTCCGCATGCGGCTCCGCCATGGCCTTGGGTGACCATGCTTCGCTGCCGTGACCGCCACGCAGTTCCGGCGATGCTCTGGTTCAGCGCTTCGGTTGGTCCGATCAATCGGTCGCCGGAACCTCATCGCGCGCCTCCATTGAGCGACCGGTGCAATGGCCTGAGCAGGCCAAGCGATCGCATGGGGGTGCGATGCATGCCTTCAACGCAGCGGCCCCCACCGTTTCCGGTGGGGGCCGCGCTCAAGGGGTCGGTTCAGCCGAGGCTTATTTCTGGATCACCAGCCGCTCATTGTAGCTGTCGGCACCGGCGGTGATGCTCACCAGGTAGAGGCCGTTGGCGAGCTCGCCGTTCAGTTCCAGCATGGTGTTCACGAAGCCGTCCTGCACGGGGATGGTGCGGGCCGCCACGCGCTTGCCGAACATGTCGAAGAGGTCGATGCTCACCGTGTTCACGCCCTCGGCCACCGCGCTCAGGC
>DDRC01000188.1:15132-15337 GCA_002342985.1 Flavobacteriales bacterium UBA2426
GTTGGGGTACATGCGCAGGGTGCCGGCGGCGGTGCCGGTGGGCTGTTCGGCCAGCGCATTGCTGCAGGTGGTGGTGAGCAGGCAGATGTCGCCCCAGGGATCGCTGCTGTGGCACCAGGTGGCGCCGCCATCGAAGCTGGCGCGCACATCCACCTCGTAGGTCTTGCTGCAGGCGAGTCCATTGGTGTTCACCCAGTAGGTGCCC
>DDRC01000133.1:0-2989 GCA_002342985.1 Flavobacteriales bacterium UBA2426
GCGGCTGATTCACGCGCACATATAGCGCCCATGACCCCCGCGCCCTCCACCAACTCCTGCGTGGCCGCTTTGTTCGGGGTCATTTTTTTCTTGCGCCCCTGCCAATCCCCCACCCCACCCAAAGTCCAAGCCCCCCTCGAAGTCCACACCCCCACCTACGAGCTGATCATCCCGGCTGACCAGAAAGCCCTGCTGATCCTCTTCCCCTGCTTCCCGTGCGATGCGGCGGATACGCGGGCGGAGTCGCCTATCGCGGACACGGCGGTGGCCAATGGCATCGCGGTGCTGCTGATGAACTTCAACCAGCACATCCTGATGAGCGATGCGGAGAAGCGGGAGGTGCTCGACACGATCGCGGCGGCGGTGAAGGCGCACGGGGTCGATGCCACGAACACCTTCATCGGCGGCTTTTCCTCCGGCGGCAACGTGAGCGTACTGCTGGCGAAGGAGCTGGTGCGCGCGCCACGGCCGGGCATCGGTCTCAAGGGCGTCTTCGCTGTGGACAGCCCGCTGGACCTGGTACACCTGTACGCGTGCTCGCAGCGCGACCTGGCAAAGAGCAGCTTCCCGGAGTACAAGGACGAAGCACGCTACTTGCAAGCCTTTCTGGACAGCACCCTCGGCTCGCCCACGGACAGCGCGCCGACGCCGGAGCGCTTTGGCGCAGGCGCCATGGCCAACTACGAGCGTGCCGCTCCCCTGCTCAACTCGTCCGCGAGCGTGGCGGTATTGAAGGACCTGCCGATCCGCTTCTACACGGAGCCGGACACAGCGTGGTGGCGCGCCAACCGCGATGACAGCTACGAGGAGCTGAACGCCTTCGCCATGAAGCGCATCCACGCCACCCTGGTGGCAGCTGGGAATGTGCGGGCGGAGTACATCACCACGGAAGGGCGCGGGGTGCAGCACGGCAACCGGCATCCGCATGCGTGGAGCATCGTGGAGGAGCGGGAGCTGGTGCGGTGGATGGAGGGGCTGGTGGAGTGAGGGAGCCCGAGAGCATCCGTCAACACCCCTGCGACCCCTTCAGGGTCGAATACCTCCTTGGTGGAACAAATGCTAATGGCTGTGACCCCTTCGGGGTCAGGAACGACAAAGGCAATAGGCCGACCAGTTACCGATAGTAACCAGTTCGCCTCGTTCCTATTTCAGTTGGTGGCAAACCGTCACCGACTGGAACGCCAGCGCCGGCAGTGTTCAACTGGTTACGGATCGTAACCAGTTGAGTTAGCCACCATTTGTAGCCGACCGGAACGCTTAGCTGCCTATCGTGCGGTATAGTGCGTCCCCCGCCCCACCCCTTCGCGCAGCAGCACCTCGGCGCTCACCATCGTTTCCAGGTCCTTCTTCACCGTGGGTAGTGGTATGCCCAAGGCCTTGGCAATGCCGCCCGCCTGCGCACCAGCATGGGCCTGCACGTAGCGCAGGATGTTGCGCTGGCGTTCGTTGAGGTCGGTGATGGCGCCTTTGGCCTCCAGCTTGGCGCGGAGCTTCTCCATCATCACCACCAGACAGTCCAGGAAGAAGTGCAGCCAGGGGCCGATGCCCTCGCCTGGACGGTTGGCCTGGCAGGTGCGCAGCACGCGGTAGTACTCCTGCTTGCGCCGCTCGATCTCGTGCTCGAAGCTGACATACTGGACCCAGGGATAGCCTTGTTGCAACAGGAGCAGCGTGGCCAGCAGTCGGCTGAGGCGGCCGTTGCCGTCCTGGAACGGGTGGATGGTGACGAACTCGTAGCAGAAGGCCGCCACGCGCACGAGCGGATGCACGGCATCGGGCCGGGCGTACCACGCGACCAGTGCACGCATCGCGTCCTCCGTTTCCACGCCGGGCGGTGTGGTGGTGAAGACCACCGTGCGACTGCCATCGGGCAGGGTGGCCTCCACGGCATTGGGGCGCTGCTTGTAGCCGCCGCGGTGCCAGGCGTCCTTGGTGCTGTACTGGAGCGTGAGCTTGTGCAGGTGCATCAGTTCGTTCTCGCCGATGCGGATATCCGAGTAGGCCTCGGAAATGGTGTCGAGTGCCTCGAAGTAGCCGGCCACCTCCTGCTGGTCCCGGTCCTCCAGCTTCGTGATGTCGAGCTGCGCGAGCAGGGCGTCCACGGCGGCATCATCCAGGCGGCTGCCCTCGATGCGGGTGGAGGCCCCCACGCTTTGGATGGTGGCGATGGACTTGAGATGCCTGAGCGAGCGGCCTTCGCGGCGTTCGATGCCGGCCCACTCCCCGGCGAAGCGGTCCACCCGGCTGATGGCTTGGAGCAGGTCCCAGGTGAGGTCGAGGCGGAAGGTGTGGACCGCGGACATATCCGCAAATATACGGTAATATCCGTTCCGTATCCGAAAAGAGGGTGGTCGTATCCGTGAATATCCGCTAATAGGCGGAACGTATCCGTAAACGGGAGGTCCGCGTGAGGGGCAGCAGCGGCGGCCTGCCGAGGGAACGCCCTTGCAGCCACGAGCAGTGAGGAGGCTACGACGCAGGAGCAGACCCCGGAGCGCCGTGGATGCTGGGCGGGACAAGGCAGCCACAGCGGATGACCCGACCCGAGGCGCTCCCGAACGGAGGCTCCGCGCAGTGAAGGGATGGCCGAGGGGCACGCCCGAAGCAAGTCTCAAGTCACAAGTATCAAGGCGTCAAGGTCGCCCGGCACAAGTCGCCAATGACCATTCGCCATTCGCCCCCGCATCCGAACCACCCCTGTTGGAAAATTGTTATGCGTGCATAACTTTATCCCGAACCTGACGTAGCACCCACAGAGGCATTTCGATCGTCTGATCGTCTGATCCTCTGATCATCTGATCGACACCATGAGCACCGACGTGAAAAAAGCCCTCCAGGGCGGCGAGTTCCTGATCCGCACCAGCGAACCGCAGGACATCTTCATCCCCGAGGAGTTCAACGAGGAGCAGCGCATGATCGCGCAGAGCTCGCGCGAGTTCCTGGAGCAGCACGTATGGCCCAACCTGGACCGCATCGATGCGCTGGAGGA
>DDRC01000133.1:3191-4207 GCA_002342985.1 Flavobacteriales bacterium UBA2426
ATCAGCGTGCCCGAGGAGCTGGGCGGTTTCGGCAAGGACTTCCTCACCGGCATGCTGGTGACGGAGATCACCGGCGCGGGGCACAGCTTCAGCGTGGCGATCGCGGCGCACACGGGCATCGGCACGCTGCCGATCCTGTACTACGGCGATGAGGCGCAGCGGAAGAAGTACGTGCCCAAGCTGGCCACGGGCGAGTGGAAGGCGAGCTATTGCCTGACCGAACCCGGCAGCGGCAGCGATGCCAACAGCGGCAAGACGAAGGCGGTGCTGAGCGACGACGGCAAGCACTACATCCTGAACGGGCAGAAGATGTGGATCACGAACGGCGGGTTCGCCGACGTGTTCACGGTGTTCGCCAAGATCACCGACCCGAAGACGGGTGAGGCGGACAAGAACCTCACGGCCTTCATCGTGGAGAAGGGCTTCGGCGGCATCACGCTGAACCCCGAGGAGAAGAAGATGGGCATCAAGGGCAGCAGCACGCGCCAGGTGTTCTTCAACGACTGCAAGGTGCCGGTGGAGAACCTGCTGGGCGGGCGCGAGAACGGCTTCAAGATCGCGGTGAACATCCTGAACATCGGCCGCATCAAGCTGGCGGGCGCGGCGCTGGGCGGCGCGAAGGCCACCGTGGACATGAGCGTGAAGTACGCCAACGAGCGGGCGCAGTTCGGCAAGCCGATCAGCGCCTTCGGGGCCATCCGCCAGAAGCTGGCCGACCAGGCGACCTACTGCTACGTGGTGGAGAGCGCCACCTACCGCTGCAGCAACGACATGGAGCGCGCGATCGAGGACCTGAAGGCCGGCGGTGCCGACCATGCCACGGCGCTGCTGAAGGGCGTGGAGCAGTACGCCGCCGAGGCCGCCATCCTGAAGGTGGCCGGCAGCGAGTGCCTGGACTACGTGGTGGACGAGGGCGTGCAGATCTACGGCGGTATGGGCTACAGCGCCGAGAGCCCCGTGGAGCGCGCCTACCGCGACAGCCGCATCAACCGGATCTTCGAGGGCACCAACGAGAT
>DDRC01000206.1 GCA_002342985.1 Flavobacteriales bacterium UBA2426
CCATGCGCCAGGACCAGCAGTACCAGAAGGTGACGCGCTTGATGGAGCACGCCGTCGGCGAATTGCGGCAGATCAGCCACGACATGGCCGCCGCCACCCTGAGCCGCTTCGGCTTGGAGAAAGCCTTGAAGGACCTGCGCGATACCCTGCACATCAACGGGCGCCTGCAGGTGGAGCTCAACACCTTCGGTCTGGACCAACGGCTCGAGCGCGGGGTGGAGATCGCCGTGTACCGCATCGTGCAGGAATCGGTGAGCAACGTGCTCAAGCACGCCAAGGCCTCGGAGCTCAGCATCGGCGTCACGCGCGCACCCGGTCGGTTGAGCGTGGTGGTGAGCGACAACGGCGTCGGATTCGACACCGCGCACGCCGGCAGCGGCATGGGCCTGGGCAATGTGCGGTCACGCGCGGCGGCCATCGGCGCCACGGTGCAGATCGACAGCACACCCGGCAAGGGCACCACGGTGAGCGTGGAGTGCCCCGTGGTGGAGTAACAAAGGTTATCTGCCAGAAGGGCTGCCGCTGGCGAGAATCATGGTTTTCCATGATTGCGGCGTGCACCGGCCGAACCGTGCTTTGGGTGGCCTACCTCCAACCTGCACATGTTGCCGCGCGCACGTACCCGACCGATCCTCAAGGTGCTGGTGCCGGGCCTCATGGGACTCTTGCCCGCAGCCCCGACGCGCCAGTGGCCAAAGGCCGTAGAAGCATGGTCCTTAAGGCCTGCTGCCCATCCGGGAACCACCGCGCGCGCTGTGCTTCCATTGATGCCCCTCGGCGGCCCGCTCGATCTGGACCACGCCGACCTGGGCAGGTTGAGCGCCGCATCCGAAGCTGCCATCCCTGACGACTGGTACGCGCAGGTGACCCGCCAGATCGCCACCAGCGAGTACCACATCAACTGGCAGGAAAGCGCAGGTGCCTACCAAAGCCCCAACCGGAAGCAGGACCTACGCATCACCTACCACGCCGCAGGCTTCGAGTTGAAACCGCGCGTGGCCGATAGCACTTGGAACGTAGCGCTGAAACTGGACCGCATTGGCCGGGAGGAGCAATGGTTCATGCCCAACGACAGCGTTGTCATCTCCACGGAAGGCCCGACGCTCCTCGCCGACCACGACGCCTTCACCATCGACTACCGCAACAGCGCGGAGGGCATGCGCCAGAACTTCACGGTGCGCGAGAAGCCCGCAGGCGATGGCCTCTTGGAAGTGCGGCTCCGCTACACCGGCACCTTGCACGCAGCGGACAAGGGCGGCAACGCCATCGCCTTCTGCCAACCCGTGGCGGGCACCAGCAGCCACGTGCCTGTGCTCTGGTACAAGGACCTGCACGTGTGGGACGCCCAGGGCGACACGCTCGAAGCCACAGCCAGCTTGGAGGATGACGAGATCGTGCTGGCCGTGCGTGACGCCGGGGCGCAATATCCCATCACCGTGGACCCGCTGAGCACTACGGCGGCGTGGACCGCCGAAAGCGACCAAGCCAGTGCATCCTTCGGCACCAGCGTGAGCAGCGCTGGTGATGTGAACGGCGATGGCTACAGTGACCTGATCGCGGGAGCACCGCGTTTCGACAACGGCCAGAGCAATGAAGGCAGGGCCTTTGTCTTCCACGGCTCGGCCACAGGACCCTCAGCGGCGCCCAACTGGACCTTCGAGAGCGACCTTGCGAACGCTGAGCTGGGCATCGCCGTGGCCACTGCCGGCGACGTGAACGGCGATGGCTTCAGCGATGTGGCCATCGGCGCCAACGGATACACCAACGGCCAGACCAACGAAGGCCGGTTGTACGTGTTCCGCGGATCGGCAGCGGGACTGCCTGCCGCAGCCAACTGGACCTTCGAGAGTGATGTGGCGTTGGCCCGCCTGGGCACTTCGGTGGCTTGCGCCGGTGATGTGAACAACGACGGATACAGCGACCTGATCGCCGGTGCTCAGGACCTCTCCAACGGCCAGACCAACGAAGGCCGTGCCTATGTGTTCCACGGCAGTGCCACCAACCTGCCCGCAACACCCAGCTGGACCTATGAAAGCAATCAGGCCAGTGCCCGCTTGGGCCGCAGCGTGGCGGGAGTAGGTGATGTGAACGGCGATGGCTTCAGCGATGTCATCATCGGTGTGTACAATTGGGACAATGGCCAGAGCAACGAAGGCCGTGCCTTGGTGTTCCACGGCGCCGGCGTCGGTTTGCCCGCCGCGCCGAACTGGAGCGAGGAGATCGACCTTGCCGATGCGTGGTTCGGATACAGCGTGGCCACTGCGGGCGATGTGAACGGCGACGGCTACAGCGACGCCATCATCGGCGCGTGGCAATACAACGGCGGGCTGGCGGGTGAGGGCGCCGCCTTTGTCTACCACGGCAGCCCCACCGGCCTGGCCGCAGCACATGCGTGGATGCGCGAGGGCGACCAGCTCACCGCCCACTTCGGTGAGGCGGTGGCCTGCGCGGGTGACATCAATGGTGATGGGTTCGCGGATATCCTGGTGGGGGCGCCCGACTTCGACCAGACCCTCAGCGGCACCGGCCGGGCGCAGCTCTGGCTGGGCTCTTCCACCGGCTTGCAGAGCCTGCCCCACTGGACCAGCGATGGCGCCCAGGCCGCTGAAGGATTCGGCAGCAGCGCGGCCAGCGCCGGCGATGTGAACGGCGATGGATACAGCGACATCATCGTTGGCGCA
>DDRC01000141.1 GCA_002342985.1 Flavobacteriales bacterium UBA2426
CATGGCCTCGAGCAGGGCGCTCTGAACCTTGGCCGGAGCGCGATTGATCTCGTCCGCAAGTACGAAGTTGCTGAAGATGGGCCCTTTCCTCACCGTGAACTCCTCATTACGCTGGCTGTAGATCAGCGTGCCGATCAGATCGGCAGGGAGCAGGTCGGGCGTGAATTGGATGCGGCTGAAGCCCGCATCGATGGTGCGCGCGAGCGATTTGATCGCGAGGGTCTTCGCCAGGCCCGGAACGCCTTCGAGCAGCACATGCCCATCGGCCAGCAATGCCACCATCAGCTTCTGAACCATGTCCTTCTGGCCCACGATGCTCTTTTCCATCTCCCGGTCGATCAGGTCCACGAAGGCGCTGGCCTGTTGGATGCGGTCGTTCAATGCCCGGATGCTATCGGCGGTTACCGGCCTTTCCGCGCTCTGCAGGGTGGATTCCATGGTTCTTGGCCTGATGCTCAAGGCCTCACGCAAAGGTGATTGCCGCCGCTCAGCGCATGCTGCCGGAGTGCGGTTAAAGTGTGTTAACCGGCCGCCCCTGCGATCGCCCCGCTGAAAGCCGCTGTTTGCACCCGTGGGGATAGCTTCGGCGCATGAACCACCGCCAGCCGCTCACCTTGGCCGAGGCCGCCGAGCATGTCCGAGCGTTCCACGATGCCTTCGGCATCCCCAATGCCGATCGCCCCACCGGCGGCATCGGCGACCGCGAGGCCCTGCTTCGCTACAAGCTCATCCGGGAGGAGAATGAGGAGTATCTGGATGCAGCCTTGCGCGGCGACCTCGTGGAGGTGGCCGATGCGCTGGGGGATATCCTCTATATCCTGTGCGGTACGCTGCTCAAGCATGGACTGGACCATAAGATCGACGAGGTCTTCCGCGAGATCCAGCGCAGCAACATGAGCAAGCTCGGCGCCGATGGGAAGCCCATCTATCGCGAGGACGGCAAGGTGCTGAAGGGGCCGGGCTATTCGAAGCCGGACATCGCCTCGCTGCTCGCCCGGTGATCAGATGTCCTTCCGGTCCAGGTCCTCGAAGTTCACATCGGTGAAGGGGGGCGCATCGCCGTTCTGCTCGCGCGAGCCGGAATCGTTGGCACCGTACTCACCGGTCGCCTTCAGCCGGTCGATCTCGCTGATGGCATCGCTCAGCCCATCGATGAACTTCTCGAAATCCTCCTTGTAGAGGAAGATCTTGTGCTTGTCGTAGTGCGCGGTGCCGTCCTCGTGCGTGTGCTTCTTGCTTTCGGTGATGGTGAGGTAGAGGTCACGGCCGCGTGTGCTCTTCACGTCGAAGAAATAGGTTCGTTTACCAGCTCTTACAGCCTTGGAGTACACGTCTTCACGATCGTCGCGCATGGCACTGGCCCTGTTTGGGATGGACGGGGCGATTTCAAATATAGAGGCCCCCATGGAACTTCCAAATGCAATGGGCTGACCTTGAGGCGTTGGCGCCTGCGGTCGCGAACGGTTCCGGGGCGGCGCTCCCGCCGCTCAACGAATCCCCCTAAAGCCCCTTCCCATGCGCGGTTTTCCCTCAGACCCCCTTGAATTCGGGCTTCCGCTTCTCGAGGAAGGCCTTCACGCCCTCATTGTAGTCGTGGCTGGCCCCGGCGATACTTTGGAGTTCGTTCTCCACATCGAGCTGGGCCTCGAGCGTGCTGCCTTGCGAGCGGTTGAGCGCTTCCTTGGTCAGCGCTATGGCTTTGGTGGGCATGGCCGCCAGCCGATTCGCCAGCGATGTCGCTTCATTCATCAATTCCGAATCGGGCACGGCCTTCCAGATCATGCCCAGAGCTTCGGCATCCTTGGCGCTCACTTTGGGCGCGAGGACCATCTGTCCGAATGCGCGCTGCATGCCCACGAGCCGCGGCAGGGTGAAGGTGCCGCCGCTATCGGGGATGAGCCCGATGTTGATGAAGCTCTGGATGAAGTTGGCGCTTTCGCCGGCGAGGGTGAGGTCGCATGCGTAGGCGATGTTGGCCCCGGCACCGGCTGCCACGCCATTCACCGCCGCGATCACGGGCTTCTTCAGCGCGCGGATGCGGCGCACGATGGGGTTGTACTGCGTGGTGAGGATGTCCTCGATCCTGGTTCCGGGCGCGATGGCCTCGGCCAGGTCCTGCCCTGCGCAGAAGGCTCGGCCTTCACCGGTGATCAGCACCGCCCGGATGCTGGTGTCGCTCGCGCATCGGTCAAGCGCATCAATCGCTTCAAGCGACATCTGCCGGTCGAAGCTGTTGAGCTTGTCGGGGCGGTTGAGCGAGAGCGTGGCCACGCCGTCGGCTGCGGTGAAGAGGAGTTTCTCGTAGGTCATGGCACGAAAGTGAGGCGATCGATCGGAATGCCGGTTGCGCACTTGAAATGCCCCTTCGGGCAGGCCCTGTGCCCATGGAGCCCGCAGGGACGGCAGTCGAGCCGCTCGCCGGTCTCCAACACACGGCCATTCCCGCGCAACGGTCCGAAGCCGAAGGCCGGTACCGTGCTGCAGAAGATGGCGGTCACGGGGGCATTCATGGCACTGGCGATGTGCAGCGGCGCACTGTCGTTCACGTAGTTCATGACGGCGCCTTCCATGAGCGCTGCCGTCCCCAGCAGCGAGAGCCGGCCGGCCAGCACCTCGCCGCGCCCCGCAGCCTTCGCGATGCGACCGCAGAGCGCGGCGTCGCCGGGAGCTCCGATAAGGAGCAGGCGCAGGTCGGCGGGGAGGGCCCTCATCAGCTCCGCCCACTTCGCCTCGGGCCATTGCTTGGTGAACCAGATGGAAGCTGGGGCCAGGCACACATGGCCATGCGCTGTGCGCGGCGCGCCCGTGGCCATCGATTGGGCCTGCGCTTCCTCCCGGGCCTCGGGGGTGGGGTGGAGCCGGGGCAAGGGCCGCTTCCCATCGGTGAAATGCGCGATCAGGGCGTTGAGCCTGTCCACCTCATGTCGGCCATCACCGATCACGTGCTTCACCCGGCGCGAGAACAGCAGGCTGAGCGGGTTCTTGTCGTAGCCGACCCGCTCTTCGGCCCGCGCCAGCGCCGTTATAAGCCCTGTGCTGAGGTAGCGCCGGCAGTTGATGATGCGGTCGTAGCGCTCGCGCCGCAGTTCGCCGATGAGTCGGAAGAGGTTGCGCGTCTTGCCCTTGCGCTTGTCCCAGACCAGGAGCCTGCGCAGGAAGGGATGCCCCTCGAATAGCCCCTCGTTGCCCTTGCGCACCACCAGGTCGATGGCCGCATCGGGGTGGAACGCATGCAGTTTCTCCAGCAGCGCGGTGGCCAGCACGGCATCGCCCAGGAAGGCAGTCTGGATCACCAGGAAGCGCTGCATGGGCGGGAAAGGTACTTGGCCGGGGATGGGGCAGAAAAAAGGACCGCCCTGCATCAAGCGGGGCGGTCCTGCCGGTCGAGGGTCGGGATTACTTCGCGGGCGCGGTCACGGCTTGGCGCTTCTCGGTGATGCGAGCGCTCTTGCCGCGACGTTCGCGCAGGTAGAAGATGCGCGCGCGCCGCACATCGCCGCGCTTGTTCACGTCGATCTTGTCGATGAAGGGGGAGGCCACAGGGAAGATCCGCTCCACGCCCACGTTGCTGCTGATCTTCCTGACGGTGAAGGTGGCGGTGCTCCCGCTGCCCTTGCGCTGGATGACAACGCCTTGGAATTGCTGGATGCGCTCCTTGTTGCCCTCCACGATCTTGTAGTGCACGGTAACGGTATCACCCGCTTTGAAATCGGGCAGTGCCTTCAGGGGGGCGATTTCCTTCTCGAGTTGCTTGATGCGGTCCATGGCCTGTGTGTTAGCGGGTTGCCCAGCGGCCCAAGACGGTGTCAGGGGCATTCGGTCCCGGATTTTGGGCCGCAATAGTACGGAAAAAATCAGGCATCCTTCCCTGCTTGGCTGGCCCCATCCGGGGGGAGCAGATCCGGCCGCCGCCGCCGGGTGCGCTCAACGGACTGTTCGTGGCGCCAGGCGTCGATGCGCGCCTGATGGCCGCTGAGCAGGACGTCAGGCACCTTCCAGCCACGGTAGTCCGCTGGCCGGGTATAGGCCGGCGGCGCCACCAGTCCGTCCTGGAAGCTGTCGCTCAGCGCGGAGGTCTCGTCGCCGATGACGCCGGGGATGAGCCGAATGATGGCATCGCTCAGTACAGCGGCCGCCAATTCGCCACCGGTGAGGACGTAATCGCCGATGCTCACCTCCCGGGTGACCAAGTGCTGGCGCACCCGCTCGTCGATGCCCTTGTAGTGGCCGCACAGCAGGATGAGGTTGCCCTTGGTGCTGAGCAGATTGGCCAGTGGCTGGTCAAGCAGCTGGCCATCGGGGCTGAGGTAGATCACCTCGTCATACGCCCGCTCGGACCGCAGTTGATCGATGGCCCTGTGGATGGGCTCGATCTGCATCACCATTCCGGCGCCGCCGCCGAAGGGGTAGTCATCGATGCGGCGATGCTTGTCGGTGCTCCAGTGCCGGAGGTCGTGCACCACCACTTCCACCAGTCCCTTGCGGCGGGCGCGCTCCAGGATGCTCTCCCCGAACCAGCTGGTCAACAGGTCGGGCACCGCGCTGAGGATGTCGATGCGCATGGCTCAAAGGAAGGGCGAAATTCCGGTGGCCGAGGCAGCGCGGCGGTGCATGGATTCGGTGGAGCGCCCTACCTTTCGGCACAGTGGTTGCCGAAGTGCGCCCCAGAAGCATACCGATGAAGAAAGCGATCACCCTGGCCCTGTTCTGGCTCCTGGCGGCAGGGGCCTCCGCCCAGAAGCATGTCTACGAGGATCTCCTCGTGCTCTTCGTGGACGAGAAATACGAGAAATGCATGTTCAAGGCCGAGGGATACACCCTCGCCGACGACACCAAGAAGGACCCGCTGCCCTTCCTCTACATCAGCATGTGCCTGTTCGAGATGAGCAAGCAGGAGAAGTACGCAGCCGACTACCCGAAGGCCGCGCGCGATGCTGTGAAGTGGGCCGAGAAGTACCGCAAGAAGGACAAGGACAAGGAGTTCTTCGCCAATTACGAGGACTATTGGGCCGAGCTGAACACGGTATCCTATCAGGCCGGCGAGAACCTGCTGGACGACCCCAAGGGCATCAGCAAGGCCAAGCAGATCTTCGATGGCATGGTGGGCTACTATCCCGAGAATGCGGGAGCATGGCTCATGCTCGCGCTCTCCCAGTACAAGAGCAACCTCAACAAGGAGGGCGACCTGAGCGTGCAGGCCTTCGACAAGGCCCT
>DDRC01000078.1 GCA_002342985.1 Flavobacteriales bacterium UBA2426
TGCGGAAACGCAGAGGCCCCGGATTCATCCGGGGCCTCTGCGTTTCCGCATCGGGCGCGGTCAGTTCAGCGTTACCCGGCTTTTCCGCTCCAGCCGCGTGCGACTCTGGAACCGGAATACGAAGTAGTCGGCGCCGTTGGCCGGCAAGGACACGACCGTAACAGCCCGGCCGGATTCCAGGCCGTCCTGACCGACCGCTATCGCCTGCAGGGTATCCTGGAGCGCCGCCGAGGTGCTGAGATAGACGACGAGGCGGTTATCCTGGCCAGCGCTGTCGGGCTCTACCAGAACCTTGCCCACGGCCAGTCCATGCGCGCGTAGCGCATCGGAGAGCTGCACCTCGATGCCCCAGCTCTTCTCCACGCCGCTGGTCACGCCTTCAATGACCTCGGTGGCGGCGCTCCCGGCCAGCTCACCGCCCTTGTTCAGCGCCTCCTTGGTGCCATCTGCCACCCTGCCGCAGCCAATGGCAGCGAGGACCAGGGCCAGGAACATCGGCCGAGGAGCCCTCATTGCACCGTGAATCGGATGGCATTCCGGCGGACTTCCGTGGAGATTCTCAGCAGGTAGGTGCCGGTGCTCAGGGCGGCGATGGGTAGGTCTATGCGGTGCTCGCCTTCAGCCAGCACGCCGACAGCGCGCTGATGCACCACACGGCCCGTGAGGTCGATGATCTCCAGCAGCATGGAGGCCCCGCTGCCATGTACGAGGGCCTGGGCATGGCCGCTGGCCGGGTTGGGCAGCACCGCCAATCCCGTGGCGGGTGCCTGGAGCTCATCCAAGCCTACCGGCAAGCCGTTCAGATTGATGTCATCGAGATAGAGGTTGTTCCCTCCGTCGCTCTCGAATTCGAACTTGAACCGGAAGTTGGGCACATGGTTCACGCTGCTGATGTTGGTGACCTCGGTGTAGCTCCATTGGCCTGGGCCGTTCGGGATGAAGCTACTGGTCACCACTCCTCCGGTGGTCAGCGTGGTGCTGCCCCGCATCACCTTGCGCAGGCTCCAAGTGTCCCCGCAGTTCGTGCTGGTGTAAACGCGCAGCGCATCATCGCTGTTGGAGGTGCGTTTGGCATAGGCGTACCGGAAAGAAAGGACGACCTGGGTGGCGCCGCTCATGTCGTAGGTGCGGGATACCAGCTCATCCACGCGGCCATCCATCGCGGCCGTATTCACGATCCGCGTGCTCTTCGCGCCCGTGAAGGCCGCGGCGGTGGTCACCGTCCAGGTATTGTCATTCTGAGGGTTCTCCACGAACCAATCCGGGGCGTTGAATGCGCTAATGGCCTCGAAGCCCTCCTCGAACGGGGCCGCGGTGCCGGGCACGGGCAGCACGGTGATGTAGCCGGATTGGTTGTTGGTGAGGGAAGTGCTGCCATCGCTGGCGGTGAGACTCACCGCATAGGTGCCCGGCGCATCATAAGTCACGGTGGCGGTCGCCGAGGTGGCGGTCGCGGGAGACCCGCCGGCGAAGCTCCAGCTGCGCGAGGAGACTGCGTTGTAGCTCACATCGGTGAAGGTGACGGACTCCCCTTGGCAGACCACCCTGTTGCTGGCGGTGAATTCCGCCGCGCAGAGCGCCTCCGGCTGGCTGACGCCCGTGGCCGTGAGGTTGTTGGCTGTAATGAGCTGGTTGCGCTGGGCGGTCGAGGAGGTGAGGGCGGCCACCATGCGGGTCTTCTGGCCCAGTGTGAACATCTTGGAACAGTAGGAGTACTCCATGAAGTTCTCCACGTTATCCAATGAGCCGCAGGTCGTCCCGCTGAGGTTGCAGCTCGTCCAGCCGATGGTGTTCGGCGTGTCGCTCACGCCATCATCCGTGCTGCAGTTGGTGGAGACCGCAGGGGTGTTGGAGCCCCCCCAAGTGTGCTCGAGATTGATCCAATGCCCCACCTCATGCGTGAGCGCGCGGCTCCTTGAGGGGCTGCCGGTGCCGATGCTGCCCACGTAGGTGTGCTGCATCACGATACCGTCGGCCGCTGCGAAGAAGGCCACGCTTCCGGGCGTGAGCGTATACCCTGCCGCACCGGCGGCACTGGCGGCTACCCACACGTTCAGGTACTTGTTCCGCGGCCACTGGATGAGGTCCTTCATGTCCTGTGTGCCGTCGTTCGTGAGCGCGCTCACCGTGCGGGTGATGCCCCGCGTGCAATTCCCATTGGGGTCCTTGCGCGCCAGGCGGAACTCGATGTCCACGTTGGCCACGAGCGGAAGGAACTCCGCGCGCACATTGTCCCAGTCGGGGTTCTGGCGGTTGAAGTCCTCGTTCAGGATGCGCATCGCATCAAGCACCTGTTCGTCGGAGATGTTCTCCGGACCATGGTTGTGGATGATGTGGAAGACCACCGGGATGACGTAGGTGCTGCGCGCGCCTTCGCTAAAGCCTGCCGTCCATGCCTCCAATTCGGCATTGGCCGCTGCGATAGCGCCGAGGAGGGCGGGGTCGTTGCCATGCAGGCGCTCGAGCACCGCGTCGTCGTTGGTGCCGCATGTGAATGCGGGGCTTTGCGCCGAAGCGGCGAGCGGCAGTGTGGCGATGGCCAGGGCAGGGAACAGATAGCGCATGATGCTGAACGGGTCGGATTGCTGGTTCTGGGCGGCGGGTATCGGCGCGTCACTCCACGATGAAGCGGGCGAAGGACCGGCGCCCGTCGACGGAGAGCTCCGCTGCATAGGCTCCCGGGGCCATGGCGCCAAGGTCGAGCGGCACGATGGCCTCGCCCGCGGGGCGAAGGCCGAGCTCCTCCATGTGCATCGTGCGGCCGGTGGCATCGATGATGCTCAGGCGGGCGTGACCGGGAGTCGGAAGGTTCAGGTGGACCCGCGCCATGCCTTGGGCGGGATTGGGGAGCACCTGCAATGCGGCTCCGGCGCCAAGGAGGCTCTCCTCCAAGCCCACAGGCAGGCCATTGATGTTGATGTCATCGAGGTAGAGATGGTTTCCTCCGTCGCTCTCGAAGACGAACTTGAATCGGAAGTCGGGGATATGGCTGGTTGCGCTGATGTTGGTGACCTCCGCAAATCCCCACTGGCCCGGACCGTTGGGGACGAAGCCGCCCGTGGTGGCGGGGGCGGTGGGAAGCGTGGTGCTGCCGCGCGAGATGCGGCGCAGGCTCCATGTCTCTCCGCAGTTGTTGCTGATGTAGAGGCTCAGTACATCGTCGCTGGTGCTGGTGCGACGGGCATAGGCCCATCGGAAGGTGATGCTGATGTCTTCGGCTGCGCTCATATCGAAGGTCCGGGAGAGCAGCTCATCCACGTTGCCGGCCATGGCTGAGCTGTTTGATATGCGGACGCTCTTCGAGCCGGAGTAGGCGGCCGTGGTGGAGACCGTGAAGGTGTTGTCGGCATTGGGGTTCACGGCGAACCAATCGGGGCCGTTCAACGCGGTGAGGTCCTCGAAGCCCTCCGAGACCGGGGGCGTCGATCCGGGGTTGGCCAGCACGGTCACCATGCCCTGCACCGTGGAACTGAGGGTGTTGGTGCCATCGGTGACCGTAAGCTGGACGGGATAGACGCCTGGCTCGTTGTAGACCACGGAGGGGGCGGCCTCATCCTCCATGCTGGAGGGCGTGCCTCCAGGGAAGCTCCACTGCCGCCCTGTGACGCCATGGAAGCTGAGGTCGGTGAAGGTGACCGCGCTGCCGGCGCAGATGAGCCCAGCACTGCTCTGGAAGGAGGCCTGGCAGAGCACGGGCTCGTCATCGACCCCGGTGGCTGCCAGGTTGGCTGCGGTGATGAGCTGGTTGCGCTGCGCGGTTCCGCTGTTGAGCGCGGCAAGCATCCGGGTTTTCTGCCCCTCCGTGAACATCTTGCAGCAGTAGGAGTACTCCATGTAGTTCTCCACATTGTCGAGCGAGCCGCAGCTGGTGCCCGAAAGCGTGCAGTTGGTCCAACCGATCGTATTGGGCGTGTCGCTCACGCCGTCATCGCCGTTGCAGTTCTCCGGGAGCCCGGGATTGTTGCTGTTTCCCCAAGTGTGCGCCAGGTTGATCCAGTGCCCGACCTCGTGCGTGAGGGCCCGCGAACGGCTCGGAGTGCCGGTACCTATGGAGCCGGTGTATGTGTGCAGGATGACGATGCCGTCCCACGTAGGCTGGTTGTTCACGGATCCGGGCCGGTAGGTGTAGCCCGCCGCTCCATCCGCGCTGGCAGCCACCCAGATGTTGAGGTACTTGCTGCGCGGCCATTGGATCAGGTTCTTCATGGCCTGGGTGCCGTCGTTGGTCAATGGCGAGACGGTGCGGGTGATGCCATTGGTGCAGTTGCCGCTCGGGTCGCGCGTGGCCAGTTTGAAGGAGATGCCCACATCGGCCACGATGGGGAGGAACTCGGGCCGCACGTTGTCCCAGTCCGGATTCAGGCGGTTGAAGTCCTCGTTGAGGATCCGGACGGCATCGATCACCTGCTCGTCGCTGATGTTCTCCGGCCCGTTGTTGTGGATGATGTGGAAAACCACCGGGATGGTATGCACCACTCGCTCGGCTCCGGTCTGTGCCGCAGCCCAAGCGGACGTGAACTGCTCCAATTCCGCATCGGCGGCAGCGATCAGCGCCAATTCACCGGCAGGGTCGGGGTGGTTGGCCAGGACCTTCGTCAGGTCGTTGGCGCCGCAGGGTTGAATCTGGGCCGACCCGTTCACGGCAAAAACGAGCAGGGTAATCAGGGTCAGGGTATGGGAAAGACGCATGGGGTTCTCTTGCAGGTTGTCAAAAATACCCGATGGAGACCCTGGCAAACGTCATAGGGATGCCACAGGGGACGGTGGAATCGGGATCCTAAAGAGGCTTGGGAATCCCAGAATCCAATCGAGCGGCGACGGACCCGGCATCGGCCCGGTTAAAGGGGCTGGTCGGCACGATGAGCTATCAGGGGACGATGAACCTAACCGCTTGTGTTCCGGTTTCAGTGACGAGCCGCACGATGTAGGTCCCGGGGGCTGCCTGACGCAGGCCCAAGGCCATGCGCTGCAGCCCCCCCGATTGAGCGACCGCTTGTAGCCCTGCGATGCGACGGCCGGCGGCATCCTGCACCTCGATCCGGACGGGCCCTGGCTGGACAGGGGCGAAGGAGGCCCAAGCATCCCCGGAGGAAGCATCCCAGGCAGCAGCGAGGCCTTGTGCCTCAGTCGCCTGGTCGCGCATGCCCACTTGGCCCGCCACGATGTTGATGTCGTCGATGAAGAGGTCATTTCCGCCATCGCTCACGAACTCGAATCGGAGGCGGAAGCTCGATGTGCACAGCGTGGGGCCGATGTTGGTGATTTCGGCGAGCCGCCATTGGTCGGGTCCGGAGGGGATGAAGGGGCCGTTTATCACACCGGCGGTGAGCAG
Source organism: Flavobacteriales bacterium UBA2426 (assembly GCA_002342985.1). Taxonomy (GTDB): domain Bacteria; phylum Bacteroidota; class Bacteroidia; order Flavobacteriales_F; family PHOS-HE28; genus PHOS-HE28. The sequence continues at coordinate 5,333 of DDRC01000078.1, forward strand.
CGCATTGCTCGCGCGCATCACCTTGCGCAGCACCCAGGTGGCGCCGCAATCGGCGCTCACCCACACGAAGAGCGCGTCATCGTTGGTAGGGAATCGCTTGGCAAAGGCGTACCGGAAGGTGACGATGGCTCCAGCGCTGCCGCTGAGGTCGAAGGTCTCGGAGAGCAGTTCATCCACGTTGCCGGACATGGTGATGGCGTTCGGCAAGCGTGCGCTGCGTGAGCCGGTGAAGGCTGCGGCCTGGCTGAGCACGAACCCGCCATCGCCTTGCCGGTCGGTGATGGCCCAGCGTTCGTCAGGCAGCGCTAAAGTGGATTCGAATCCTTCCAACCATGGCACGGGCTGACCTGGCGATGGCAGGACGCGGATGAAAACCGGCTCCGTGCCGGTGATTCCATTGGTGCCGTCGCTTGCTTCGAGGCTCACCGGATAGAGCCCCGGCTCGGTATAGGTTACCGACGGGGTTTCCGCATCGCTGTTTGCGGGCTGCCCTCCCGGAAAGGACCAGTACCGGGTGGTGATGCCCCAGAAGCTCTGGTCCTGGAACTGGATGGTCTCGCCGGCGCAGATGGTGCGACGGTCGGCCGTGAAGCGGACCTGGCAAACCTGGCCGGGGCCGGAAACCCCCGTCAGATCCAGGTTCTCGGGCTGCCACAGGGCGGAGCGTTCGGCGACGTCCGAGTTGAGCGCTGCCAGCATGCGGTCGCCCTGGCCCATGGTGAACATGCGGCTGCAGTAGGCGTACTCCATGTAGTTCTGCACATTGTCTGGGCCGCTGCCGCAGGAGTTGCCGTTCAGCAGGCAGGAGGTCCATCCGCGGGTGAGCGGGGTGTCGTCCACATCGTCGTCGAAGTCGCAATTCTCGGGCAGCCCTGGCTCGTTGCTGTCGCCCCAGGTGTGCTTGAGGTTCAGCCAGTGCCC
>DDRC01000040.1:0-804 GCA_002342985.1 Flavobacteriales bacterium UBA2426
GTCGCGGCCCGAGGCGATCCGCTCGCGGGAGCTTGAGCCGATAAAGATGCTGTCCACCTGGGCACGGACCCGGTCGAGCAAGGGATCCATCCTTGCCGTGCCGATGTCGGCGCCCTGCATGGTGATGCGGGTGGAGCGCCTGTCCTCATCGAGGAAGCCGCGTGCCGGGCCGCCCGGCGTGGCGGCGTTCTCCAGGTATGGAAGGATGAAGGTCCGCTCGGTGCCCCGGATGAGGTCGTAGCGCGCCGGATCCCCGCCATAGAACGACTGCTTGATGAACTTCACCGCATCGGCCACAGACAGCGACCGGGAGAGCTCCGGGAAGGCAGCCAGCGAGTCCTGGAGGCGGGCGATGCGGCGGAGGTTCGCATCCTTCAGCACCTGGCCCTTCCCCTTGGTCTCCACCATCACCTCCAAGGGCATCACACCTTTGAACCGCTGCTCGAGGAAACGGAGGTCGTCCATGATGGCATGCTCCTGTGGCAGGTCGTCGACGATGCGGCTCTCGTTGCGCAGGCGGGTGACCCCGAAGAGGCCGACGCCGACGAGCGTCGCCGTGATCATGTACACCAGGCGGCGGTGATGGAGCACGATGCGCTCGAGCCATCGCGTGGCGCCATCCACCCAGCGGCGATCGAGGTGGGCCAGGTGGCGCTCCTTCGGCTCGCCCTGGAGGCTGAACAGGATGGGCACCAGCAGCAGGCTGAGGGCGAAGACGGCCATGATGTTGAGCGAGGCCACCACCCCGAACTGCCGCAGCGTGTCGCTGTAGGTGGGGATGAAGGTGGCGAAGCCCACGGCCGT
>DDRC01000040.1:1063-3708 GCA_002342985.1 Flavobacteriales bacterium UBA2426
GGGATGATGGCCATGACGATGGTGACGCGGTAGCCGAGCAGCCCGATGGAGCCCAAGGCCCAGACCACGGCCACCGTCACCACGGTGAGGCAGATGAGCATCACCCGCCAGCTGCGGAAGAAGAGCAGCAGCAGTGCCGACACCACGGCCAGCATCAGGCCGGTGAAGAGGCCGAGTTCCGCTTTGGTGAGGCCCGTGACCACGGTGCGGATGTAAGGGAGGCCGCTGCGCCGCACGCGGAATCCGCGCTGCTCGAACGCAGCGACGCGCGCATCGATGAGGTCCACCATGTCGCCGCGCTGCTCACTGTTGAAGCGCGCTGCGTTCACGAAGACCATCATCAGGCTGGTGTGCGTGCTGTCGTCGTAGAGCAGTCCCCGGTAGAAGGGAAGGTCCCGCACCCGGCTCTTGAGGCTGTCGACCTGCGACTGGCGCTCCGGCATCCGTGGCGACATCGCCTGCAGGCGGAACCGCTTCAGGCTGTCGTCGCGCACCAGGTCGAACAGATGCGCCTCGGAGAAGACGGAATCCACGCCGGGCTGTGCCTTCAGGTCCACGCCCAGCTGCCACCAGGCCTGGAAGTGCTCCAGTTCATAGAGGCGCCTGTCCTCCACGGCCAGCACGATGACATTGCCGTCCTCGCTGAAGCGGCTGAGCAGGCGCTCGTACTGCACATAGGCGCTGTCGCTCCGCGGGAGCAGCCCGCTGAAGCGATAGCTCATCCGCACGTTCTGCATGTTCCAGGCCATGAAGACCGTGATGAGCCCCAGCACCACGAGGATGCCGTTGCGGTTCCGGAGGATGCGACTGGAGAGCCAGTGCCACATGCGCGTACCGCGCCCAGCGAGGCCGGGTGGGCGGGCGACAAAGGAACGACTTCCGGGGCGGCGGGGTCAGAGCACCAGCCCCAGCGAGAGCTTCACCGCCAGATTGTCCAACGGCTCCGGCAGGCTGTTCGGCCCCAGGCGGCAGAATGCCGCGACGCCGAACCCCGTGAACCCCGAGCGCAGCACTTGGTCCACCTGCAACCCCGCTTCGTAGTACCCTTGCTCGAGGGGCGTGAACGGAAGGCCGCGGTGGCGCTCCGGCCGGGCCAGTCCGCCCCAGGCCGCATTGGCCACCACAATCGGCACCGGCCGCCATTTCCGGCCCTTGTAAAGCAGGTTGCCGAAGCTGTGGCGGAGGTGCACCGCGGCATAGCGGTCGGCCAGGAACTCATTGGGCCGCATGGTCTCGAAGGTGTTGCGCCCGGCGAGCGGCAGGCGCGGCAGGTTGGTCCCCCGCAGGTTGTACAGCCAGGAGTAGGGGGCGTCATCCTGCGCCAGGCCGGCCATCAGCCGGAAACCCAGCTCGCCGGCCATGCGCAGCTTGATGGACTTCTCCACCATGGCATCCAGGCGCCAGAAGGACCGGTCCCCCTCCCAAAGGCCCCGCGCGGCCTGCATGGCCCGCACATGGAGCACCGGCCAGCGCGAGGGCAGGGCAATCTGCCGTCCCGGCAGCTGCGCCACCTGCTCGCGGAATGCGAAGCGGGCGCCCAAGGTGTAGGCGCCTACCAGGAAGTGGTCGCTGAGCAGCGTGACGCTCTCCCCTGCCGGTTCCGCCAACTGATACCCCAAGAGATTCTCACGGTCGATCCGCTCAGTGCCCACCCAGATGCGCAACGCGCTGCTGATGCGCCAGGCCAGTTCCGCTCCGAAGCGCTCCTGCAGGTCCATCCGGTCCACGTAGAGCCACCGGTAGCCTTCCGGGTCCAGGAGCGCGGAGCGCGCACCCGGGAAGGCGACACCGCCGCTCTCGGTCACATCCAGATCGCAGTAGAGCCGGAGCTCCCCGCCGCGGCCCGGGCGCGGCTTCAGCGTCAGGTCCGCTCCGTGCTTGAAGGTCTCGTCCTGGAACCCATAGGCGAGATAGCCGCCCAGCGATGCATGCCGCGTCAACCGGTCATTGGTGGCAGCGCCCAGCCCCAGCCTGAAGCCTTCGTACCCGTTGTAGCGCATCAGCTGATCGAGGCGCAGATCGATGGGGCCAACGGGCAGGCGTCCGGTGGCAAGCCGCTCGAACCACTTCACGCGCTGCTCGATGCCCTCCGCACGGCTGAGGCTGTCGATGGCATGGTAGGTGCGCCGCTCCTTCGGGGCGAGGGTATCCGCGCGGACCGATTCCCAGAAGGCATCATCGCGCTGCACCGCCATGCGTTCCATCACCAGCTCGGCCCCCCGCACCTCCTTGCGCGCAATGGGTGCATCCACCTCGATGTCCCGCAGGTAGGTGCGCCCGATGCCTTGCACGGCGAAGCTGCTCATCTTCACCTGGTCGAGGTAGAGGAAGGTGTTGAGCTGGACGGGGAACCAGGTGTCACCGAACCGCTGGAAGCGCTGCTGCAGCTTGATGCCGGTGCCACCGCTGCGTTCCACGGGCTCGGCGATGACATTCTGCAGGGCGTAGCCGTCAGTGCTGACCCAGAGCACGCCCTTGAGCGCCTCGAAGGTGCGGCCGCTGCGGGGCCGGTACGAGATCACGAACACGCTATCGCGCCCCTGGAGTAGCGTATCCTCCAGCATGAACAGGTAGCGATCGGTGCTATTGGGGCTGATGGGGCTCAGGTAGGCCTTCTCGTTGATGCGGATCTGCGGCGCGTAGAT
>DDRC01000040.1:3765-4230 GCA_002342985.1 Flavobacteriales bacterium UBA2426
GATCTGCGGCGCGTAGATGGAGAAGGTCTTGGTGCTGGCTGCCAGGGCGAGCAGCGAGGGATCCTGGAGGCCGCTCACCCGCATCGCCAGGACCTCCTCCTTCTCATCGGCCGGTGGGATGAAGGCCTTGCGCGTGGCGCTCTCGATGAGCAGCAGGTGCTGCTTGCCGAAGAAATCCACCGCTTCCCGGTCATTGCTATCGAGCGCGGCCAGCCGCTCCGGATCCGCCAGCAGGGCGCTATCCACCGCGCCGGTGAGGACGGTCTTCGAGTAACTCGTATACCGGTGCGCACGATGGCGCAGGCCATCGTTGATGCGGCGGTTGGCATGCACGCGCTCGATGATCCGGTGGGCGGGATTCTCTCCCGGCACCACCACGGCCTCCGCCAACGCGATCGCCATGCGCTCCATGCGGACAATGCCCGCATCCTCGCCGTCCACCTCCATGGCCAGTGGCGCATAGCC
>DDRC01000109.1:0-1217 GCA_002342985.1 Flavobacteriales bacterium UBA2426
GACAACGCCTTCATCGTGGTGACGCACTACCAGCGCCTGCTGGACTACATCGTGCCCGATGTGGTGCACGTGATGGCCGACGGCCGCATCATCAAGAGCGGTCCGAAGGAACTGGCGCTGGAGCTGGAGGCGAAGGGCTACGACTGGGTGAAGGAGCACGCGTGATCGATCAGAAGATCAGATAATCAGACGATCAGATGATGAAATGCCAAGCCCGCGATAAGGCACCCGTAGCGTCGACCCATTGGGTCGACTGATGACGCCATGACCACATTGACCCAGACCGATCCCAAGACAACGGTGCTGCCGTTGTTGCAATCCAGTTCCTGGCCGGGTGCCGCCGAAGCACTGGCCCAGGCGCAGGCCCTGCCCATCCCCACGACCAAGACCGAAGCGTGGAAGTACACCCGCGTGGCCAAGCTGTTCAACCAGCCGTACGCCGCGCCGAAGGGTGTTGCGAACGTGGCGCTTCCCGCACGCCTTCCCGTCGATGCCCTGCGCGTGGTCTTCGTGAACGGTTACTTACGCGCGGACCTGAGCGATGACCTGAAGAGCCAGAAGGGCGTGGTGATCGACAGCCTGCAGCACCACCTGGCCCATGGCCCGGTGAAGGAGCACTACGGCACGCTGGCTCCTACTGGCGACCGCCTCTTCACGGCCATGAACACCGCCGCACCCACCGACGGCATGATCCTGTTGGTGACCAAAGGCGTGAAGGTGGAGAAGCCCATCCACGTCCTTCATGTCACCACGCGGGAGCGCCAGCTGGTGCAGCCCCGCGACCTGTTCATGCTGCACGAAGGCGCCGAGGCGGAAGTGATCATTGAACACATTGCCTTGGACACGTCCGAGGCCTTCGTCAACAGCGTGCGTGAATGCGTGGTGGGCGAAAGCGCGCGCCTCACGATCCACAAGCTGCAGCACGAGGTCAATGGTCCGGCGAATGTCAGTTTCGAGGGTGTGCGCGTGGCATCGAAGGGCCACTTCAGCCTGAGCACCACAACGCTCAATGGCGCACTGATCCGCAATGAGGTGAAGGTTTCGCTGGCCGGTCCGGAGGCGCATGCCGAACTGAACGGCGTGTACCTGCTGAACGGCACCACGCACTGCGACAACCACACGTACATCGGTCACGACGTGCCGGACTGCACCAGCGACGAGCTCTACAAGGGCATCGTGGCCGGCAAGGGCACCAGCGTGTTCAACGGCAAGGTGTA
>DDRC01000109.1:1468-19224 GCA_002342985.1 Flavobacteriales bacterium UBA2426
GACGACGTGAAGTGCAGCCACGGGTGCACCATCGGCCGCCTGGACGAGAAGGGGTTGTTCTACCTGCGTTCGCGTGGCGTGAGCGAGGCCGAGGCGCGCAAGCTGATGGCCCATGCCTTCATCACCGAGGTGGTGGAGCGGGTGCAGAACGAGGAGTGGAAGGCGGTGTTGACGGCGTTGATCGACGCAAAACTGGCAACGCTATGAATACTCACCGCCAAGACGCCAAGTGCGCAAAGGCAACTTCGCGCTCTTTGCGTCTTTGCGGTGATAACCTCCAGCATTGATGAAGTCCGCAGTTGTGAAACCAGCCTTCGACGTGGAGGAGATCCGCGCCCAGTTCCCCATCTTGAAGGAGCTGGTGCACGGCAAGCCGCTGGTGTACTTCGACAATGCCGCGACCAGCCAGAAACCGCGCCGCGCGATCAAGGCCGAGAGCGCCTACTATGCCACGATCAACGCCAACGTGCACCGGGGCGTGCACACCCTGAGCACCAAGGCCACCGAAGCGCAGGAGGCCGCGCGGGAGATCATCCGCCGGCACATCAACGCGAAGCACGCGCACGAGGTGATCTTCACCAGTGGCACCACAGCAAGCCTGAACCTGGCGGCGTTCAGCCTGGGGCAACTCCTGCTGAAGAAGGGCGATGAAGTGCTGATCTCCGGGATGGAGCACCACGCGAACATCGTCCCCTGGCAGCTGGCGTGCGAGCGGCATGGGGCGAAGCTGAAGGTGATCCCGATCACGGACAGCGGCGAATTGGAAATCGGAGGATCAGATGATCAGATGATTAGACAATTCACCGAACGGACCAAGGTTCTCGCGATCTCCCACGTGAGCAACACGCTGGGGACGATCAATCCCGTGAAGGAGCTGATCGCCGAGGCGAAGAAGCGCGGCATCATTACCGTCATCGACGGAGCGCAGGCCATCGCGCACCTCGATGTGGACGTGCAGGACCTTGGCTGCGACCTCTACGCTTTCAGCGGGCACAAGGCCTACGGGCCCACCGGCACCGGCGTGCTCTACGGCCGTGAGGAACTGCTGGAGCGCATGCCCCCCTGGCAGGGCGGCGGCGAGATGATCGACGTGGTCACCTTCGAGAAGACCACTTTCGCTAAGCTTCCCTTCAAGTTCGAGGCCGGCACGCCGCACATCGCCGGCATCATCGGACTGGGCGAGGCCTTCCGCTGGATGGAGGACTACGATAAAGCGGCGATGGCGAAGCACGAGCACGCGCTGCTCGAGCACGCGACCAAGGAGCTGCTGGCGATCGATGGCCTGCGCATCTTCGGCACGGCGAAGGAGAAGGTGGGAGTGATCAGCTTCGTCATTGACGGCGTTCACCACTACGACCTCGGCACCCTGCTCGACCAGCAGGGCATCGCCGTGCGCACGGGCCACCACTGCACCCAGCCGCTGATGAACCGCTTCGGCGTGAGCGGCACCACGCGGGCCAGCTTCGCGTGCTTCAATACGATGGAAGAGGTGGACGTGATGATCAGCGGTGTAAAGAAGGGTTTGAAGATGCTACGATGAAGACCGTTTGGACCATTCTGGCGATGACCCTGCTCTGTTGGAACTGCACGCCGCCACCTCGACCATCGGAAGCGACCATGGACATTGCATTCCGCGTGCTCGCGACCGATACATTCGGTACCATGAGGAACGTCAACCTGCTCGTTCCCGAAGGCGAATACACCAAGGAGACGCTCGAACCTCCTGCGATCAACCAGCAGGCCGCTTTGTGCGGCGATTCATGTAACATACACATCTACGACGATAGCCTGGCTTATGTGCTGCACATGGACATGCTAAGACTGGAACGGATCGCGAGCCTGCCTCAAGCCGACCAGTCCGCGCACGCGGAGTTGCACGCGTTCATGTCCACCAACCATGCGTTCATCGCCGAGCATTTCCTGGGAACGCTGGTCGGCATACCCCAACGGTTTTGGTTCTGCCCGTACAAGGACACGGATCGTATCCACTAGCAAGAGAGCACGACAATGTCCACTGCAAGTCTTCCCCAAACCCAGCAAGAGCTCATCGACGAGTTCGCGCTGTTCAGTGACTGGCAGGACCGTTATGAGCACCTGATCGAGCTGGGCAAGGACCTGCCCCTGATCGCGCCAGAGCACAAGACCGACGACAACCTCGTGCGGGGTTGTCAATCGCGGGTATGGCTGCATGCTGCTCCGCAGAACGGCCTCATCCACTTCACCGCCGACAGCGATGCCATGATCACCAAGGGCATCGTGGCGCTGCTGGTGCGTGTGTTCAACGACCGCACACCGCAGGAGATCCTCAGCGCATCCACAGAGTTCATCGACCAGATCGGCCTGCGTGCGCACCTGAGCCCCAACCGCGCGAACGGGCTCAGCGCGATGATCGACCAGATGAAACGCTACGCCCTCGCCTACTCTTCCAAGTCGTGAAAGCCCAACTCACCGCAATGACGCAAAGAGCGCAAAGCCGATCCAGCTTGGCGCAATCCTTGGCGTGCTTGGCGTCTTTGCGGTTCAACTCACTTCGCGCGCTATGACCCCCGAAGAGAAGAAGTACCTCGAGGAGCGCGTCATCGACATGCTCAAGACCGTCTATGACCCGGAGATCCCCGTGGACATCTACGAGCTCGGGCTCATCTACGAGGTGAACATCAGCGACGAGGCCCACGTGGGCATCAAGATGACCTTGACCAGCCCCGCATGCCCCGTGGCCGAGAGCCTACCCAACGAGGTGGAGCAGAAGGTGTCCGGCGTGCATGGCGTGAAGAGCGCCAAGGTGGAGATCACCTTCGAGCCGCCCTGGGACCGCACGATGATGAGCGAGGCGGCGCAGCTGGAGCTGGGGTTCATGTGATTCTGTAGCGATGATCCTGCGAACTGGCATCGCTATCCTGTTGATCGGTCTGTGGTCATGCACATCCTTCAGCGAGTTCATCCCGGTCCTCAGGGTGGGTGATGAGTTGATCGACCGTCCCGAGCTCATGAGCGATTCGCTTCGTGCCAACGTCGTGCTGGTGCTCTCGTACTACAACGAAGACTGGAAGATGGAAGGTGAGCGGCTGCTGGTTTCCCAGACTGATCGCGAGTTACTTTGGAACTATACGATGAAAGCCATGGATCGCACATGGATGGCGACCCATACTCCGACCCAGACCAAGCCATGAGCGACGAAAGCCCCATCATCAACAAGGTCGCTTCGAGCGGGATCATCACCCTCGACCTGGAAGAGCTGTACCCGGCCGGTGAGCGCGTGGTCTTCGACCTGAAGCCGCTGTTGTGGCAGGAGATCGCGCTGAAGGAGGATGACCTGCGCGCCTTCTGCAAGGAACACGACTGGTCGCAGTATGCAGGCAAGCTCGTGAGCGTGCATTGCAGCACCGATGCCATCGTGCCCACCTGGGCCTTCATGCTGGTGGCCACCCACCTGCAGCCGCACGCGGCCTTCGTCACGCAGGGCGATGCGGACCAATTGGAACGCGCCGTGTTCACCCGTTTCGTGCAGCAGCTGGATGTGGAGCCCTACCGCAATGCCCGCGTGGTAGTGAAGGGCTGCAGCAAGCTGCCCGTGCCGCTGAACGCCTACGTGGAGCTGAGCGCGAAGCTGCTGCCTGTGGTGAAGAGCCTGATGTTCGGGGAACCGTGCAGCACGGTGCCGCTGTACAAGGCACCGAAGCCGTAGCGCTACCTTCGGGGCATGCGTTGGGTGTCCCTGACCATTGCACTGCTGGTGGCGTTGACTACTGCCGCCCAACCGGACACCGTGAACGTGCCCAATAGCACGAACGGGTGGTACCTCTCGCCGCATGGCACCATTCGCGTGCTGGTCCTATTCTGCGAGTTGGAATACGACAAGAACCCAGCACGAGACCCACAGCCGGATGGCGCATCGCATTGGCGGAAGGGACAGCTCCCCAATTGGAGGGATGAGCTTTTCGACCCGCAACCCGCAGCGGCGTACCTCGGCCAGATCACACGCTATTACCATGACATGTCCTTGGGGCGGTATACCGTTCTGGGGGATTACATCGATACGATCCTCACCATTCGCGAGAGCGAGCATCCCGGGCTGGGCAATGCGCACGGAATCGGCGCCCTTGCCGTGAAGGAGGCCAACGAGCTCGGTGCGCTGCGCACACGGCACCGCCTGGCCATCGCTGATTTCGACCTCTGGCAGCGGGGCGGGAAGCCGGGGCTGCCGAAGCGGCCGGGACCGGACAGCCCGCACAGCTACGATCATGTGATGGTGATTGCCCGCAACAGCGGACTCACGCACAACCAGGGCAGCACGGACCCCGGGAGTCCGGGCAAGCTGTTCGGCTTCGAGAGCGATTCGCAGAGCCGGTTCGGAGGCATGTACGCGTTGCCGTACGAGATTCTTCAGCACGAGTTCAACCATTTGCTCTTCGGAGGCAACAACTTTCACGCGGGCGGCGGCAATGCTTCGCAGTTCGCCAGCTATTTCCCTTGGCTGCAGGGCGGTTGGAGCATGATGGGCGGCAGCAACAGCGCCCTGCTCACCGGGAATGCCTGGGACCGTGACCGGCTCGGCTGGGCACCCGATGGTGCCGCACACCGGATCAGGGCACGGGGCGCCGACGGTTGGGAGGTCAATGGCGATATCGATCCGTACAACGGCGACACCGGCGTCTTCGTGCTGCGCGATTTCATGACCACGGGAGATGCACTGCGGATACGGCTGCCGTTCCTCGGTGATGATGAGTTCCCCCAATGGATCTGGCTGGAGAACCACCAGGGTCACAAGCGCAATGGCGTGCTGAGCGACCAGTTCCACTACGAGAGCGTGGCCGAGTGCACCGCCCCGCTGGTGCCGGGCCTCTTCGCCTATGTGCAGGTGGACCGCGACAACCGGTACGGACGCGATGTCTACGGTCAGCACTCCGATTACCTGCGCGCACTGTGCGCCAGCGGGCACCACGATTACGAGCTGCGCGGAGACACCGTGCCCTTCGAGTGCCTGTGGCCCAAGCCGACCACGCCCTACAAGGTGGGCCGGGCCTCGGCCAACCCGCTCACCGGCCAGCAGGACCTGGAGCTGCCGCTGACCCCGAGCTCTCAGGGCCGATTGGATCGCGGCAAGCACTATGTGCCCCGTATCGAGATGCGTGATGGCCAGCGGATCGACCAGGGCCACTTCTTCGGGCATTCCCGGCAGGTCTTCACCCCGCAGGGGAACCGCAAGCTGGGCATGTGCACCAACCCGTCCACGGCGAACATGGTCACCCTGCTCAATCAGGGCGGGAATGCGGTCAACCGGGCTGCTCCGCCGGACAACCGCGTGGTGCACTTGAACGGCATTGCCGCTGAGGTCCTGGAGCAGCGCGAGGGTGGCGATCTGGTGGTGCGCATCACGAATGACGACCGGCGACTCAGTAATACACTGCGCTGGTGCGCGGATAGCATCGTGCTGCATCATCCGCCGCATCAGGGCCGCCCGGCGCTGGTGCTTGAGAAGGGGTCGGAGCTCATCCTGGACCGCTCGGGCACGCCCACGCGGCTCGATCGGCCGGAACGTGCAGGGGGGCGCACCTGGTACGCATCGCCCACCCGTCTCGTGATTAGCCCCGGCGCCCATGTGACGGGCGCGGCGAGAAGCGCGCTCACCCTTCGGAACGGCAGTGAGCTGCATGTGCTGCCCGGAGCGCGGCTGGAGCTGCACCGCAAGGCGCGCCTCACGGTGGAGCGCGATTCCCGCATCGTGCTGCATGGCTCGGCCGAGGCGAAGGCCAGGCCGCGCGCGCTCCGCAAGCTCCGGAAGCAGGGCCGGCTCGTGACGGCTCAGTAGGCCCGCACGTTCTTCCCCTCCATGTAGTTGATGAAGGCGCGGTTCACCACGCGGTTGCCGCCCGGTGTTGGGTAGTCGCCGGTGAAATACCAGTCGCCGCGGTGGCCGGGGCAGGCGGCATGCAGGCCCTCGATGCTCTGGTACACGAGGCGCACCTCGGCCCCGATGTCCTCGGGTGTGAGGAGCTCGGCGATGCGGTCGCTGATCTGCTGTGCGGTGAACGGCGCGTAGATGTCCTTCACCACGTTCGCCTGCTCGGACAGCGGCAGACCCACCATGGCCTGGGCCCGGTCGTACACGTCATCGATGACGTTGGCCTGCTTGGTCTCCTTCAGCAACGAGATGGCGGCGCGGAAGGCCACCAGGTCGCCGAGCTTGGCCATGTCGATGCCGTAGCAGTCGGGGTAGCGGATCTGCGGGGCGCTGCTCACCACCACGATGCGCTTCGGTCCGAGGCGATCGAGCATGCGCAGGATGCTCTGCTTGAGCGTGGTGCCGCGCACGATGCTGTCGTCGATCACCACCAGGCTGTCGATGCCGGGCCTCACGGTGCCGTAAGTGATGTCGTACACGTGCGCCACCAGGTCGTCGCGGGCGTCATCGGCGGTGATGAAGGTGCGCAGCTTGGCATCCTTGATCGCCACTTTCTCCAGGCGCGGCCGGAGGGCGAGGATGGCGCGCAGCTTCGCAGCATCCGTCGAGGGCCCGAGCTCCAGGATGCGCCGCTCCTTCAGCGCATTCAAGCGGTCCTCCATCTCCTTGAGCATGCCGTAGCAGGCCACCTCGGCGGTGTTGGGGATGAAGCTGAAGACGGTGTTCTCCAGGTCGTGATCCACGGTCTCCAGGATGGCGGGGCAGACCGAACGGCCCAGCGCGATCCGCTCCTGGTAGACATCGCGGTCGCTGCCGCGGCTGAAATAGATGCGCTCGAAGCTGCACGCGCGCTTCTCCATCGGCTCCCGCACCAGTTGCTCGGCGAAGGAGCCGTCCTTGCGGATGATGAGGGCGTGGCCCGGCGTGAGCTCCTGCACCTGCTCGGTGCGCACGTTGAAGGCCGTCTGGATGGCGGGGCGCTCGCTGGCCACCACCACCACCTCGTCGTCGGCGTACCAATAGGCCGGCCGGATGCCGGCGGGATCGCGCAGCACGAAGGCATCGCCATGGCCCATCATGCCGGCCAGGGCATACCCGCCGTCGAAGTCCAGCGCGCTGTTCACCAGGATCTGGCGCACATCGAGCTTTTCGGCGATCACCTGGGTGATCTGCCGCTCGGTGTAGCCCAGCTGCCGGTGAATGGTGGCCAGGCGCTCGTTCTCCACATCGAGGAAGTGGCCGATCTTCTCGAGCACCGTCATGGTGTCGCTGCGCTCCTTGGGGTGCTGGCCGATGGAGACGAGCAGGTCGAACAGCTCGTCCACATTGGTCATGTTGAAGTTGCCGGCGACCACCAGATTGCGCGTCATCCAGTTGTTGAGGCGCCGGCGCGGGTGGCAATTCTCCAGGCTATCGCGACCGAATGTGGCGTAGCGCAGGTGCCCGAGCAGCACTTCGCCGGCGAAGGGCATGAGCTGCTTGAGCAGATGCGGGTTGCCTGCCGCGGCCGGATCCTGGGCCAAGGCCTCGGCGTAGCCCCGGTCCACCTTGCCGAAGATCCGCTGGATGGCCTGCTTGTCGGTGCTTCGCTCCCGGTCGATGTAGTTGAGGCCGGGGGCCGGGTCGAGCTTGATGGAGGCGATGCCGGCACCATCCTGCCCGCGGTTGTGCTGCTTCTCCATCAGCAGGTACAGCCGCTTGAGGCCGTAGAGGGGTGAGCCGTAGCGCTCCTGGTAGTAGGAGAGGGGCTTGCGGAGGCGGATGAGCGCGATGCCGCACTCGTGCTTGATGGCGTCGCTCATGGGGGATGCCCCGGGGGGCGCGCAAAGGTACCCATCCGCCGGGAGGGGCCGTTTCGGCGTCTGCCGGGCCCGGCCAAGCAACTTCGGCGGTGCAAGGGCTGTCTACACCCTGTACCTTGGCGCATACGCTCCGGCACCGTGCGGGCCCTGCTCCTCATATCGTTCCTGGCCTCGGCCATGGGTGCGCTTGCTGGCGCGCAAGGGGCCCTCTTCACCGAGAACAGGGGACAATGGCCCGACCATGTGCTTTACCGTGCCCTGGTCCCCGGCGGCGCGCTCTTCGTGGAGCGGGAGGCCCTTACCTACGTGCAGTTCAGCGAGAGCCCGCTGCGGCGCCACGGCCATGCGCACCCGGGTCAAGGCCCTGCTGATGAAGGCAAGGCCCATGCCTATCGGGTCCATTTTACGGGCGGCCGGGCCCAAGGCTGGGAGGGTGCCCACCGGCAGCCGCACTACGAGAACCACTTCGTGGGCAACGACCCCATGGGCTGGGGCGCTGGTTGTGCCGTCTACGGCGAGGTGCTGCTGCGCCAAGTCTGGCCGGGCATCGACCTGCGCTTGAGCGGCAAGGAGGGGCTGAAGTACGACCTGCTCGTGGCGCCCGGCGCCGATCCCGGCCTGATCCGGCTCCGCTATGAGGGGCAGGATGGACTGGAACTGAAGCAGGGTGCGCTGCACGTGGTGCTCTCCACCGGCACCGTGGTGGAGCAGCAGCCGGTCTCCTTCATCCCGGCGTCAGCGTCGAGCCGGTCCGCACAGCGAGCGGTACCATCGGCCTACCGGCTGGAAGGCGATGTGCTCAGCTTCGCGGTGGAGGGTGCCACCGGCCTGGGGCTCGTGATCGATCCGGTGCTCACCTTCGGAAGCTACAGCGGCAGCTCGGCGGACAACTTCGGCTTCACGGCCACCTATGATGGCAGCGGCCACCTCTACGGCGGGGGCATCGTGTTCAACACCGGCTATCCGCTCACGGTGGGGGCGCTGCAGGGCTTCTTCGCAGGCGGCAATATGGACGTGGGCATCAGCAAATGGAGCCCCGATGGCAGCACCTTGGTCTGGAGCACCTATCTCGGCGGCAGCGGCAGTGAGAGCCCGCACAGCCTGGTGGTGAACGACCAGGACGAGCTCTTCGTGATGGGCGCCACGGGCTCAGCGGACTTCCCCACCACCCCAGGGGCCTATGACGCCACCTTCAATCCCGGGGGCGGTTCCGTCACCTGGACCAACATCAGCGGCGGGTACGGCTTCTTCCACAACAACGGCACCGACATCTTCGTGGCGCATTTCAACGCCGGTGCCACAGCCCTTGCCGGATGCACCTACATAGGCGGCTCGGGGCACGATGGGCTCAACAACTCCGGTGTGCTCACCCACAACTACGGCGATCATTTCCGCGGGGAGATCGTGCTGGATGCCGCCGGCAATTGCCTGGTAGCCACCACCACGCGCAGCCCGGATATGCCGACATCGGCCGGTGCGCCTCAGCCCGCATCGGGCGGCGGGCAGGACGCCTACCTCTTCCGCCTCAACCCAGGGCTGACCACGCTGCTTTGGGGCACCTACTATGGCGGCAGCGGCGATGAGAACGGGCTGGGCGTTCAGCTGGACGGGAACGGGCGCATCTTCATCAGCGGCGGCACCACCAGCGCCGACCTGCCCATGGCAGGAACGCCGGCCGACAACAGCCACAACGGGGATGCCGACGGCTATCTCGCCCGCTACAATGCCGCCGGCACGGCGCTCCTTTCCGCCACCTACTTAGGCACCGGGGCTTACGACCAGGCCTATTTCGTGCAGCTCAACACGGCGGATGAGGTGTTCGCCGTCGGGCAGACGCGCGGCGCCTATCCCGTGACTCCGGGCAAGTATTCCAACCCGGGCAGCACGCAGTTCGTGCACAAGCTCAGCAACGACCTCTCCGCTTCGCTCTGGAGCACCCGCCTGGGCAATGGCAATCCGGGGCAGGACCTCTCGCCAACGGCCTTCCTCGTGAGCGATTGCGGCCAGATCTACCTGAGCGGCTGGGCCGGCATCACCAACGGCAATGCCGGCAACGGCAGCAGCTCCACCACGGGTTCCCCGCTCACGCCGGATGCCTTCCAGGCCACCACCA
Source organism: Flavobacteriales bacterium UBA2426 (assembly GCA_002342985.1). Classification (GTDB taxonomy): domain Bacteria; phylum Bacteroidota; class Bacteroidia; order Flavobacteriales_F; family PHOS-HE28; genus PHOS-HE28. The sequence continues at coordinate 11,286 of DDRC01000109.1, forward strand.
ACGGCAGCGATGTGCACCTGATGGTGCTGGAGCCCGAGGCGGTGGCGCTGGCCTATGCCACCTACTTCGGCGGCGCAACGAGCTCCGAGCATGTAGATGGCGGCACCAGCCGTTTCGACAAGAACGGCACGGTATACCACGCGGTATGCGCGGGCTGCGGCAGCCAGGATGACTTCCCCACCACGCCAGGCGCCTGGAGTACCACCAATGGCAGCTTCAACTGCAACCTCGGGGTGTTCAAGTTCGACCTCTCCCCGGCTCAGGCGATCATCGGCATCAACGGGCCATCGTCGATCTGCGCGGGTGCCACGGCGCAGTTCACCAACAGCAGCGTCGGGGGCACCGATTACCTGTGGGACTTCGGCGACGGGAGCCCCACCAGCACCGTGCAGGCGCCGGCTCATGCGTTCGCTTCCGCCGGGGAGTACACGGTAACGATGGTGCTGAGCAACAGCGCAGGCTGCGTCACTTCCGACACCGCTACGCTCACGGTCACTGTGCTGCCGCCACCCGTGGTCGCGGTGGACGCCGTGGCGCCGGTCTGCCCGGGGGACAGCGTTCAGCTCTCAGCCAGCGGCGGTGCTTCCTACCTCTGGTCGCCGGCAGCAGGGCTGAGCGATCCGGGTGCGGCCGACCCGTGGGCCTCGCCGGTACAGACCACCACGTACACGGTCACCGCCACCGATGCCTGCGGCAATGACAGTGAGCCCGTCACCGTCACCATCATCGTTCCGGCCTATGGGCTCTCGCCGGATACCTCCACCTGTTTGGGGGGCAGCGTGGTGCTCACGGCCTCGGGTGGCGTGGATTATCTGTGGAGCCCGGCTGCCACGCTCAGCGACCCATCGGCTGCAGCGCCTACGGCCACGCCCGTGGCGCCCACCACCTACACCGTGGTCCTGACCACGCCGGAAGGCTGCGTGGTGACGGACAGCGTGACGGTGAACGTGTACGATGCCCCTCCGTTGCCCCAGCTGCAGGACACCACCATCTGCTTCGGCACCAGCGCTCAGCTCGTGGCAACACCGGCCGATGCCTACGCCTGGCAACCGGCCAATGGCATCACATCCCTGGATGTCCAATCACCGACGGTGACGCCCACCGTGCCCACGCTCTACATCGTCACCTTGGTGAATGCCTGCGGCACACTTACCGACAGCGCCTTCGTGGACCTCATCTACGTGACGGCGGTTGCCTGGCCGGATACGCTCGTCTGCCCGGGCTATCCTGTGCCGCTGGGCGCGAACGGCGGCGTGCGCTATAGATGGACACCGGCTGCCGGGCTCACCAGTGATACCATCCCCGACCCCGTGGCCTCGCCGGCGCAGAGCACGCTCTATCGGGTGGTGGCCTTCGATGCCAACGGCTGCTCCGATACCGCGTTCGCGCAGGTCGACCTGCTGCCCTGGCCGTTCATCGATGCCGGTCGCGACCGACTCATCGAGTACGGCGATGCCGTTCAGCTGACGGCCACCGGCAGCGGCACCTGGACCTGGTCGCCCAGCGAGGGGTTCGATGACCCGCTGAGCGAATCGCCCTGGGTGCGGCCCGAGCAGACCACCACCTACACGGTGACCATCACCGACAGCCTGGGCTGCACGAAGACCGATGCGGTCACGATCACCGTCACGGGCAGCCTTTACCTGCCCAACACCTTCACGCCCAACGGCGACGGGTTCAATGACGGCTTCGGCGCGCTCGGCAAGGACATCCGCGATTTCGAGCTGCTGGTTTTCAACCGTTGGGGCGAGCTCATCTGGCGCACCGAGCAGCTGCAGGGCCGCTGGGACGGCACCTACAAGGGCCGCGAATCGCCCATCGACACCTACGTGTGGAAGGTGAAGGCCACCGAGCTCAGCGGCCGGCTGCACGAGGCGATCGGCCATGTGAACCTGGTGCGGTAACGCCCTCAGAAGGGCAGGGGCGGCATCCATGTCACCATGCCGAATACGCACGCGAAGCCCAGCAGCGCACCGGCATAGACCTGGGCGGGGGTGTGGTCGCTGGTGAGCAGCCGCGCCGTGCCGAGGGCGCCCGCCACCACCACGAGCAGGCAGAGCGGCAGGAAGGCTCCCAGCCGGTGCATCAGGTCGAGTGCGGCCACCGCGCCCAGGCAACCGCCGATGCCGATCATATGTGCGCTCACCTTCCACCGCAGGGTGATGAGGGTGGCCATCAACAAGGCCAGCACCGCGCCGCTGAAGAGCGCCAACGCCAGCGGATGCAGCGGCGAGCGCGCGAGCAGGTACCAGGTCATGCCGTAGTACAGCAAAGTCATGGCGTAGGGCGCGATGCGCTCGCTTCGCCGAGGCATCTCCAGGCTGGTGATGAGCCCCGCCCGGCGCAGCAGCAGCGCGCTGGTGAGCGGGAAGGCCACCGTCATCAGCCCCACCATGGCGAGCAGCAGCCAGCGCGCCTGATCGTCGAGGAAGTAGCCCAGGTGCGCATCGAGCTCCAGCGCGAGCCAGAGCGTGAGCAAGGGCATCAGCAGCGGGTGAAGGGCGTAGGAGAGTGCGAGGGCGATGGGGCGCATCGGGAGGGCTTCAGTGCATCAAGCGCAGCGCTCCTGGGCGGGCACTTCCCCCCGTGCGGCGAAGCAGCCGCCCTTGGAACTCGACCGAGACCCGTGCCATGCGCTGCCGTCGTTCACAGCTCTTTGCGGAGGCGCGCCACGGGCAGGGCCAGCTGCTCACGGTACTTGGCCACCGTGCGCCGCGCGATGTTGTAGCCTTTCTCCTTCAGCAGGGCTGTGAGCTCATCGTCGGTGAGCGGCTTGCGCTTGTCCTCCGCCTCGATGGCGTCCTTCAGGATCTTCTTCACCTCGCGTGTGCTCACCTCCTCGCCTTCCTGGGTGGTGAGGCTCTCGCTGAAGAAGAACTTGAGCAGGAAGGTTCCGTGATTGGTCTGCACGTATTTGCTGTTGGCCACCCGGCTGATGGTGCTGATGTCGAGCCCCACCTTCTCAGCGATGTCCTTCAGGATCATCGGCTTCAGCTTGGTCTCGTCGCCGGTGAGGAAGAAATCGCGCTGGTGCTCCATGATGGCCTCCATAGTCACGAGAAGCGTATGCTGCCGCTGCTTGATGGCGTCGATGAACCACTTGGCGCTGTCCAGCTTCTGCTTGATGAAGACCAGCGCTTCCTTGGCGGCCTTGTCCTTCTTGTTGCGCTGGTACTCCTGCATCATGTCGCGGTAGGCGCGGCTCACGCGGAGCTCCGGCGCATTACGGCCGTTGATGGAGAGCTCGAGCTGCCCATCGATGGCCAGCACGCTGAAGTCGGGCACGATTTCCTGGCTGGGCGCGGCGGTCTCACGCAGTGTGTTTCCAGGCTTCGGGTTGAGTCGGGTGATGAGGTCGATGGCCTCCTTCAGGGCCTCCTCATCAATCTCGAGCCGTTCCAGTATGCGGTCGTAATGCTTCTTGCTGAAGGCATCGAAGTGCTTCTCCAGGATCTCCTCCGCGATCCGTTGGTCCAGGCTGTGCGGCATGCGGCGCACCTGCAGCAGCAGGCATTCCTGGAGGCTGCGCGCGCCGGTGCCCGCGGGGTCGAGGTCCTGCACCTCCTTCAGCGCCTTATGCAGCTCCTCGCGGGTGGCGCTGATGTTCTGCGTGAAGGCCAGGTCGTTGACGATGGCATCCAGCTCGCGGCGCAGGTAGCCGTCCTCGTCGAGGTTGCCGATCAGGTGCTCGGCGAGCAGCTCGGTGCGATCGTCGCAATCGCGCAGGGCCAGTTGCTGGCGCAAGGCATCCTGGAAAGTGGTGCCGCCGGCCAGTGGGATCTCGCGCTCCTCCTCGTCCGGGCCGCTGTTCTTCACGCTCAGCTTGTAGTCGGGCGTGTCGTCATCGGGGAAGTAGTCGCTCAGGTCGAAGTCGTCGCGCTCGTTCTCCTCGTTGGCGTCGGTGTCGAGCTCGCTGCTCTCGGCGATGGCCTGCTCCTCCGTGGGAGCCTCCTCGGCATGCTCCTCCTCGCCGCTTTCCAGTGCGGGATTCTCCTCGATTTCTTGCCGGATCCGCTCCTCCATCTCCACGGTCGGCAGCTGCAGCATCTTCATCAGCTGGATCTGCTGCGGGGAGAGCTTTTGCTGGAGCTTCTGATATAGGCCTTGTTTCAGCATCGCAGGGCAAAAGTACGGGTGGCATGGCTCTGCGTGCCCCTCGGTGCGCCCTGCCAGCTCAACTGGGGCGAGCAGTCGCCGCCGTTGCAGCACCCTTGTCATACACCAGCAAGGGTGCGGCGGTGTCACCATCGACAACATTCGTGCTGCTCACTTTGAACATCTGAATACGTGTTATTTAATCACGGGCGTGCGCAGTAGGGACGAACGGGCAGCTGACCGTTCTCAGGCACCATGCCGGAAAACGGGTACTTTGGCCCTATGCTGCGCGCCGGCCTGCTGTGGACCTTCATATCGATTGCCTGTCTGGTGAGGGCCCAGCAAGCGATCGCACCGGCCGGTGCCGAAAGCGCGGGTGGCGGCGGAACGGTGAGCTGGACCGTGGGCCAGGTGGCCTATGAAGCCACGCTGGCGCCCGGTGGCAGCGTGCAACGCGGCGTGCAGCAGCCTTACGAATGGCTGGTGACCAGCGCACCGGAAGCCCAGGAGCCCCACGTGAACGTGTGGCCCAACCCGGCCGGGGAAGCGGTGCAGGTCAGTTGGGATGCTCCCCTGCCCGGACCCGCGCACTACGCGCTGTACACCGCTTCGGGTGCCTTGGTGCAGCAGGCCGCGGTGACCGGCACCTCGTTGACGGTCCCACTGGCGGCACAGGCCTCCGGCACCTACCTCTTGCTCATTACCGCGCAAGGTGGCCGCTACAACCGCATCACCCTCCAGAAACGATGAGAACGCACCTCTTCCTTTCCGCCGCGACCTTGACGCTCGCCCTGCACCTGAATGCGCAAGCTCCCCAGCGCATAAGCTACCAGGCCGTGGTGCGCGACGAGGCCAATGCGCTGGTGACCAACGCCACGGTGGGCATGCGGCTCAGCATCCTGCAGGGCAGCGCCACAGGCACCGCGGTGTATGTGGAGACCCACAGCGCCCCCACCAACGCCAACGGACTGGTGAGCGTGGAGGTGGGCGGCGGCGCGGTGCAGAGCGGCAGCATGGAGGCCATCGACTGGGCCAACGGCCCCTACTTCCTGCGTAGCGAGACCGACCCCAGCGGCGGTGGCACTTACACCGTCGCAGGCACCAGCCAATTGCTGAGCGTGCCCTATGCCTTGCACGCCGCCAACAGCGAGCCCGGCCCTCCCGGTCCGCAAGGCATGCCCGGTGCCGATGGCTGCGCACCCACCAACACGGACAGCCTCATCGTGCTCTACAACAGCAGCACGGCCCATGGCTATTACCAGACCCCCGAAGGGCAGGGCACCTGGCTCACCCAACAGCTGGGCAACACCAATCACCTCGGCATTGCCTCCAAGCGCGCCGTAGTGCTCTACAACGCCAGCACCGCCTATGCCTTTTACCTGGACAACAGCGGCGTGGGGCACTGGAGCGTGCAGGCGCTGGGGAACACCAACCACATCGGCGTGGCCACGGACCGTTCCATCGTGCTCTACAACAACAGCAACGCCTACGCCTTCCACGTGGATGGCGGCGGAGCAGGCACCTGGACCGTGCAACCACTGGGCAGCACCAACCACAGCAACGTGGCCCACGGCGACAAGATCGTGGTGTGGAACTTCAGCACCGCCTACGCCTTTGCAGTGGATGAGAGTGGCGCCGGCGCCTGGACCACACAGGCCCTGGGCAATACCAACCACAACGTGATCACCACCCGGTGAGGCGATGAGCCGCGGCTTCGTCAAAGAGGACGACCAGGAGGAGGCACCCTTCATCCCGCCGCGTGCCGCGCTGCCCGAAGGCGTGCCGAACTACGTGACCCGGCGCGGGCTGCAGCTGCTGCAGGAGGAACGCAGCGCATTGGAGGCCGAACGCGCCACCGTGGTGGGCAGCGAGGACGAACGCCGACGCGCCCATGCCGTGATCGATGGCCGGCTTGCCCTGCTGAACGAACGCATCGTGACCGCACGGCTTGTGGAACCCGCTGCGGACACGGAGGAGGTGCGCTTCGGCAGCACGGTGACCTTCACCCATGAGGCCGGGCGGATGAAGGGCACCACGCTCACCTTCACCATCGTGGGCGTGGACGAGGCCGATGTGAAACAGGGCCGCATCGCCTTCACCGCACCGCTGGCCAGAGCACTGATGGGCCGACACACCGGTGAGGTGGCCACCCTGCAGCTGGGTGCCGAGCAACAGCGGTTGCGCGTCGATCGCATCGGATAGGTGATCGCACCGCGTCCATCCCCAATCGCTCTACGCCGGATCGGTGGGATGGCACGTTCATTAGATGGAGCCGGACAGACGTATCCTGGCGCTTCACCTTTGACCTCATCTATTCCACACACATGCTGAATAAAAGGCTCTTCTTCGCGTTGGTCATGGTCCTCACGACCACGGCGGTCTGGACCCAGCCCCCCGAGTTCGCCTATGCAAGACAGTTCGGTGGCGTGCAGCCCGGCAATGGCGACGACAGCGCCGTGCGCGCGGCCTATGCGCCGGATGGAAGCATCTACGTGGTCGGCAACTTCTACGGTGCGTTCGACCTGGATCCCGGTTCCACCTCGGCACCGTTGACCAGTGCCGGTGATGCCGACATCTATGTGGTGAAGCTCAACAGTGTGGGCGACTTCCTATGGGGCAAGCGGGTGGGTGGCACGGGCACGGACGGCGCCCGCGATTTGACCGTGGCGGCCAATGGCGACCTGATCATCACCGGCCGCTTCGATGGCACGGTGGATTTCAACCCGAACGCGGGTACACTGAACATCGGGGTGGGGGCCTCGGGCCAATACGGCTTCGTGTGGCGCTTGAGCGGTGCGGGCAATACGGTATGGGCCAAGTTCTGGCGCGGCTCGGGCGCCGGCGTGAGCGTGGATGAGGCCCCCGACGGTTCCATCTACGTTGCCGGTTCCTTCGAGGGCACCATTAACGGCGCCGTCACCAACGAGCTCGCCCTGAACATGACCAGCCTCGGCGATCGCGATGCGTGCTTCTTCAAGCTGACGAGCAATGGGGTGCTGCTCTGGGCCGGCCGCGTGGGCGGTGCCCCGGAGAACGACTATGCGCACGTGATCCGTGCCACAACGGACGGGGTGGTGGTCGGTGGGGACTTCTCGCCCGGTGGCTTCGGCTCGGTGGTGGACTTCAACCCCGGCCCCGGTACGGTGAACCGCCAGGGCATCGGCAACAGCGATGGTTATGTACTGAAGCTCGACGAGGACGGCAACTACATGTGGGTGGACATCCTCGGCAGCCCGCAGCCCGATCACCTGTACGGCATGGACGTGGATGCCGATGACAACATCTGGATCACGGGCAACTTCCGCGATGTGATGGACGCCAACCCCGGCGCCGGTGTGAACAACCTTACCTCCGCTGGCAACGATGATGGTTTCCTCATCAAGCTCACCAGCGCGGGCGGCTACCTCTGGAGTGGACGCGTCGGAGGTACGGTGGTGGACAACTCCACCAATGCGCTCGTGGGTGCTGACGGCGGGGTGTATGTGACGGGTTCCTTCTACGGCACAGCGGACTTCGATCCCACGATCGGCACCTCCAACCTCACCAGCTCCGGCACCAACGACGGCTTCGTCTACAAGGTGAACACCGACGGCACTTTCGCATGGGCACGCCGCGTGGGCGGATCACAGAGCGATGGCATCAGCGGGATCGACGTGAGCGCCACCGGCGGTGTGGTGCTCACCGGCAGCTTCCGCGGCAACGTGGACCTGGACCCGACCGCGGGCGAGAGCTTCTTCGATACCGAGGACCTGGCCGATGGGGATGCCTTCCTCATCAAGCTGGACCAATGCGACCACCAGTACGCTGACCTCACCGTGACCGCCTGCGGCAGCTACACCATCGG
>DDRC01000146.1:0-2668 GCA_002342985.1 Flavobacteriales bacterium UBA2426
CAGGTAACCTGCGCCGCCGAGATGGGGAAGCCGATGCACCACCACCCCCGCACCATAACCGGCCAAGGGCGCATGCTGGGTGGCCACATGCACCTCATGGCCCCGCCCGGCCAGCGCCTGGGCCCAGCGCAGCAGGTGCACGGAACTGGCAGCGCCGACCAGCAGCACCCTCATGGCTCTCCTGATTTGTGCATGGCCACCGCTCGCAGGTGCGCAAGGGTCCCCTTCACCGCTGCGTCCGACCCTACCTCGCCCTTGAGCACCACGGCCTCGGAAGTTCGCCACCAAAGGCCATCGCGCACCGCCTCATTCCGGCAGATGATGCCGGCGGCGAAGAAGGCGGCAAGCTGGGAGAACCACTTGCCCAGCACAGGGCGGGCCACGCCGGGAACATCGCGGCGGTTCACATCATCACCCATGAAGGTGACCACCACGGGCAGAGCACTGCTGAGCACCGTGAAGAGCCCGGCCACCGAGCCGTATTGCACATGAACCACATCAGGGCGCACGCGCAGTATCATCCGCTTCAAGCGCTGGCGGGCGAGCCAGAGACGCACCGGTGAGGTGCGGCTCTCCAAGTGGAAGAGGGTGACATGTGCGCCGTGCCGCTCCATCGCGGCCACCTCGCGACGCACCTCGGCATAGACGGCACCGCTCTCGGCCTCGGGAATCACCGCGATCACGCGGAGCGCATGGCGGCCCTGCGCGGCCAGGCGCTGCAGTTCGGTGCGCACGAACCGCGCATCGCTCCAGGTGGCCAGGCCCAGGTAGCTGAGCGCCAGCAGCAGCACGATGGCCATGGTGTACCACGGTGTGGGCACCAGCAAGTGCAAGGCGCTGCCGGCCAGCAGGATCAGGAACGATTTCGTGAGGTTGATGCCGTTGCGCGGGGTGCGGAAATAGGCGTCGAGCAGGCTGCGCATGCCATTGAAATAGGCGAACGGCAGCGCTGCCATGAAGATGAGGCGGGCCATGGGCACGTACTGCTCGCCCGTGGGCCCCAGGTAGATGCGCAGCACCGGGGTGGCAAGCAGCTCGAAGCCCAAGGTGAGCAGGATGGACGCCGCAAGGACGAGCTTCGACATGCGGGCCACGCGCTCCGCGAGCGCGGCATGGTCGCCCTTGGCGAGCTGGGAGGCCGCCGCTGGCAGCAGCAGCAGCGCCACCGGCGAGAAGGCCGCTGCCGCAATGTTGAGCAGCGTGGCGCCGAAGCCGACCTCGCCGCTGATGTCGAGCCCATGGGTGCGCAGGGCCACGTACCCTGGAACGGTGAGCAACGCACCGAGCGCCACATCGCCGGGCACACGCGGAAGGCCATAGCGCAAAAGCTCCCCGCGCTCGCGCCCGATGGCACCGCCGTACGGGCGGACCAGATCGGGCAGGACGGAGAGCAGCGCAGCGCCCACCCAAACGAGCGCCGTGAACCAGAGCACCGCGGCCATGCCCTTGCACAGGACGAAGGCCAGGCAGGGGCCGATGGCGAGCACCGTCAACTGCAGGGCATTGGCCAGCACGATGGCGCCGCGGCCACGGAGGTACCCGTAGGCTACGCCATGGAATGCCACGCCCACGGTCATGATGCCGATGGGCGGCACCAAGGGGGCCATCGCCAGATCGTCGAAAAGTGCCCAGGCCAGCGGCTCGTCGAAGAGGAAGCCGAGGGCGGACACCACCACACCCAAGGGGAGCACCATGGAGAGGGCGCCGCGCAGGTAGCGGCGGGCGGCTTCGGGCGATGGGCTCATGGAAACGAAGCGCGTGAGGCCGACCATAGCGCCCATCAGCACCACCGGGAATAGGAAGGCCACCGTGCGCCGCGCGATGACGTAGAGGTCCAGCTCGTTCTTGCCGGCCTGGGCGGCCAAGCGGAAAGCCAGCACCATGCCCAGAAGGGCCAGCCCCTCGGTGATGTAGGTTAGGATGCCGTCGCTTCCGAACCCGGACAGGAGCTTGCGCGGTTGAGGCCGGGCCATGGTGCGCGAAAATACCCGCCCCGGGCCAGCCGCCGCTCGCACAGCCCGCCAGCCGCTCATCCAAGGCCGCAGATGCCGCGCGCCGACCGGCGGCTAACTTGGGCGGCGAACACCATGAGCGAATTCCTCTTCTTCCAATGGCACTGGTGGGCCGCCGTGGCCATCGTGCTGCTCATCGCCGAGATCTTCGTACCGGGCTTCTGGCTCTTCTGCGTGAGCATCGGATGCCTTGCCGCTAGCGCAGGCGCTGCCGCCGGTGCCGGCCCCATTGGGCAGCTCATCCTCTGTGCATCTGCCGCACTCCTCTCCTTCTTCACGCTGCGACCGCTGCTGATGAAGCGGATGTGGAAGGGGCCCGAAGTGCGCACCAATGTGGACGCCCTCGTCGGGCAGCGCGGGCGGGTGAGCCAGGATTTCGAGCCGGGCCTCCGGCTTGGCCGCGTGGCGGTGGGCGGGGATGACTGGCGCGCCGAGTGCATCAACGACCGTGCACTGCGCACCGGCGACCTGGTGGAGGTGGTGCGCGTGGACAGCAACACCCTGGTCGTGAAACCCGCTGATGCCTAGTCAATGAGGGGACTGCCATGTCCGTTCCCCGCACCCTCCGTCTCCCACCCCTCAACAACCTACCACCCCTCAACCTCCCATCATGACCGACCTCATCATCCCCGTACTCCTCGTCGTCTTCGTGCTCG
>DDRC01000146.1:2804-3331 GCA_002342985.1 Flavobacteriales bacterium UBA2426
AGAGCGAGGCCATGGTCATCGAGCGCTTCGGCAAGTACAGAACCACGCTCACCGCCGGCTTCAATGTCATCATCCCGGTATTCGACAAGCCGCGTGAGATCGTCTTCCGATTCACGCGCGACCTCCCCGACGGCAACAAATACGTGCAGTTCCAGCGCAGGCAGCGCATCGACCTGCGCGAAACGGTGTACGATTTCCCGCGCCAGAACGTGATCACCAAGGACAACGTGATGACCGAGATCAATGCGCTGCTCTACTTCCAGATCACCGACCCGGTGAAGGCGATGTATGAGATCGAGAACCTCCCGCTGGCCATCGAGAAGCTCACGCAGACCACATTGAGGAACGTGATCGGCGAACTGGACCTGGATGAGACGCTCACGAGCCGTGACACCATCAACATGAAGCTGCGCACGATCCTGGATGAAGCCAGCAACAAATGGGGCGTGAAGGTGAACCGGGTGGAGCTTCAGGACATCAACCCCCCGCGCGACATCCGCGAAGCCATGGAAAAGCAGATGCGCGCC
>DDRC01000044.1:0-2384 GCA_002342985.1 Flavobacteriales bacterium UBA2426
GTACGGGGGTGGGGGAGGAAAGCACCCCTCGCATGACCATTCAGCCCAATCCGGCCATGGACAGGCTGTACGTCCTTACCCAAGCGCCGACCTCTGGATCCTACAGTGTTCTCGCCGCCGACGGGCGTGAAGTGCGGCCGCCCGGCAACTGGCATGGCCATCGGCTCGAACTGGATGTGAGCTTGTTGACGCCGGGGCTTTACNNTGCTGGTGGCGGAGTTCAGTACGGAAGTAGGGGAGGAAAGCACTGCTCGTATGGTCCTTCAGCCCAATCCGGCCGCTGACCGGCTGCACGTCGTTACCCAGGCGCCGAGCTCTGGGCTGTACCGTGTCCTCTCGGCTGATGGGCGTGAAGTACGGCCGCCCGGCAATTGGCATGGCCATCGGCTCGAGCTGGATATAAGCTTGTTGACGCCGGGGCTTTACATGGTCCAACTGGACGGATACGTCGAGCGATTCATCAAACAATGATCATGATGAGGACCTCCTTGTTCCTTGCTCTGGGTCTGTGCATCACGTCAAGTGTAGTGGCTTTGGATGTGCAGGTGAACGTGTACGCAGCCAGTTGCAGCAGCGGCATGGGATACGCTGTCGCCACGGCCAGCGGCGGTACACCGCCTTATACGTACAACTGGAGCGATGGCAGCACCGGTCCCGAAGCATCGTTGCCTCCGGGCCAGGGCTACACCATCACCGTGACCGACAACGCCGGTGCCACTGGGTCACAGACCTTTGATGTCCAACAGGCTTCCGGTTGTTGCTCCTTCCAGGACATCTATTTCGCCGGTTTGGAGCCGTGCCAGGGTGAATGCAACGGAGGCTTTCGGATCTACCTGCCGCTTGTGGTGGGGGGCTATACCTTCAGTACCACTCCGCCCATGCAAGTGCAGGAGTCTTTTCCGTCATCAGGCCAGCAGGTGGAGTATTTCACCTTGTTCGTGTTTACCGGCGCCTGCCCGGGCCAAAGCGTCAGCCTCTCCTTGAGCAATGATTGCGGTTCAGCTTCGACCGAAGTGACCATTCCTGCCGCCTTGGTGGACCCTACGGTGGACGTACTGCAGATCACCGGCAGCTGCACGAATTCTAGCAATGGATACCTGTCTGGCGTCATGAATTATTCGGGGGCCGGCCTGACCGCAGGGTGGAACATGCAGGCGGTGGATGACGTGGGGGCCACTGTGCCCAGCCAGCCGATGAACTTCGGCGGTTTCCCACCCATTCCTGTTGAGCTCTTCGGACTGCATCCGGGCAACTGGGTGATGCGCTTCACCAGCCAGGAGAGCTTTGGCTCCATCCAATCGCCGTGTGTGGTGGACATCCCCTTCACGATCACCGATCTCGGTTCCGACTGTGGCGCGCTCTCGGGAAGGGCTTATGTGGATGCCAACGAGAATTGCGTCCAAGGCTCCGGAGAGCCCAACCTTCGGCAGACGGTCGTGGTGGCCCAGCCCGGCGATCACCATGCCCTCACGAACGCGTCCGGACAATACACCATGAGCTTGCCGTATGGGACCTACACCGTCACCACCGCCAGTGCGGTGTACCAGGAGCACTGCGGTGTGAGCGCCACGCCCTTCACCCTGAGCGCTGGACAACCCAACCTGGTACGAAACCTCGCCGACACGAGCCTGGTGGGGCTGGATGTGATGGTCGGCCTGGGGAGTGGCCCGGCGCGTCCCGGGTTCCCCATGACCATGGGCATGGAGGTCCGCAACCTCACCGGTGTGCTGCCCGGGACCACCACGGTGACGCTCACCTACGATCCCGTTCTGGCGTTTGTAAGCGCCAACCCCGCACCGACCTCAGTGAATGGCAATACGCTCACCTGGACAAGCCCGAACCTGGGGGCCTTGCAGGACTGGGATTACACCGTCAACTTCACGGTGCCGCCCGATGTGGGTCTCCTGGGCACCTTCCTCGCCAGTACGGCGACCGTGAGTGTCTCGAACCCGGAAGCCAACCTCACGAACAACAGTTACACGGACCTGGCCCTGGTGACCGGTTCCTATGATCCGAACGACAAGACCGCGCTGACCAGTTCGCGGCAGAGCACGGAGCAGTATGTCCTCGGCACCGATGAGTGGATCGACTACACCATCCGCTTCCAGAACACCGGCACCGACACGGCCTTCTTCGTGGTGATCACCGACACGCTGCCCCCCACGCTGGACCCTGCCACCTTCCTGCCCATGGCCGCTTCCCATCCGCATACCGTTTCGCTCTCGGGCCAGGGCATCCTGCGGTGGAATTTCCCCACCATCCTATTGCCCGACAGCAACACGAACGAGCCGCGCAGCCACGGCTTCGTCACCTTCCGCATCCGGCCCAAACAACCCGTGCTGCCCGGCACCGCCATCGAGAACATCGCCAACATCTACTTCGAC
>DDRC01000044.1:2553-7558 GCA_002342985.1 Flavobacteriales bacterium UBA2426
CTTCAACCCGCCGGTGATCACCGAGCCGAGCGTGCTGGTGGCGGAGTTCAGTACGGGGGCGGGGGACGGAGGCACTGAATGTGGAATGCTGCTCTACCCGAACCCGGCCGAGCGGCTGCTGAATATCGATGTGCCCGGAGCGGAGGGGCCGTTGCAGATCGAAGCGCACGCCCTCGATGGCAGGCTGGTGGCTTCGACCCGATCGCAGGGGCTCCGCTGCTCTCTGACAGTGGGGCACCTTTCAGCCGGGCTATACAGTCTGCAGGTCACTAGCGCTGATGGTCGCACGACCAACCGCCTCTTCATCAAACAGTGAACGCATGAACCGCATCACAGCCACGCTGCTCTTCGCCCTGTGCGTTGCCTCCGCCGAGGCCGTCACGGTGACCATTCAAGTGCTGAAGACGCCAACGTGCACGTATGCCAATGGGCAGCTGCGCGCCAGTGTGAGCGGCGGCACCGGCCCTTACACCTACGCATGGAGCAACGGCGCCACCACGCAGATCATTGATGGCCTGTTGCCTGGGGCGTATTCCGTGACGGTGACGGACTTCGGCGGAGAACAGGCCTCGGCCAACCTCAGCAACCTGGCCGCAGGGGATTACGGCTACATGACCGGCATCTTCTTGGGCGATTACTTCAACTGGGGGCAGCCGCTGTGCAACTCCTGGACGACCATCGGCTTCGACCCGGCCGCAGCGGAATTGGCAGGGCCCGGCCCCTACACCCTTGGCGGCGTGCAGATGGATACGATGTGGATACCGAACGATGTGGAACCGTGGTTGCCGGACTACCCTGTGCTGGCCCGGCCCTTGTTCAACCCGACCCACGGGCAAACGAATGAATTCGATTTCGCGGATGCGAACGGGTGCCCGGGCATCTACCACGTGCAGATCGGCTGGCCCGTGCAGTTCCCGCAGATCACCATCGATGACATACAGGGCGCCTGCACGGGAACAACCAGCGGGAGCGTCACGCTGTCCTTCACCGCGGAGGGCCACGACCAGCAGTTGCAAGGCATGATCGAGCCACAGCCGAATGGCATCAACCCGTATTTCAGCTGCGGCAACGGTCCAAGCACGCACACCTATTCCGGATTGCCTGCTGGCGACTACACCGTGACGCTTTTCATCAGCAACTCGAGCTTCCTGCCCAGTTCAGGCTGCAACACGCAGATCAGCTTCACCGTCCCGGACGTGGGGCCCACCTGCGGCGTGGTGAGCGGCCGTGTCTTCGTGGACAACAACCAGAACTGCGTCTCCAATTCGGGCGAAGCCGCGGTGGTGGGCACCATCCTGGAGATCCTCCCCGGACCGCACTACCTCACCACCGACGCGCAAGGGCACTATGCCAAGGTGCTGCCCCTGGGCAGCTACACCGTGGAGCAGCAGAGCACGCAGTTCGACGCGCATTGCGAGAGCGGTCCCACGCCGTTCACCATTTCCGCAGGCACGCCCTTGGTAACGCGCAACATCGCCGACACGAGCCTGGTGGGCCTGGATGCCATGGTGTCGATCGGCAGTGGTGCGGCGCGGCCCGGCTTCGAGTTCAGCTACGGCCTCCAGGTGCGCAACCTCACGCCCACGAGCACCGGCGCCCTCACCGTCACGCTCACGATTGATCCCACGCTCATCTACCAGAGCGCCACGCCCGCGCCGAGCAGCGTGAACGGCAACACGCTCACCTGGAACCAGACCGCGCTGGGCGCGTGGCAGCAGCGGGGCCTCAACGTGCGCACCCAGGTGCCTCCTGACGTCGGCCTGCTGGGAACGGTGCTCTCGTCAACGGTCTCACTGACCACCACCACCAACGACGGCGAGCTCTCCAACAACACCGCCACCAACCTGCGCACCATCACCGGCGCGTACGACCCCAATGACAAGCTGGCCTACACCAGCAGTGGCAGCACATCGGCGTGGCTGATCGATGAGGATGAGTGGATCGAGTACACCATCCGCTTCCAGAACACCGGCACCGACACGGCCTTCAATGTGGTGATCACCGATACGCTGCCACCGAACCTGGATCCGGGCAGCATCATCGTGGGTGCGGCTTCCCACAACTTCACCTGGGAGTTGCGCGATGCGGGCACCCTGAAGTTCTACTTCCCCAACATCCTCCTGCCCGATAGCAACGTGAACGAACCCCGTAGCCACGGCTTCGTCGGCTTCCGCATACGGCCGCACGAAGGACTCAGTGCGGGCGATCAGATCACCAACATCGCCAACATCTACTTCGACTTCAACCCGCCGGTGATCACCGAGCCGAGCGTGCTGGTGGCGACGCCCGTGGTGAAGGCCGACGTGCGCGCCTTCCTCCAGGGGCCTTTTGATGCGCAGACCGGGATGATGCGCGACCTCCTGCGCGCTCAAGGCCTGGTGCCGCCTTCGGAACCCTATACCGAGCTGGGCTACGCGCACACGGGCGGCGGCGGCAACGAGAGCGCCCGACCCGGCACGCTCGATGCCACCGGCCCGCAAGCCATCGTGGACTGGGTGGTGGTGGAGCTCCGAAGCGCCGCCCAGCCGGCCACGGTGCTGCACAGCCGCGCAGGGCTGCTGCGGTGCGACGGCCGCGTGACGGACAAGGACGGCACCAGCCCTCTTTCCTTTCCGGCACCTGCGGCCAGCTATGCGGTCAGCATCCGCCACCGCAACCACCTGGGCGCCATGATGGCGGCGCCGATCGGCCTCTCCCCCACGCCTGCGCTGATCGACTTCACCGATCCGGGCAGCGCGCTACACGGGCTGGAAGCCACCGATACCGCCAACGGTGTGCGGCTCCTCTGGGCGGGCGATGCCGATGGCAACGGGATCATGAAGTACGTGGGGGCCGGCAACGACCGCGATCCCATCCTGGTGGGCATCGGCGGCAACACCCCCACGCAGGTCATCCCCGGTGTGTACAGCCCGCTCGACATCAACCTCGACGGACAGATCAAGTATGTCGGCAGCGGCAACGACCGGGACCCCATCCTGCAGACCATCGGGAGCGTGGTGCCTACGGCAACCCGGGTGCAGCAACTGCCCTAGCCCAGCGCCGAAAGCCGGACGAAGCCTACTTCAGCACCGCCAGCCGCTCCTCCAGCGCCTTGATCTTCGCCTCCGCATCCGCCTTCTTCTTGCGCTCGTTCTCCAGCACCTGCGGCGGCGCGCCGCTCACGAAGCGCTCG
Source organism: Flavobacteriales bacterium UBA2426 (assembly GCA_002342985.1). Classification (GTDB taxonomy): domain Bacteria; phylum Bacteroidota; class Bacteroidia; order Flavobacteriales_F; family PHOS-HE28; genus PHOS-HE28. Next base: position 5,726 of record DDRC01000044.1, read on the forward strand.
TTGCTGAGCTTCTTGTCCACGCTGGCCAGGAAGCCGCGCAGGTAGTTGAGCTCCTCCTCGGCCTTCTTCGCCTCGGCGGCGGCGTCCACGTTGCTGCCCAGGTCGATGGCGTACTCGGTTGTGCCGACCAGGAAAGTGACACTGCCCTCACTGGCTTTCTCCACCCCGTGGATGGCACCCACGTTGGCGAGCTTGTTCACCAGGGATGCAACAGCGGCCCGCAGCGGGGCGGAGCCCTTCACCTGAAGGTCCAACGCTTCCTTGGGGCTCATGCCGCGCTCATTGCGGGTGTTACGCACGGCGCTCACCAGGTCGAAGGCATGCTGCACCTCGGCCTCCAGCTCCGCGTCGCCTGCACCGCCCTTCGGCCATGCCGCGATGATGATGTCCTCGCCCGCCTTGCGCTCGCGCAGGTGGTGCCACAGCTCCTCGGTGAGGAAGGGCATGTAGGGGTGCAGCAGCTTCAGCACATCCTCGAAGAGACCGATGGTGGCCTCGTAGGTCGCCGCATCGATCGGCTGCGCCACGCCGTCCACGAAGGCGGGCTTGATGCTCTCGAGGTACCAGCTGCAGAGCTCGTCCCAGATCAGCTTGTAGGTGGTCATCAGCGCCTCGCTGATGCGGAACTGGTCGTACAGGCCATCGAGCTCGGCGGTGGTGCGCACCACGCGGCTGCGCATCCAGGCCACGGCCGCCGCATTGCCTGCGGGTTGTTCCTGCTGAGCTACCGTCCAGCCCTTCACCAGGCGGAAGGCGTTCCAGATCTTGTTGCTGAAGTTGCGGCCCTGCTCGCAGAGGCTCTCGTCGAAGGGCAGGTCGTTACCGGCCGGTGAGGAGAAGAGCATGCCGGTGCGCACGCCGTCAGCGCCGTACTTGGCGATGAGGTCGAGCGGGTCGGGGCTATTGCCCAGGCTCTTGCTCATCTTCCGGCCGAGCTTGTCGCGCACGATGCCCGTGAGGTACACGTTCTTGAAGGGGATCTCGCCGCGGTACTCCATGCCCGCCATGATCATGCGCGCCACCCAGAAGAAGAGGATCTCCGGCGCGGTCACCAGGTCGTTGGTGGGGTAGTAGTACTTGATGTCGGCGTTGTCCGGGTCCTTGAAGCCGTCGAACACGCTGATGGGCCAGAGCCAGCTGCTGAACCAGGTGTCCACCACGTCCTCGTCCTGCTTGATCCCGTTGGTGCTTTGCCCTGCCTTGGTGAACTGGTCAATGGCCTCCTGTTCGGTGCGGCACACGGCCACATCACCGGCCTCGTTGTACCACGCCGGGATCTGCTGGCCCCACCACAACTGGCGGCTGATGCACCAGTCGCGCACGTTCTCCATCCAGTAGGTGTAGGTGTTCACGAACTTCTGCGGGTGCAGCTTCACGCGGCCGTCCTTCACCACTTCCAGCGCGGGCTTGGCGAGCTCGCCCATCTTCACGAACCACTGCAGGCTCAGGCGCGGCTCGATCACGGCATCGGTGCGCTCGCTGGTGCCCACCTTGTTCACGATGTCCTCGGTCTTCACGAGGTGCCCCTTCTCCTCCAGTTCCTTCGCGATCTTCTTGCGCACTGCGAAGCGGTCCTCGCCCACGTAGAGCTGCGCGGCGGCACTGAGCGTGCCGTTGGGCTCCAGGATGTCGATGGTCTCGAGGTTGTGCTTCTTGCCCAGCTCGTGGTCGTTCACGTCATGCGCAGGCGTCACCTTCAAGGCCCCGGTGCCGAACTCGCGCTCCACGTACGCATCGAAGATCACGGGGATGCTGCGTTCGATCAGCGGCACGAGCACGCGCTTGCCCTTGAGGCGCGCATAGCGCTCGTCTTCGGGGTGCACGGCCACGGCC
>DDRC01000044.1:7730-7986 GCA_002342985.1 Flavobacteriales bacterium UBA2426
GCCGAGGATGGTCTCCGGGCGCGTGGTGGCGATGGTTACCCACTCGTCCGCGGTGCCTTCCACCTTGTAGCGGATGTGGTAGAGCTTGGAGTTGACCTCTTTGTAGATCACCTCCTCGTCGCTCACGGCCGTCAACGCCACCGGGTCCCAGTTCACCATCCGCAGGCCGCGGTACACGAGGCCCTTCCTGTGCAGGTCGATGAACACGTCGATCACCGCGTCGCTGAGGTCGGGCTCCATGGTGAAGCGCGTGCGG
>DDRC01000096.1:0-320 GCA_002342985.1 Flavobacteriales bacterium UBA2426
GCATGAGCGACCTCTTCCACGAGGCCGTGCCGCTCACCTTCATCATGATGGTCTTCGAGGCGATGAACCTCACCCCGCAGCACACCTACCAAGTGCTCACCAAGCGCGCCGACCGTCTGGCCGATGTGGCCAAGCACTTGGACTGGACGCCCAACATCTGGATGGGCGTGAGCGTGGAGGACAAGCGCGTGCTGCACCGCATCGAGGGCCTGCGCAGCACCCCGGCCCACGTAAAGTTCCTCTCCTGCGAACCGCTGATCGGACCGCTGCCCGGCATGGACCTGCGGGGCATCGATTGGGTGATCGTGGGCGGCGAGAGC
>DDRC01000096.1:474-4707 GCA_002342985.1 Flavobacteriales bacterium UBA2426
TCGTGGGCGGCGAGAGCGGCCGCAAGCCCCGGCCCATGCAGGAGGAATGGGTGCTGGACATCAAGCAGCAGTGCGAAGTGTTCGGCGTGGACTTCTTCTTCAAGCAATGGGGCGGCACCAACAAGAAGAAGGCGGGCCGGGTGCTGGAGGGTAGGACGTGGGATGCGATGCCGGTGGTAGCATGAGGCAAGGTTGGCTGAGTAACCGAGGAGCAGCCTCTCGGACCACCACTGATCCTCACTTCTTCAACCAAGCATCCTTCACTTTCTTGAAGTGGTTCATCCGCTTGTCGATCTTCAGGATCTCCTTGGGATAGAACTCCAGCATGATGTCGCAGAAGTCGAGCATCCATTGCTTGCGCGGATTGCCCGGGATCACTTGGACCTTGTTCGAGTTCGCGATCTGGATCTGGCCCCAGCCCAAGGCGCCTACGGTAAGACAGTCCCACGACAGGAACTCGATGGGAACGAAATGGACCTTCTTCACTTCCACCTTGGTGCCGACCACATCGTAAGCGATGGACAGCACCACGAAGTAGTTGTTGTCCGCTTCGTAGAACCGTGACAGGCGCTCCACAGAGGTCAGGTTGGGCATGTTGAAGTGCGTGTCCAACCGATGGGTCTTCACGTCCACCACGCAATAGTTGCCCGAGCTGTCCTCGAAGGCCAGGTCGGCCATGGCGCGACGGGCGAAATCGGCGGTGTATTTGCCACCATGCTTGCCGATGATGGATTGGAAGTGCTCCCCGAGAACCCCTTGGATGGCATCTCCTACGGCCCGGGTGCTGCTGGCCGTGGCCCGGCTGATGAAATCCGGCTGCGCGTTCAGGAACTTCTTGATGCCAGCTTCCACCTTGGTGTAGGCTGTGGGGTGAAAGAGCGGACTATGTGTCATGCTTCAGCGCACTGGATCGGTGAAGAGTTCCATGGCGTCCACCGACTGCCGTTTGGTCTTCGCTGCTGCCTGCTGTTGCGGCCCCGAATTGCGCTCCCAGAACACACCGTCCACATACCCTTGGATGGATGGGTCGTCGTCGGCCATGGCCAGTCGCTTCAGGGCCAGGCAGGCGTAGGTTTCATCGATCTCGATCCCCACGAAGCGACGTCCGAGCTTCTTGGCCACCACGGCTGTGGTACCGCTGCCGAGGAAGGGATCGAAGACCACATCGCCTGGGCGCGAACTGGCGAGGATCGCTTTGGCCACGAGCTTCTCCGGCTTCTGCGTGGGGTGGTCCGTGTTCTCGGGCATGCTCCAGAACGGCACGGTGAGGTCCGTCCACAGATTGCTTGGATGCGTTAGGCGGAACGAACCCTGCTCGCTGCGTTCCCAATCCTTGGGCGCGCCGGTAGCGTCGGTGTACGGGGCCACCACCTTGCGCTTCAGCTTCACGGCCTCCGCATCGAAGTGGTAGTCCTTGCTCATGGTGCAGAACCAAATGTCCTCGCTGCTGTTCTTCCAGTTGCTCAGCGCGCCGCGCCCTTTCTCGCGCTCCCATGTGATCCGATTGCGCACCACGAAGTACTTCTCTGCCACGCGCTGAATGGCCGAACTGCTCTTCCAATCGCCGCAGATGTACACCGAGGCATTGGGTTTCAGGATGCGCACGCACTTGCTCACCCACGCATCCAGCCAATCGGCATACTGCGCATCGTTCATCTCCTTGAATCGCTCCTCGCCGAACACCTTGTCCATGTTGTAGGGCGGGTCCACGAACAGCAGGTCCACGAAGGCATCGGGAAGCAGGTCGAGCGTGGCGAAGACATCGGCATGGATCACGCGATCCAGCACCTCTGCCTCATTCAATTGGCTGGTGGGCCTCAGCAGGCGAGTGCTGTAGCTGGCGCGCTCTGCTGCGCTCAGTTCAATGGTGCGGTTGCGGCCTGCGCGGGACTTTTCGGTTGACATGCAACGAAGGTAACGGCGCTCGTGCGTTTCTTTCGGAAGCATGAAGCTCTGGACCGGCGTCACCGACAATGACTGGTTCTCGTTCCTCTCGGAGCGCGGCTTCGATGAGGTGAACTTTTGGCAACCGAGCGGCCAGGCGCCGTTCACCACATTGCCCGCAGGGACACCCTTCCTGTTCAAGTTGAAGCGCCCGCACAACCACATCGCGGGCGGCGGCTATTTCGCCACGTTCTCGAAGCTGCCGCTGAGCATGGCCTGGGAAGCCTTTGGCCAGAAGAACGGCGCGGCCACCTATCTGGATGTGGAGCAACGCATCCGGCGGTTGTCCTCCGGGGAACGGAGCGTGCTTGAGATCGGGTGCAGCGTATTGGTGCAACCGTTCTTCTTCGAACGGAAGGATTGGATACCCGTGCCCAACTGGTCGCCGAACATCGTGAAGGGGCAGACCTACGACACCGATACCACCGAAGGCGCCTGGCTCTGGAACGAGGTGCAGCAGCGCCTGCAGGATAAGGCCATCATGGACCTTGTGGCCGAACCGGCAGCGGAGTATGGCGGACCGCGTTACGGGGAACAGTTCCTCACGCGCAGCCGCCTGGGGCAGGGTGCCTTCCGGGTGCTGGTGAGCGAGGCCTACGGGAAGCGCTGCGCCATCACGGGCGAATCGACCTTGCCGGTGCTGGAGGCGACGCACATCAAGCCGTATGAGCTGGAGGGGCCGCACAAGATCACGAACGGGATGCTGCTGCGCTCCGACTTCCATAAGCTCTTCGATGCCGGGCTGGTGACTGTGACGCCCGAGCTGCGGGTGCGTGTGAGCGACCGCATCAAGGAGCAGTGGTACAACGGCAAGGCCTACTACCGCTTACACGACCAGCCCTTGGCCGTGCTCCCCAAGCTGACCAGCCAGCAGCCCGACCCCGAGTTCCTCCGCTGGCACTTGACCGAACGCTTTGTTGGATAACCATGGGTATCACGAAGGGGCATCTCACGGCGGCAGCGACGCAGAGCGTCGCCCCTTCGGGCACGGCTCTCATTTTCCGCCATCCTTCGTTGCTCCTCGGTCAGATACTGCATCCAGTATCTTCCCATCGTCGCGCCTCGGCTGGCAGAAAAGCAGAGCCGTGTGCCATCCGTTCATGCCCCTCCGTAATACCCCCCGCCCATGATCAGCGACCAACTGCGCGATGAACTGCTGGCCTTCCGCAAGGAGCGCGACTGGGAACAGTTCCATAACCTGCGGACCCTGAGCACCAGCATTGCCCTGGAAGCCGCCGAGCTGATGGAGCACACCCAATGGGCTAAGGATGCCGACCTACCCGCCCTGGCCGCTGAACACCGTGATGCCCTTGCCGAGGAGATGGCCGACATTGCTATCCTGCTCACCTACTTGGCCCACGACCTGGACGTGGACCTCGAGACCGCCGTGCGCCAGAAGCTGGTGAAGAACGCCGCCAAGTACCCGGTGGAGAAGGCGAAGGGTGTGGCGACGAAGTATGATCGGTTGTGAGGTTGTAAGTTCGTACAATGGCTTTTGAATCACTCGACGACGCAGAGATCAAACGCCTGCTTGGAATGGCCAAGCGGGTGTCGAATCCAGGTGCGCGTGACAGCAAGATTGAGGGGCGCTTGCAGCGCAACTATTCAGTGACGGGCGATAGTCCAGACTACAAATTCCAAGTGTACACCAGACAGAATACACGACCGGGAATGGAGGAGGATTTCTCCTGTGGCCTGAGCTGGCTGGCACCGAACGGTGAGACGGTGACCCTCTGCCGCTACAATGGACCACACATTGACCACCACAACCGGTTGGAGGATGAATGGATCGAGGCGAAGTGTCACATCCACCTTACCACTGAGCGTTACATCAAAGCCGGTTTCAAGCCGGAGGGCTTCGCGTCAACAACGGATCGTTATCGAACTCTTGCAGGCGCCCTTCATTGCTTGGTGACGGACTGCCGTATTTCGGGACTTACAACTGAACCGGACCAACCAACGTTGTTCCCTGTGAAATGAACGCCGACCTCCTGAAGCTACAAGAGTCGCTGTGCAAGGCGATGTGCTCCGAGGTGCGTGTGGTACCGAAGAACAAGGACCTTGCGATCATCCGAACGCCCTTCACTTTCCCGGATGGCGACCCCTACCAAGTTTACCTAAAGGAGTTGCCGGGTGGCCTCTTGCGCGTGAGCGACATGGGCCACACGCTCACTCACTTGAGCTACGAGAACGATACAGATAAATTCAGGAAGGGTACGCGTGGCAAGCTTTTCGACCAGATCATGGCCGAGGGCAAGATCGCCGAGGACGATGGTGAGTTCTATGTGG
>DDRC01000183.1 GCA_002342985.1 Flavobacteriales bacterium UBA2426
TTGCTGCTGCCGGCGGTGATGTACCAGGCGCCGGTGCCATCGCTGTTCACCTTGCAGATGCCCATGGCGAACAGCGTTCCGGCGCAGAGGTAGGCGTGGTTGTCGGCGTCGAGCAGCATCTGGGCGTGCAACAGGAAGTTGTTGGGGCCGTCGGCGTCGTTGTTGAGCCAGATCTGGTCGCCGTCGATCGACGCCTTGAGGAAGGCCGCGCCACCGCTGCCATTCAAGGGGAACCCGCTCACCACCGGCGCGCCATCGCTGCCCGCTTCCACGCGGTAGGCGGTGATGGGGTAGGTGTACTCCCACAGCAGCGCGCCGGTGGGCGAGAGCTTCTTGATCACGCTGCCGCCGCCACTGGCGGGTGATCCATGCACGCAATAGGTGTTGCCGAAGGCATCGCCGGCGGCATCGCCCACGGTGAAGCTGGAGACGCCGGGCAGGCTCCACACCGTGTTGCCATCGCGGTCGATGCGCGCATACCCGTTGATGTTGCCGGTGATGCCCCGCGCGCTGATCACCAGCTGGCTGTCGGGCGTGAACTTGATGTTGATGGGCGCGCCGATGCCGACCGCATCGTACCAGTCCCACACGGTGCCGCCATCGGGGTCCAGCTTGTTCACCTTGGTCACCATCCCATTGGGCCCCATGCCCAGGCCGAGCACGTAGATGTGGTTGGCCTTGTCCACCACGCATTTACGCGTGGAGGACCCGTCGAAGTCGGTCTCATACACCACGCGCCACACCAGCCCGCCGTCGGGGTCGAACTTCATCACCAGGCTGTTGGCGTTCACCGGGTTGGAGAAGCCGCTGGTGATGGTGCCGGTGACGATGGCGTTGCCCTGCTGGTCGGTGGCCACCCAGGTGGCGCGGTCGGTGCGCGTGGTGCTGGTCTGATCGTACGCTGCGTTCCATAGCAGTTCGCCCGCGCTGTTCCGTTTGGTGAGGGTGATGTCGCCGCCCAGGTTCGCGTCGTAGTTCACCGTGAAGACGTTGTCCTGCTGGTCTAGCGCGATGGCCAGGCCGTTGAGTGGCTGCACCCAATCGACCGTTACCTGGGCGTGCGCCTTCGCCGGGAAGGCGACCAGGGCAAGGGGGATGAAGAAGCGGGTCATGGGCGCTGCTGGTTCGTGCTCAAAGCTGCCCCAAGGTGAGGCGGGCGGGCATGACCGCGATCAGCAATGCCGCCCACGCAGGCGATGCACCGGACGGGGCGGGAAGGGAGGCCGACGGAGCGGCGGCTGGGCGGCGCGCTCAGTACGAGCCTGGCACATCCTCATCCACGCAGAGGATGATGTCCGCCTGGCCGAGGCTCTCCGCGGGCAGCTTCTTCAGTTGCGGCGCGGTGATGGTGGCGATGGTGACCACCTTGAGGTCGGGCCGCGCGCGCTTCAGGTACCAGCCGATGCCCTCGTGGAAGTCGGAGTGGTAGGTGCCGTTGAAATGCAGGAAGCGCTTGCCCGGGGCGAGTGCTTGCAGGATGAAGTGCGCCATGGTGGCATCTTTCAGGGCCTGCGCCTTCACGATGTTCGGCGTGGCGTGGTCGCCCATCATGGCCAGCATCTTCACGTAGCCGGGCAGATTGGGGTCGAAGGCGATGGGCAGCGGGGCGATGAAGCGGCGCTGATCGGCGGGCACGGTATCGAGGGCCTCGAAGCCGCCCTTGCTCACGGCGCGGGCGTAGCGGCGCGGCACGTTGGCCGCCACGAAGGGCAGCTGGCGCTCCTTGGCCAGCTCCACCAGCGGCGCGTAGTCGGTGGGGTGGTTCTTCCACAGGCGGGCCAGCGTGTCGAATGCGGCCTGGTCGATCTCGCCCTTCAGGTAGCGGTCCAAGGTGGCCTGGTCGTCTGCCTCGATCATCTCGGCGCCGAGCACGAGCCCGCCGCGCGCGGCCAGGTCGCGCGCCACCTCCAGCTGCAGCCAATGCGCGATGGCGTTGTTGTGCAGCTCGCCGAAGAGCACCACATCGGCCGCGGCCACCGTGCGCAGGAGCTGCTTGTGCGACACCTTGCCGCCCTTGGCGTTGAAGAGCGCGTAGGAGGGCAGCACTTGTGCGGACGCATGGCCACCAGAAAGCAGCGCGACGATGAGAAGGAGCGAGTAGGGGATAGGGATGCGCATCGTCATGCGGCTAATGAACGGTATCTGATCGACTATGAAGCTGACCACCGCGCGGTAACGACGATGAATCATTCGCCCAAGGCCACGCGCGCCGCCAGTAGTGCGCTTACCAAGGTGATCGGTGTGAAGATCAAGGTCTCGCGCAGGTCGAGCGCCATGAGGTTTCCGATGGTGTTGAGGGCGAAGAGCGCGCACACCACCCATAGGCCCCACTTGCCCACTGCCGGCATTGAACGACCGATAAGGCCCATTCGGACCAGCACGAGCGCAACGAAGACGAGCAGGATCGTGATGCTGACGAGCGCGCCCACCGTGCGTTCCTCCTCGTTCTGCAAGCGCCCGCCCCAGACCAGTTCCGTGGGGATGAAGCCAGCGAGCACCACCAGCTGGAACGCGATGGCCGCAGTGAAGAGCACCAGCAGGCCGATGGCGGCGGCGCGGAAGGGGATGAGGCTGCGCATGGCGCGAAGATGCGCTCCGAGCCGGGGAGGGTCACCGTGCCACCAAGGTGTGCGCCATTGCAGCGGGAAGGCATCCGATCGATGCATGGCCGCGGTCGGCTGGAAGCCCCCTGAAGTTCCGAGCCCGCGCCGGTGCAGGCACCGGGCATGATGCCGCGGTGCCCGGCGCATGATCATCGGGGAGGCAGCAGGCCGTGCTTGATCCAAGGAATACGGACAAGCGGTCGCGCAGATTTTCGTATCTTGCGCCGACTGGCGCCATTCGTGCTCTCGGGGCCTTCGGGTCCGGCCGTTCAGGTCAGCGCGGTTCACATCTTACTCACCCTTAAACCCTGACGTATGAACATCTACGTGGGCAGGTTGAACCATGCCATTACCGAACTCCACCTCGAATTGCTCTTCGGCCATTTCGGCGAGGTCGAGCGCGCCAAGGTGGTCACCGATCCGATCACCGGGGAAACGCGTGGCTTCGGCTTCGTGGAGATGAAGGATGCGCGATCCGCCACCAAGGCCATCGACAAGCTGGATGGCGTGAAGCTGGAAGGGACCACCCTGGTGGTGCGTCCCGCTCATCCCGCGCCGCACGACTGATCCGTGACGCGCTTGGCGCTGCGGTCAGTAGCGGTGGAAGGGGTCGCCTCCGGGGCGTTGCGGTATGGTTGAAGGCATGCCGGCCTGTGCTTGCAGGAAGGCGAGCAATTCATCGAGCAAGGCGGCGTGCAGCTCGCGCTGTTCCTGCAAGGCCTCGCGGTCCGGCAGCGCGAAGCGCCCGGCTCCTGCCAACCGCAGCAGGTAGGCGCTGGTGAAGCTCTCGTGGCCGAAGGGCTGCTTGGGGTCCAGGTAGCGCAGGTCGCCGCGCACGCCGCGGAACATCGGGAAGGGCGGTTCGCCCTCGGTATCGGCCACCAGCAGGATGGGCATCGGGTAGCGGTGCGTGGTGATGGCCTCCAGCACATGCGGCCATTTGTCGCGCACCTCGGCAGTGTCGGTCTTCCATTCTAGGGTGGTCTCCAGGCTGATGAAGGCATCGGCAAGGCCCGGTTCGTGCAGTGTGCACCAGCCCTCCTGCGCGCCCCAGCTGTGGCCGATGCAGAAGACCTTGCCCCCGTTGGCGATCTGTCGCGCGAAGCGCAGCATGGTGCGGATGCTGCTGCGATCGGGCTCCCACGTGAGCGGTGTGCCGTACATGGCGTTCTCCAAGGGCCAGTGGAAGTTGCAGGAGAGGAAGACGAACCCGTTGGCCGCGAAGTGCTCGGCCATCCCCGCGTTCTCGTCGCTTAAGCCTTGGGCGCCGTGGTGGTAGACGATCACAGGCCTGGACCCATGCATGGGCAATTCGGCCTTGATGGCACGGGTGCCCAGCACGAAGAGGCTGTCCTTCGCCTGCTGTTCGGTGAATGGCGTGTAGTCGATGGGGGCATCGCCATCGAATGGGTAGCGCAGGCAGTACTCGATGAAGGCGCTGTCCATGCGGAACAGCAGTTCGTTGTGCACGCGCTGCAGTGATGCCTCCAGCATCCGCTCGCGAAGCTGGGCGTAGGTCAAGCGCACGCCCACCGGCGGGTTGTCCAGCGGGAACCAGGCCTGCACGAAGAGCGGTGCCGGACCATCATAGCCGAATGCCGTGTACCGCAGGCTGTCGTTGAAGAGCAGCGTGTCCGCGAAGCCGATGGGACGGGGAGGCTGCGCATCGACACTGGTGCTCACGAGCAAGAGGGCGATGAGCAGGGAAGGTCGCTTCATCGATACAAGGTAGCCAAGCCCATCCGAAGAGCTCCTGCGGCGGATCAAACCCTCCCATACCGTCTGGAGGAACATGCGCACCTTTGGGCTGCCAGCCGCCCCATGCGTTCCATCGCAACCCTTCTGCTGCTCACCGCCGTGCTGGCCGAAGCGCAGGACCCGGTCTTCGTGTACCACACACCCCGCGCGCAATACATCTTCCCGGAGGAGGCCGATCCCGCCTATGTGCTGTTCAGCGATGCGCCCGTGCATGAGCAGCCTGCCATGGAAGCGCCCGTAGTGCTGAAGGCCGTGGCCGGTGACCTGGTTCAGGTGCTGGAGGCCACCGAGGACACCCTGGTCCTGAACGGGGTGATGAGCCACTGGTACCGCGTGGCCTTCGGCGACGTGGAAGGCTGGACCTGGGGCGGGAACCTGGCGCAGCGCACCTTCGGCAGCCAGGGCGACCCCACCGTGAAGTTCGTGGCCGGCATCGATCACGTGACGCCGTCGGACACGGGGCGCTACGACTTCAGCTACCGCCTCGTGGCGGTGAAGGATAGACGTGAACTCGACCGCATCGTGGTACGCAGCTTCGCGTGGGGCTTCGAAGAGGTACTCGACCACGGCCACCGCGGATTGCGCAACGTGGATGATGTGATCACGCTCGCGGTGCCCTGCGTGGGCGGCTGCGGCTGCACCACCGGCGAAGTGGTGGTGTTCTGGAGCGGCGGCCGCTTCCACCACGTGGCCGATCTGATGGGCACGCCCGATGGGGAGTTCAGCGAGAACGTGGGGTTCGTCTACCCGTCGGACATGGAGGGCGAGGCCAACACCATTGTGCGTGTGACCAGCACCTACGAAGAACCGGAAGAAGAGGAAGAGGCGGAGGTGCCCACGAACACCATCACCCGCATCCTGCGCAAGGAGTACTTGCACTGGGACGGCACGGCCTTGGTGCCCAGCGGCCGGGCGATGGAGGAGCGACGGTATGCGATGACGCTGGACTGAACCGGATGGCCGTCCGACGGGCGGCAAGGCAGCGGCACGCCCCCTCCCTTTGGACGGTGCCGAGGCCTCCGGCGCAAACGGTACTTTCACCATGCCCAATGGCCGACATCCGAACGCCCGATCAGCGCTTGCGCGTCTTCATCAGCAGCACCATCGAGGAGCTGCGCGAGGAGCGGCGCGCCGTGCGCGAGGCCGTGGAGTCGCTGCGCCTCATCCCCGTCTTCTTCGAGGCCGGTGCGCGTCCTCATCCGCCGCGCGAGCTATATCGCGCCTACCTCGATCAGAGCGACATCTTCGTGGGGATCTACGCGGGCAGCTACGGCTGGGTGGCACCGGAGATGACGGTGAGCGGCCTGGAGGATGAGTACCTGCTCTCCGGCGGGCGCCCGCAGCTCATTTACATCAAGGACGTCCCCGAGCGTGATGCCAGGCTCACCAGGCTGCTGGACAGCATCAGGGGGAGCGGTGCCGTGAGCTATCAGAAGTTCAGCACGCCCGCCCAGTTGACCGAGCAGCTGCGCAACGACCTCGCCCTGCTGCTCAGCGAGCGCTTCGCGGCGAAGCGCACCGTGGTGACGGGGGTCGCGCTGCCCGCCATGCGCAGCGCCACCATCGGCCGCGATGCCGAGCGCGCGGCGCTGCGGGAGCTGCTCCTGCGGCCCGATGTGGGCATGGTGACCCTCACCGGCACGGGCGGCACCGGCAAGAGCCACCTGGCCCTGCGCGTGGCGCATGACGTACAGCCGCTCATGGCCGACGGGGCACGCTTCGTGGCCCTGGCCCCCGTGGCACGGCCGGAACAGGTGGTGCCGGCGATCGCGGCAGCGCTGGGCCTCGTGGACAGCGGTGCGGACCTGCTGGAGCGCATCCGCACGGAGCTGGCCGGCCGGCAATTGCTGTTGCTCATGGACAACTTCGAGCACGTGCTCGATGCTGCACCCGTGGTGGGCGATCTGCTCGACCATGCTCCGCGGCTCAAGGTGCTGGTCACCAGCCGGGCGCCGCTCCACCTCGTGGGCGAGCAGGTCTTCACGCTGGCCCCGCTGGCCGAACCTCCGGAGCAGGAGCGCGATATCGCACGCCTGATGGCCTGTCCCTCGGTGGAGCTCTTCATCCACCGCGCGCGGGCCCGTGCCGCGCAGCTCCCGCTCGACACGGCCAACCTGCAGGCCGTTGCCGCGCTCTGTCGCCGCCTGGATGGACTTCCGCTGGCCATCGAGCTCGCCGCCGCGCATACCAAGTACCTCACGCCCGTGGCCTTGGAGCAGCGCATGCACCGCACGCTGGACCTGTTGGAACGCGGCCCACGCGACCTGCCCGAACGGCAGCGCACCATGCGGGCCGCCATCGGGTCCAGCCATGAGCTGCTGGTACCCGGCCATCGGACCTTTTTCCGGCGGCTCGCCGTGCTGAGCGAGCGCTGGACCATTGAGCTGGCCGCCGCCGTGACCGATGCCGCCGCACTGGGGCTCGACGCCATGGATGCCCTCGAGCAGTTGGTGGACATGGGCCTGGTGCGCGTGGCGCCGAGCGGCGCGCACGACGCGGACACCGGTCCCCGATTCCAGCTCCTGCACGTGGTGCGTGAATTCGCCCTGGAGGAACTGGATGCCCATGGCGAACGCGACCAGGCCATGGAGCGCCTGCAGGCCTGGTGCATGGAGCTCGTGAAGGAATCCTACGTTCACGCCAGTACGGACAACGTCATTCCTTGGATGGACCGCGTGGAGGAGGGTTACGCGGATCTGCGCACGGTGATCCGCGCCGCCATGGACCGCGGCGATGTGCCCACCGTGTGGACCCTGGTGGCGCACCTCAATACGTTCTGGCTGCTGCGGGGCTACCGCGGCGAAGCGCTGGATTGGCTGCGGAGCACCGGGCTCGATGCCCTGGCGAAGGACCCAACCGCTTTCGCTGAGATGCCCGCCATCCTGCGCGGCGGTGTGCTCTTCGCGGCCGGTACCATGTGCTATTACGCGGAGCACCTGGATGTGGGCGTGGCCTATCTGGAGCGGGCGGTGGAGTGCTATGCGGAACCGGGCATCCCACCCAACCTCGTCTTCTTCGCCTGGCTCTTCCTCGGCATGTCGCGCATCGGCGCCAATGACCCGCTGGCCGGTGAGACCATGGCGCATACGCTGCGCGTGGGGCGCGCCAACGGCGATGGATTCCTCGTGGGGCTGGGGCTCTGCTTCAACCACGAGATCCGCATGCGCGCCGGGCAGACGGAGCTCGCGGCCGCGGACCTCGAGGAGGCGGAGCGCCTTGCGCGCACCCATCCACGGCGCCTGTTGCACAGCAGTCTGCACCTGGCCAAGGGCAACCTGGCCATGCTGATGGGCAACTACGCCGAAGCAGGCCGGGAATACGCCCTGTGCCTTGATTCGGCCAACAGCCAGCGCATCGCCGGCACGGTGGGCTGGGCCTTGAACGGCGGCGGCTATTGCGCACTGCTGCAAGGGAGGGTGGAGGAGGCCCGGACCCTGTTCCGGGAAGGCATCGAAGCGGCCCGCTTGGGCGGCTACCGTGCGGCCATGATGGCGCACTGGGCCGGCCTCGCCTGGGCGCTGCTGCTGTAGGGCGATGCCGAGCGGGCTGGCCGGCTCTTCGGTGCGGCGGAGGCGCAGCGCAGCTCGATCCGCTACTCACCCTGGCGCGTGACGCAAAGTCTGTTCGAGCGCGTCCGTGCCGAGTTGGAGAAGGCCATGGCGCCCGATGTGCTGGCGCGCAGCATGGCCGAAGGCGCAGCGCTCAGCATGGATGAAGTGCTCGCCCTGGCGTCCTCCTGACCCGGCCTTGCCGACCGGCAGCTGTTCTGGCATCACGCTTCGGTGCGGGGAAGGGCTGCCCGGGATGACGTATGGAAGCGAGCCCGAAGGAGCAGTTTCGAACCTCAATGAGGATCGCGTGTACGGTGCGACATGCGCTCCGTTCTGCTGCTGCTCGCGCTTGCGCCCATCGCACTGGCCGCCCAGCACTGCGGTTACGACTTCGCCGCCATCATCGTGGTGCATCCTCATCGCTTGAACAGCGCGGCGGACGAGCCCTGCCTGCGTATCACCCTGCTCGACACGAACAACCTGCCGGCCATGATCAACGGTCAGGAATGGAACCGGTTCCGGCCGAATGATGGTCGCAGCACCCTGCCCGACCGCACCTGGCAACCGCACTTCGATCGGTACAAGGGCCATGAGTTCCCGTTCGCCGGCGACAACTACGTCCTGGTGGTCCCGGCCCGGCTGGACTATTCGGGATACGCCATCCTGGTGCAGGATGAACGCAATGGAGGCCTGGGTGGACTGCGACGCAGGGTGGTGCCGATCACCAACAACGATGTATACCCGCTGTGTGGCCGATACGATGAGGAGGTCTATCCACCACTGGAAGGAAGACCGACCTTCGCACCGGTGGACATCATGCTTGATCCGCGATGAGAGCCCTGCTCCTTGTGCATTCATGCATGCTGGGGCTCATCCTCCCGGCACAGCCCGATTTCGACCGCAACTACTGCGGCTTCGCGCCCAATGACAGCATCGACATCACCAGCGATGGGATCCCGGACCTGGTGGTGCAGGGCTTCCGCAGCGGCACGGATGATGAGCCGAGCAGCTCAGGCACCTGCTATCTCCATGTGATGAACCTGCCGGGCACCATCCTGTTGAATGCCCGCGATGCGCAAGGCTACTGGCGTGTCAAGCAGTTCGCTAACGGTGATCACGTAGCGGCCATCGACACCGCCGTGCAGGACGATCTGCGCATACCGACCATCTGCTACACGGACGGTTCCATCCAAGTGGCCTATTGGGGTTATGGGCACCAGTCGTCAATGATGACCGTATCGCCCAACCTGAGGGCCCAGCATTACGTGTTCCGAACGGTGGCGAACGGCAAGACCTGGCACGGATCCTTCAGCATTGAGCCACGCGTGCGGATGGACCTGGTGAAGATGCGCGTTGGCGCATTGGTGCCCGCCGATCAACCCTTCGTGGTGCGGTGACCGCGCCGATGCAACCTTGAAGATCCCCATGACCCGATTGCTCCTCTTCCTTGCCGCGCTGGTGCTCCACCATGTGCTCAACGCACAGTTCAATTGGCAGTGGGCGCGGCAGCTCACCGGGCAGATCCAGCCCAGCATGCACGGGCTCGCGGTGGACGCGGCCGGCAACACCGTGGTCTGCGGCGGCTACTACGGCACGCTCACCATCGGCGCCCTGCCGCCGCTCACCAGCGCCGGGCAGAGCGACCTCTTCGTGGCCAAGTTCTCGGCGGATGGCACGCCGCTCTGGGTGCGCGGCGCGGGCGGCGTCAACTTCGATGAGGCCTGGGATGTGACGGTGGACGCGCAGGGACGCATCTCCATCACCGGCTATTTCGAGAGCCCCAGCATCACCATCGGTGCCACCGCGCTGAGCAGGCTGGGCAACATGGACATCCTCGTGGCGCAATACGATGCGAACGGCACAGCGCTCTGGGCGCAGCGCTATGGCTGGACGGCGAGCACCGGACTGGAATGGGGCCGCGGGATCGTGGCCGATGCCAACAACGACCTGTACGTGGCCGGGCAGTACAAGACCGCGCTCCAGGTGACCGGCCTTCCTGAACTGGATGCCTGCAACAACCGGGAACAAGGCTTCCTGATGAAGCTCGATGCCAATGGGAATGGCATCTGGTCCTTGCGTCCGCAGTGCACCAGCGACCAAAGCCTCGGGCAGACCGTGTGCAACGCCCTGGCCCTGGATCCAGCAGGGAACGTCTTCCTGGGCGGTGATTTCAGGGGCGATACCGCCTTCTTCGCCACGGACACCCTGCCCAACTTTATGCCCAGCGGACAGAGCGACGATGCCTTCGTGGTGAAGTACACCCCGGATGGCGAGGAAGCGTGGGTGAAGGCCTGGGCGGGCTTCAACTACGACGAGATCAAGAGCATCGCCACGGACAGCGAGGGGAACGTGATCGTCGCCACCACCCGTGAAGGCGGCTACCTGATCGATGGCATCGACCTGCCGATCGCCGGCACGTTGACCACCTACGACATCACCTTGTGGAAAGTGGACCCGCAAGGGACCGCCATGTGGGGCATCCGCGCCGGGAATGGCATCGGGACCCACGAACTGCTTTCCGCGGATGTCGACGCGAACGACCATGTGTGGGCCGGCGGCTACTTCGGGCGGAACATCTTCGTCGATACGTTCGAGGTGCCTGATCTTGGAACGGACCTTCCTTATGGCCTGGTCGTGGCGCACTTCGACCCGGAGGGTACGGTGCTCGACGCATACGTGGACCGTGGTGTCGGCCCTCTTCTGGTGAACCGGCTGCGTTGCGGCGAAGCCGGTGAACTGCACCTGGCGGGCGGATACAACGACTCCATCACGTTCGCGCCCTTGGCGCAGCTGAACGGTGATGGCAGCTTCGTGGTGAAGGGCGATGACCTGACGACCAGCATCACTGCTCCGCCGAGCGATCACGCCTGGTCCGCGGCTCCCGTACCTGCCGATCGGTACATCGTGATCACCGCCTCGAACGGCGGGGCGCTTGGAGAGTTGCGTGTACTGGACGCTTTGGGCCGCGAGGTCCTTCGCGCCAGCACACAGGGAAACACCTTCAGCTTGGACTGTTCCACGTGGCCTGCTGGCAGCTATGTGGTGCACAGCGGAAGGCTGCACGAACGCATACTCGTGTTGCACTGATGCGCATTTCCAGCTGTCGTTCAGTGGACCCGTGCAGGTCGGTAGTGCTGCTGCTGGCCGGCCTTTACCTGGGTCTCCACGCGACTGCCCAAGGCGACCGCATCATCCCCGGCCCTCCGCCTGATGAGTACGTGGACGTGACCGGCGATGGGCGCGCTGATCTGCTGATCACCAGCCGCACCATTCAGATCTCCGATCCCGAGCAACCCGGATACCATGGCTTGCATAAGGTGGGTGTGCGTACGCTGAGCGGCACCGCTGTGCTGATGTGGAGCACACCGAGCAACCAGCGCTGGTTCACCCTGGACAGCGCCGCGCGACTCGATACTGCGGAGCTCGCCGCGCGCATCCGCTTCAAGCAACTGAGTTGGACCGACCAGGATAAGCCCACGGAATTCTGGTTGCTGGAGCGCCCGTTCGGACCGGCGATCACAGCGGATCAGGATGGTTGGTACGGAACCGGCGAGCACCCCGGCGTCCGCACGCTGGTCATTCGCAGCGCGAATGATCTCGGCACGAGCATCGCTGCGTTCAACTTCGAATTGCCCTTCCCGTATGGGCGGATCGTGGTCCGTTCCATCGAGGCGGTGCGTGTGCCGAATGGATATGGCGCGGAGGGTGATCACGTGCCACCGAAGCCCAAGGTCGTTCGTGAATACGAGTTCGGGCATGAAGAGAGCGAGCCGCAGGTGATCGTGCCGCCGGGTGTGCCGCCGGATGAACGCGTGAACCTGAACGGCGACGAGGTGGATGACCTGGTGATCACCGGCCGTCGCGAGCGAATTGATGGAACCAACGAGCAGGGCCGCTTCATCCGGGGCATCTCACCGATGCCCGGCACTCAATTGCTCATGTCCCGTGAGCGCTGGGGCGTGCTGGGCTTCTTCCAGCTGCACGAAGGCGAGGTATTGACTCCGGAGCGACTGGCCAGTGGGCTTGGCGCTGGCGTGCTCGCCTGGGCTGATGGTGCGCAGGTGTTCATCCCGGTCGCACACCATCCGGTCGGCATGTCCGGTCGACCGCAGGGCTGGTCGTTCGAGGCGGATGCCTTCAACGGTGCGCTCGTATTCCGGACCATGGAATACGGCCGACCGACCATCGGTACGCTCGAGATCGTTACGGACGGGAGCGGAGGGCAGTTCAGAGTGCGGCCACAGACCTGGGTGGAGGAAGGGCAGGTGCTGGAGGTGCGCTAGCTCGCATCTTCGCCCCGCGTCGTTCGCCGATGCGTGAACCATGACCGACCAGGAACTCGCCCGCGCGCTGCGCGCCCTGAGCCGCAACGCGCTCATGCTGCAGACGGAGCTGCGCAATGGCCTCGTGGATGAGGGCCTCATCGCCGACATCGAGGCGTGCATGGAGCAGGGCATCTCGCTGGATGCGCGTTGCGCGGCGCTGGTGGGGCTGGTGGATGCCCTGCGCGAGAGCACCTTGACCCCGCGCGCGGAACTGTTGAGCGACACCATTCGTGCGTGCGAGAAGCTGCGCGATGGGATCGAGCGCGTGCTGGGGCGCTTGTGAGGCAGCAGGGTTCAGTGCTCGCCGCATCCGGCGCAGCCGGTGCACGGGCCGCACGCCACGCTGCCGGCCGACTGACCCGCCTGCGCGGACTTCCGCTTCGGTGCCCACACCCAAGCCAGGTAAAGCGCGGCGCCGAGCACGATGGCGATGGTGAGCGCGGTCTGCATCACGGAGTGGTGAGGAATGCGGTGAGCTGGTAGGTGATGAGGCTGGCAAGGTACGCCAGCCCGAAGAGGTAGCCCCCCATGATCCACATCTGCTTCCACGAGCCGGTCTCGCGCTTCACCACCACGAAGGTGCTGAGGCATTGCGGCGCGAACACCATCCACAGCAGCAGCGAGAGCTTGGTGGCCAGCGGCCATTCGCGCGTGATGCGCTCGCGGAGCTGTTCGTCCACCTCGCCCTCATCGCCGTCCATGGCATAGGCGGTGCCCAGCGCGCTCACCACCACTTCACGAGCGGCCATGCCGGGCACCAGCGCGAAGGAGATCTGCTCGTTGAAGCCGATGGGCTTGAAGACGTAGTGCAGCGCGTGACCCAGTTCGCCGGCCAGGCTGCGACCATTCTCGCGCGGTGAGGGAACGGTGTAGAGCGCCCACATCACGATCGTGAGGGCGAGGATGATGGTGCCCACACGGCGCAGGAAGATCATGGCGCGCTCCCACAGGCCGATGACCAGGCTGCGGCCATCGGGCCATTGGTAGGCCGGAAGCTCCATCATCAGCGGGGAGCGTGCCGCGTGCTTGTCGCTGCGCTTGATCACCCAGGCCACCGTCATGGCGGCCACCACGCCGAGCACGTAGAGGCCCACCATCACCAGGGCGGCGGCCATGGCATCGTCGGGGAAGAGGGCAGCGACGAGGAGCGTGTACACGGGGATGCGCGCCGAGCAGGCCATCAGCGGCGCGATGAGGATGGTGGTGAGCCGGTCGCGCCAATGGCTGATGGTGCGCGTGGCCATGATGCCCGGTATGGCGCAGGCGAAGCTGCTCAGCAGGGGGATGAACGAGCGGCCGGACAGCCCGGCAGCGCTCATGGGCTTGTCCAGCAGGAAGGCCGCGCGCGGCAGGTAGCCCGAGGCCTCCAGCGCCAGGATGAAAAGGAAGAGGATGAGGATCTGCGGCAGGAAGACGATCACGCCGCCCACGCCGCCGATGACGCCTTCCACCAGCAGGCCGCGCAAGGGGCCTTCAGGCATGTTGGCTTCCACCAGGCCCGCGATGGCGCCGAAGCCGTCCTCGATCCAGCCGGAGAGCATGTCGCCGCCGGAGAACACCGCCAGGAAGGTGGCGAAGAGCACCAGCGCCAGCACTGCGAAGCCCCACAACGGATGCATCAGGAAGCGGTCGATGCGGATGCTCGGGTCCTGGTCGATGGCCGGCGCGGTGACGGTGCGGTTGAAGATGCCGAGCACATCGCGCTGCGTGGCCAGCACCTGCTCCACGCCGGGCGGCCTCCAATGTGCGGGCGGCGCATCGCGCATCGGCGCATCCAGCAGGGCGCGCAGCTCATCAGCGCCGTGCGCGTGCACGCTCACCGTCTCCACCACGGGGAGATTCAGCTCGCGCGACAGCAGCGCCTTGTCGATCCGGATGCCGAGCTGTTTGGCGCGGTCCATCTTGTTCAGCACCACCAGCAGTGGCAGCCCGAGCTGCCGGGCCTCGAGCACCAGGCGCAGGTGCAGCCGCAGGTTGGTGGCGTCGGCCACGCACACCAGCAGGTCGGGCAGTGCCTCCTGGCTGTGACCGGTGATCACGTCGCGCGTCACGGCCTCGTCGGTGCTGAGCGCGTTCAGGCTGTAGGCGCCGGGCAGATCGAGCACGTGGATGCGTCGTCCGCTGGCCGTGCGCATCACGCCTTCCTTGCGCTCCACGGTGACGCCGGCGTAGTTGGCCACCTTCTGGCGGCTGCCGGTGAGCAGGTTGAAGAGGGCCGTCTTGCCGCAATTGGGGTTGCCCAGCAGGGCGATGCGCCGGGGCAGGGCGGGAGAGGGGCCGCTCATCTAGCTGTTGGCGATGACTTGGATGAAGGCGGCCTCGCGCCGGCGCAGCGCGAACGTGGTATGCCCCAGGCGGATGGCGAGCGGGTCGCGGCCGGGTTTCGCCTCGCGCACCACCTGCACGCGCTCGCCGGGCACGAAGCCCAGTTCAAGCAGGCGCAGCACCAGGTTGCGGTCGGCGGCATCGGCGGGCACGGTGACGCCGGCCACGGTGGCCCACGCCGCTTCGGACAGCTGGTCCAGGCTCACCGTGCGCTCACGCTTCGCTTCCATAGGGGGCGCGAAGGTCCGAACGGAATGGGTGCGGTGGAATACCGCGATCAGGGTATGTGACGTCCCGAAGGGACGAGACATGGATAGCCCACCAATGACCCAGAATGCCGAAGCGTCCCGTAGGGACGCGATATTGGTGAGCAACGCCAGATATTCCGCATATTCGAATGACCCAACGGAGCATGTTCGGCTCATGGCCAATACCTACACCCAGATCCACATCCAAGCCGTTTTCGCTGTGCAGAACCGGGCCAGCTTGATCTCCCCGACCTGGAAGGATGAGCTGTACCGGTACATCACGGGTATCATCCAGAACCATGGCCACAAGCTCCTACAGATCAATGGCATGCCCGATCACGTGCACATCCTCTTCGGCATGCGGCCTACGCAGTCCCTTTCCGAATTGATGCAACATAGTGAAGCAGGATTCCTCGAGATGGATCAACCAGAAGGGCTTTGTTCGAGGCAGGTTCTCCTGGCAGGAGGGCTATGGCGCATTCTCCTATTCCAAAGGTGATGTTCCACGGGTGGTCGATTACATCAAGAACCAGGAAGAGCACCATCGTCATAAGAGCTTCCAGCAAGAATACCTCGAGGTCCTGAGGGAGTTCGAGGTCCAGCACGATGAGCAGTATGTCTTCAAGCCCATCGAATGACACATGCCGTACCTGACGGCACGGAATCCACGGTGCCACCTTCGATCAACCCATAGCTAGTCCCTACGGGACTGCGCACCTCCCATGCCCCGCATCTTCAACACCATCCGCCAGCGCCTGCTGAAGGAGAACCGCTTCACCCGCTACCTGGTCTATGCCGTGGGCGAGATCGTGCTGGTGGTGATCGGCATCCTGATCGCGTTGCAGATCAACAACAACAACGACCTGCGGAAGGCGCGTGCGCGGGAGATCAGGTACCTGGAGAACATCAAGGCCGACCTCGTCGCGAACCAGGAGAAGGCAAGGGACTTCATCGCCGTGCGCGCCGAGTGCATCAGCGCCACCCAGCGCATCATCGCCAAGATCGACGGCGAGCCCATCTCCGACTGGAAGGCCTTCAACAAGGACTGCATCTCCATCTATGGATGGCAGCGTTATTACCCCATCAACTTCACCTTCAAGGAGCTGATGAACTCCGGCAGCCTCGCCCTCCTCTCGAACGACAGCGTGAAGACGGCCCTGCTGAAGCTGGAGCAGCTCTACGAGAAGGTGAAGGCCGAGGAGGACCACTTCCGCTTCGACTCGGAGGAGGTGATCTACAAGCCGGCGTACGAGCTCATCGACCTCGGGCCAACCCTGGAGCTGTACATGGGCAAGGACGTGGTGATGCGCCTGGAGGACTTCGCGCCCTACTTCGCCGACAAGCGCGTGAAGAACGGATTCCTCATGGCGTTCCTGGAGTTCTCCACCATGAACCGCCAATTGGACCAGGTGCTGAAGCTCAGCGATCAGCGCATCGCCATGATCGACCGGGAACTCAGCTGGGAGAGCTGATGCGCTCCTCAAGCGCGCCCTAGCGCCACAATGAATGGGTGGCCGCCTTCCCCGTCGCGTTGTCCACGATCACAACCAATGGCTCCGCAAGCTTACCCTCCTCGCTGGGCCGCGTGCCCACGAAGGCGAATGAACGCTCGCCCGGAAGGATCTGCGTGAGGTGGAAGCGGTCGATCCCGGTGTCGGCGCTCCACAGGATGCGGCCGGCGGTATCCACGCGCGAGACGATGGCGAGGCCCTTCAGCCCCGGCGCGGATGTGTGGATCATCAAGGCGCCATCGGGGTCCGCCAAACGGAGCGCTTCGCTCTTATCGTCCATGCGCAGGAAGGCGGCGTTCAGGTATTCTTCTTCGCCGACCGGGGCCATGCCCAGGATGCGGTGGTACTTGCCATCAACAGGCGCCTCGAGCGCGCCGCGATGGAAGCGGCGCATGCGTTTCCGGTTCTCCTGCGGGACAACCCGGCGCACGAACTTCCTCGGAGCGAACTCGCCCAGAAGCTCCTCTTCCGCATGCAGGCCGAGCCAATGACCATCGGCGACGATGAAGCCGGCGGAAAGGAAGCGGTCGGGATCCGGAGTGATGCGTGCGCCCGGTTGCGGCACGGATGGGTCGCGCACCTCAGCGGGCTGCAGCAGCGCGTGGCGCCGCAGGTCCACACCGCCGATGGAACCCGCCCTGGCCTTGGAGCCGGGGTTGACGTCGAACCACAGGACCTGTCCATCGCTGCCCAGGATTCGTGCCAGCGCGTACTCGTTGGGCGCAAGGCCCTCAGCGATGAGGATCTTCTTGGGCTCGTTGCCATCAAGGGGAATGAGCAGGATGCTGATGCTCGTGGTGGTATTCCCGCCGCGGCCAGTGATCTCGGGCAGGTGCGGGTCGGTGGCCCGGATGAGCGTGGCGATGTGGCTTTCGGTGCGCACGCATTCGCCCAGCTGAACCCCGCTCGCGGGGGCCACGGAGAGGACCTTCTTCCCGAACAACATGACCGCAGCGAAGATGAGCGCCGAAACGCCCATGAATAGCCCGAACTTGAACCGCAGCGAACGGTACCGCCGATACCATGCAGCAGCAGCTTCCTGATTGTCGGTTGAAGACTTCATGCGTCGAACGTCATCGCTTGATGGTGATCCATCCGCCATCCTCGTCGATATCGGCCCGGCAGCCGCCGGCCTTCTGCCGGATCACCTCATCCGCCACGAAGCGCATGATCCCCGCGCGCTGCGCCACCGCCCAAGGATGGCCATGTTGCCATTCCGATGCGCTGCTGATGTGCACGATCACCACGGCATCGCCGCCGGCGAACTCCCACCAGCCCGTGATGCGGCGGCCTTCCGACTCGTAGGTCACGCTTCCGGACCGACCTTCCACGGTGATGGTGACCTTGCCGCTCATGGCGTGCCGAAGATGGCGATCTTCACCCGGATGTCCTGGAAGATCGCCCTTGCCGTCGCCCTGCTCACGGCCATCATCACCGCCGTCGTCACGGCTCCGGTGGCCGACAAGGTGACCCGGTTGCACGGGGTGAGCGATTTCGAGGGCGGGCGGGGCATGGCCATCGCCTTCATGCTCATCCCGGCGGGCTTCATCGGGGGCTTCCTCCTCGGCCTGCTGGGAACCAAGCTGGTCCATGCCACGGAATGGGCGCACTTCTGGAAGGCGGCAGGGCTGTCTGTGCTGCTGGGCCAGGTGGCGCTCTTCGGCGTGTCGGGCCTCAGCCTGCTGTCGATCCCGAGGCCGCCGCTGATTGACGGGCATGCCTTGGTGCTGGAGGTGGAGGTAATGGTGCCCCTGGCGCGGATCACCGAATCTGCGAAGGCCCCCGATGCCATGCGGGTCAGCCTCTATGCCGGGCCGAAGGACAACCATTACGCCGACATCGACCGCTCGCGCTTCCGGGAGGAGGATGGACGGCTGGTGGTGCCGGCCACGGCGCAGCTCAACAGCCGATCCGCAGCGCGGGTCCTCAGCTTCCACATCGAGGAGCACACCTGGCTGGCCTTCGACCTGCCGCTTCCCCCGGAGCCTGCGGTGACGCCGGATTGGAGCCGGCCCGCCGCCCTGCGGGAGGCCCATGCCGACGGGCGTGAACCCGTTTCGAGCGATGTGCTCCTGCGCTACCGCGTGGTCGCCGCAGGGGACCCGGCGCCGTGAAGGGCTGACGCCCGTCCGCTGCCCGGGTGCCGCGCCGGCCTTAGCTTAACCGCGCCTTGCGCGCCGCATCATGGATGAACTGACCGACGCCTGGACGAGGACCGATGCGCACCTGCTGGTGCGTCTGGCGGTGGCTGCGGGCATCGGATTCCTGATCGGCCTGGAGCGGGAGTTCGCCAAGCGCGTGCGCGAGCGGGCTGATGCGGGGCAGGAGCCCACCGCCCAGGAGAAGCAGTTCGCCGGCCTGCGCACCTTCACCCTCATTGCGCTGCTCGGTTTCCTCGCAGCGCTATCCGCTGACTCCCTGGGGGCGTGGTTCTTCGGCCTGTCCCTCGCAGGGTTCATCGGGCTGCTGGTCACTTCGTACCGTGCCAGCATCCGGCGCGGCGATGTGGGCGCCACCTCCGAGGTGACGGCGCTCATCACCTTCCTGCTCGGCGGCCTGGCCTACGAAGGCGAGCTGCTCTTCATCATCATCGTCGCGGTGCTGGTGCTCCTGCTGCTGTCCTTCAAGCTGCCGCTGCACCGCTTCGTCACGCGGCTCAATGAGCAGGAGGTGCGCGCCATCATCGAGTTCGTGGTCATCACCGTGCTCGTGCTCCCGTTCCTGCCGAATGAGGGCTTTGGCCCGCATGGCACCTGGAATCCGAAGGAGATCTGGACCATGGTGGTGCTGGTCTCCGGGATCAGCCTGGTGGGTTACCTGCTGGCCAAGTTCCTCGGCAGCGGAAGGGGCACGCTGATGGCCGGCGTTGTGGGCGGGCTGGTCTCCAGCACGGCCGTGGCGCTGGGCTTCGCCCGCAGGATGCGCGACGGGCAGGGCACGGCCGCGCACCTGGCGCTGGGCATCCTGGCGGCCGCAGCCATCATGTACCCCCGCATGCTGCTGGAGGTCTTCGCGGCGAATCGCGCCCTGCTGGGCACCGTGGCCTTCCCGCTCGTGGTGATTACCCTGGCCGGGCTGGGGTCGGCAGCGGTCCTCCGCCGGACGCGGTCCGATGAGAGCGATGCACCGCCGATGCTCGCCAATCCCCTGAATTTCCGCATCGCTCTGCAGTTCGCGGTGCTCTATGCGGTGGTACGTTGGCTGGTGGTGTGGGCCAACGTGCGCTTCGGCGATGCAGGCACCTATGTTGCGGGCGCGGTGGCCGGCATCACCGATGTGGATGCAGTGACGCTGGGGATGTCGCGCCTGGCGATGGATCCCGTGTGGGAGCAGCAGGCCGTGGTCACCATCCTGCTGGCGGCGCTGGTGAATACGCTGGTAAAGCACTTCATCGTGCTCGTCGTGGGCGGCAGGGCGCTCTGGCGGGCGGTGACGCCCGGCTTCATCGCCATGGAGCTCGCTGCGCTCGGCGGCATCCTCTGGGCGGCTTGGGGCTGACCGCCCGGCGGTCAGTCCTTGGTGAAACGCAACTGCGCCGTCCCCCCGGGGCCGTTGATGCGGGCCACGTAGAGGCCGGGCGTGAGCGCCTGGATGTCGAGGATGCCCTGGTAGCGGGTGCTCAGGGCGATGCGGCCCGTGGCATCGAGCACCTCCAGCAGCGCACCGACGGGGGCGCCTGCGAAGCTGATGCGTTCCTGCGCGGGATTCGGCACCGCGCGCAGCGCGGCGTCCTCCGCCCGGTCGGTGACCGAGGTGGTCAGGCCCTCGTAGATGGTGTGCACGGCGTTGATGGCCGGGGCTTTCAGCACTTCCACCGTGCCATTGGGCCAGCGGATGCTCACCTCCTCCACCTCGGTATCGCTGCCGAGGCCGAAGTGGGCGCCGATGAAGCTCATGTAGCGGAAGCCGTCGCCGCTGCGGATGTCGCGGATCTGGGTGCCCAGCGCACTGGTGATGGTCACCCGGGCGCCGATCGCATCGCGGTTGCTCACCACGCCCACCGGGATGATGCGGATCCAGTTGTTGGCGTTGCCGTTGTTCCGCTGGTAGCCGTTCCCGGTGCAGACATCCAGGAAGCCGTCGCCATCCATGTCGCCCACCGCGTGGTTGCCCGTGGAGGTGTTGCCCGTGGTGAAGGTGCCATCGCCGTTGTTGAGGTGGAGGCCGCCGCCGCCGAGGATGTCCACGTAGCCGTTGTTGTCGAAGTCGTGCGCCGTCCACTCGATGCTGGAGCCGGCGACGAGGTCCATGCCGCTGCCGGCGGTGCCATTGGTGAAGTTGCCGGCGCCATCGTTGAGCATCAGCTTATGGGCGCCTCCGCCGCTCGATCCAATGAGCACGTCCATGTCGCCATCGTTGTCGAAGTCGCCCCAGGCGCTGCTCCAGCTCTGGTG
>DDRC01000091.1 GCA_002342985.1 Flavobacteriales bacterium UBA2426
ATCCGGATCGCTGATGCTGCACCAAGCGCCCCAGGTGTGCTCGTGCCACATCACGATGCTGCGCTTGGCGCGGTAGAGCAGGTGCGGGTCGATGGGCTTGTTCAGGATCTTGGCCGCATCGATCAGGTTGGAAAGTCGTGCGCTGAGCACACGCACTTCGCCTTCCTCCTTCGCCGTGCTGTACGCGCCATCCTCCCAATAGGGCGTGAAGTCACCGCTCCAGGTGGGGATCTGCTTGCCGTACTCCCGGTCGCACTGCGCCATCATATCGCCCACGTTCGAGATGATCAGCCGCGGTGAGGCATACTTCTCGTTCCATTCGCGCACGAAGTCGCTGAGGGTGCTGTCCACCGGCCCGTTGTCGCTCACGATGTTGTAGCGCCACTGCACCATCTCGTAGGGATAGCCTTTCGCGGCGAGCTCGTTCATGTAGGCGGCGATCTTCCGGGTGCCGCGTTCCTTGATGGCCCCGGCCGTGTAGCCGTGCCAGCCGCCGTAGCCCTGGCCGGCCGTCCACACCAGGATGCTGTCCTTGCCGGTGGTGCCCTTCCACCAGTAGGGCTTGTCGCCCTGCTCGCGCAGGGTGCTGCCGATGCGGTCGCCGCCGTCGGGCATGTCGGGGATGTAGTTCGGCCCCTGGCTCAGGTGGCGGATGCCATGCGCGGCGTAGGCGTCCACCATGCTCCAGCTCATGCCGGGGATGTCCGTCTGCATCGCCATGGTGATCGGCAGGTCATACCACTTCCGCAGCGAATCGGCGTACTCCACGATCCAGTGCATCTCCTCGGGCGTGCAGAGGCCGGTGAGGATGTTCGCGTAGTTCGCGCTGAGGGCGATGCTGCCGCTCTTCACCGCCGCGATGAAGCGTTGCTTGTCCGCCTCACTGCACTTGCCCAGGAAATTCTCCACGGCCCAGAGGCTCTCCACGTTCCACACGAAGCGGCTGTCTTCGGGATAGTCCTTGGTGCGGTCGATCAGCTCCAGCGCCTTCCAGATGTTGTTGTTCTGGATCACCTCCACTTCGGCCTGCAGGTGGCTGTAGCCGATGTCGGTGTGGCTGTGGTGAACGAGGTGGATGTCGCGGTATGGCGCGAGTCGGACTTGCAGGATAGTGTCAAGCACCGGGCGATCGGGCAATGAAGCTTGAACATGTATCGGAACTCGATGTGCCGCCCTATCCTCTGGGAACATGATGGCAGGAGTCAAGGGTGAAACATGAACAGGGACGTCGAACACGTTCAGTCCATTGATGATCGGATGCTTTGTCGGTNNTGTCGCGGTGGGGTGCGAGACGGACAAGAATCGTTGTGTCCAGTACCGGACGATTGGACAAAGAAGCCTGCGCCCTAATTGGAGCACGATGTGCCGCTCGGTCCTCTGGAAACATGATTGCGGGAGTCAACGGTGAGACATGCACTGGGGTCTCGAACACGTTCAGTCCATTCTTGATCTGATGCTTGGTGGGCGCTACCCCAGTAAGGCGCACTTCGAGTTCAGTAGGTTCGCCGAAGTGCATCACGGTGAATTGCGCAGGCTGCATTGGAAGCTTTGAGTCGCGATACACGAACGGCAATACGTCCACCTCCACCTTCTCCTCGAAGGTGTACCGGAAGGTCATGAACCAGTCCGGGCTGTTCTGGGCATGGCCCACCACCTTCAGCCGCAGCGGCTTGCCGGGCGTTATGTACTTCCGGGGAACGCGTAAATGCGCAAAGCCGTGTGCATCGCCGTGTCGGTCAGCCTTCGAGAATTCGAACACCAGCGCCACTCCGTCCACCGTGTCCACCTGCCAGCTTTGCGGCTGGGTTGAATGGTGCGTAGTGAACGTGAGCACCTTTTCATCTCCAATGAAAAGATCGAAGTTCCGATTACCGCCACTGGTGGTGCTGTTGTGCGCGGCGATCCAGCTGAAGTAGTAGTAGGGGATGTTCTCGTCCTGTGGATAGAAGGGCACAGCGGCGGTTTCCCATGCGATCGCCTTCGTCCCATCCGTGCAGCGAGTCAGCAAGGCCGTGGTCGCATGCTCGGGGTACACGCTGAAGTAGGAGAGGACCTCGCCTTCGATGTCCTTCGCGTAGCCGTTGATCACCTGCTGCTTGCCGAAGACGGGCAGGTCGACCTGGGCATGCGTGCCCATGATCAGCAGCAGTGCTGCAAGAAGCGCGGGGAGCCTCACTCCACCAAGGTAAGCGGGCTCAGAACGCGAAGCGCAGGCCCACGTTGGCCACCAAGGCCCGGGTCAGCCCGTCCGGCCGCACTTCCCGCACCACCGAAGGCGCACCTGCCGATGCCTCCAGCCACCAGGAGGAGCTCAGCTTGTAGCGGAGGTCGGCGGTGAGGTTGAGCGTGAGGCCTTCGGATCCCTCGATCGCGATCCGTTCGCTTCTGTCGAAGGTGAGCGGCCGCTCCCGCGTATCCTGGCCCAGGTGCATGATGGCCAGGATGCCCGGCTGGATGGTGAGCTTGCCGATGGGGATCGCATAGAGCAGCCGGGCCACCGCGTCGTCCGCGCGCTCC
Source organism: Flavobacteriales bacterium UBA2426 (assembly GCA_002342985.1). Classification (GTDB taxonomy): domain Bacteria; phylum Bacteroidota; class Bacteroidia; order Flavobacteriales_F; family PHOS-HE28; genus PHOS-HE28. Next base: position 2,518 of record DDRC01000091.1, read on the forward strand.
AGGCCGGCGCTTTCGAAGTAGGCGCGGCCAACGGCGTTATCCAGCCAGTTGAGATGGAGGTAGTCGTTCTTGTTCTCCTGCACCAGCACATGCTGCCAGGCCAGGGCGCCGGTCCACCGCTTGTGGCGGTAGTTCACGCCAACGAGCAGGTCGGTGGTGCCCAAACTGGTCTGGTAGGGCATGGGCAGGCTTCGCGTGGTCATTGCAGTGGACGTGCCCTCCAAGGGGTCGTCCGCGTTGCCGGAGTTCAGCTTCACGCCCACCATCGCGTCCAGCCGCCTCTGGTCCTCCTTGATGAATGCGTAGGACGTGGTGAGCACGGGGTCGCCCACGCCGCTGTTGCTGCCGAGGTCGCCCTCGATGCTCATGTACGGCACGCGCAACTGCACCCCCAGCGATCGGTGATGCCGAATCCGACCTCCGGGATCACCTGCAGCACCGTGGTCGATCGCTCGCCGATGGCATAGCTGAACGTCATCCGGGCATAGTGACGGGGCTCTTTCTCGGTGCTGGTGGAGTCGGTCAGCACGGGGATCTCGCCGATCGGTCCGGCCGTGCAAACGCCGGCATCGCTGCAGCCTTGGGCGATGGCATGCTGCGCGATGAGCACCAAACCACAGACAAGAAGGGAAGAGGGCATCTGCCGCATCGGGAAAAGTAACGGGGCCTTATCCCGCGTAGTATCCGCTGATCGTTCTCCAGCCTCCTTTCCTGACACCTGGGCTCAGCGCGTCAGATACCCACCGTCCACCGCGTAGTAGCTGCCGGTGACGAAGCTGGCCTTGTCGCTCGCGAGCCAGAGCACCAGTTCGGCCACCTCCTCGGCACGACCCAAGCGGCCGATGGGATGGAGCGCCGCGATCCCGGTGAGCTGCTCCTCGGTCAGGTGCTTTTCCAGCATCGGCGTTCGGATGAAGCCCGGTCCCACGCTGTTCACCCGGATGCCTTGGGCGGCGTATTCCATGGCGGCGTTCTTGGTGAGGCCCACCACGGCATGCTTGGCGGCCACGTAGGCACTGCTGTAGGCAAAGCCCACCTGGCCCAGGATGGAGCTCATGTTGATGATGCTGCCGCCACCGGTCTTCAGCATGGCCGGGATCTGGTACCGCATGCCGTAGAACACGCCGTTCAGGTTCACCCCGATCACCTGTTCCCAGCCGTCAAGCGGATATTCCCCGGTGGGTGCGGCCGGACCGCCGATGCCCGCGTTGTTCACCGCGATGTCCAAGCGGCCATAGGCTTGCAGGGCAATCGCCACCTGGTGCTCGTTGTCCATGGCACGGCTCACGTCGCTGCGCACCACGGTGCCTTCGCCGCCTAGTTCTTGCACGGCTTTGAGTACACGGTCGGCGTCCTCGCCCACGATGTCGCTCAGCACCACCTTGGCGCCTTCCCGCGCAAAGGCCATCACACAGGCTTCGCCGATGCCCGATCCGGCCCCGGTCACCAGGGCCACCTTGTTCTTCATTGTGCTCATCAATATGGGTTTATTCGGTCGTTAGCAATCTGTTCGTGAATGTGCATCCAAGGTATCGACCAGCATAGGCGGGCTTCTGACGATCGTCACCCTGGCGCGGTCCGGGCTGTACTTTTGTGGTCCTTTAACACAACCGCATATGCCCGGCACGGAGCTTTTCGGCGAAGAGGAACGCAAGGAGGTGATGGACGTCCTGAACACCGGCGTCCTGTTCCGCTACAACCACGACGCCCAGCGCAAGGGCATCTGGAAGGCGAAGGAGTTCGAGGCCGAGATCGCGAAGTTCACCGGGGCGAAGCACGCCCTGGCGGTGAGCAGCGGCAGCACGGCGGTGAGCAGCATGCTCGCGGCCTGCGGCGTGGGCTATGGCGATCATGTGATTGTGCCGCCCTTCACCTTCGTGGCCACCATCGAGGCGGTGCTGCTCGCCGGCGCCATCCCCGTGTTCGCCGAGATCGACGAGACCCTCTGCCTCAGCGCCGAGGGCATCCGCAACGCGTGCACGTCGAAGACCAAGGCCGTGCTGCTGGTGCACATGTGCGGGGCCGCGGCCGACATCGACGGCATCCTCGCCGTGTGCAAGGAGAAGAACATCATGCTCATCGAGGACACCGCCCAGGCGCTCGGCGCCACCTACAAGGGCACCCACCTCGGCCTCTTCGGCAAAATGGGCAGCTTCAGCTTCGATTTCTTCAAGATCGCCACCTGCGGCGAGGGCGGCGTGATCATCAGCAACGACGAGCAGCTGCTGAAGACCGCCGAGTACATGAGCGACCACGGCCACAACCACGAGGGCGAGAACCGCGGCATGGAGAAGCACCCCATCATGGGCACCAACTTCCGCATCGGCGAGATCAACGCGGCAATCGGTCTGGCGCAGAGCCGCAAGCTGCCGAAGATGGTCGCGAAGCAGCGTGCGCACAAGGCCATCATCCAGGAACGCCTCGGCAAGATCCCCGGCCTGGCCTTCCGCAAGCAGTGCGACGATGCCGGTGACAGCGCCACTTTCTTCCACCTGCTTCTTCCCAGCGCCGACGCGGCCTTCGCGCTGCACAAGGAGCTGGGTGCGCAGGGCATCGGCACCATGTACTGGTTCAACAACATGTACCACTACATCAAGCAGTGGGACCACATCAAGCACCTGCGCATGCCCTACAGGCTGGTGGCGCACGAGCTCGGCCTGCCGCAGGACCTCAACACGATGACCTTCTCGAAGAGCGATGCGGTGATCAGCCGCTTGGTGAGCTTCAACATCCGTGTGACGTGGACGGAGGAGGAACTCGATGGGTTCCTTATCAAGGTGGAGGAGGCGGTGAAGAGGGTGATGGACGGGATGGTGGTGTGAACCCTGACGCATTCAGCGCGCCATGAGCTCCGTGGCACGTCGTGCCACACGGATGCCGATGGCCACGCCCATGCCGCCCATTCTGACGGCCACCGTCAGGCGGGGATGTAACTTCTGAACAATGGGCCGCTTCGTTTCTCCTACGCCCATAATGCCGCTCCACCAGCGTTCCGGTTCGGCGTGCAGGCCGGGCGCAATCATTTCGTCGAGCAGGCTGAGCAGTTTTTCCCGAATGAGCGAGGTAGTGCCGAAGTGATCGGTCATTTCACCCCGGAGGTCCAAATGCCGCCCTCCGCCGAGCAAAATGCGATCTGGCCCTACGTTTCTGAAATAATAGTAACCCCGGTCATAGTGAAAGGCGCCGCGCATGGACAAACCGGCAATGGGCTTTGTAACGAGCACCTGATTGCGGGCGGGCTGCACGTCCAACTCCGGCAACAAACGTTGGGCAAACCCATTGACCGTCACCACCAAAGAAGGTACGCGCATATCCCAGCCGGCGCTGGTTTTGAGCACAACGGCATCTGATTCGGGGTGGATGGATTCTATGTTGATACCGTTGAGCAACAGCACATTGTGTTGCTGTGCCAGCCGCATCCAGGCCGCCATCATACTGCCGGTATGAATCTGACCTTCCAACGAATTCCAGATCAGGTGCGGCACGTCGTTGAACCCGAAAGACCGGGCCTTTTCTTCCGAAACAATCTGGTAAGTATCGGCCTTTCCGGTGATGCTCTGCATTTTTTGATTAAACATGCTGAGGTGGTCGGCGCACTCCTGAAAAGTGCTGGTTTCGGAGGCTCTGAAAATCTCGTACCCGCCCAGCGGCTCATACGCCAGCGCCGCGTCGCCGATGCGTTCCCGCAGGCGCAGCAGTCCTTTCCAGCGCATTTCCACCAATTGCCATACCTCCTCTTCCGACCTCAGCCGGAGATCGTCCAAGAGTTCGGTCATACTGCCGAAGCAGGCAAAGCCGGCATTGCGCGTACTGGCGCCGAGGGGCAGCGCGCCCCGTTCTATGAGGGCCACGTTCAGCGAAGGTTGCAGTTCTTTGAGGCGCACCGCAGTGCTCAAACCCACGATGCCGCTGCCGAGCACGGCAACGTCTATGGCGCGAAAAAAGGAGTCGTACTCCCAGTGACTGAGTTCGTATTGCATAATGAGAAAATATTTATCCTGCAAATATAAGTCACTCACCCCTCACGCACTCACCCCTCACATACTCACCCCTCACA
>DDRC01000199.1 GCA_002342985.1 Flavobacteriales bacterium UBA2426
TGCGGGCCGCATCTGGGCCGGTGTATATGTGGATTACCTGGTGACGGTGGGCGGGGTGAGCGTTTACGCCAACGGCGCCTGGAGCCAGTACGAGGAGCCCGATGGCCTCGCAGGGCCGAATGTGCGCAGGCTGGCCAAGGATGCGAGCAACAGCATCTGGGTGGCCACCAGCACGGGCCTCACGCGCATCAGCAACATCACCATCGGCATCGCGGAGCGCGCGGCGGATCGCTTCCGGCTCGTCCCCAACCCGGCGAGCACGATGGTCGAGGTGATGCTGGATGCGCCTGTGGCGAATGCGCCAACCGAGGTGCTCGATGCCAGTGGGCGTGCGGTGCTCACGGAGCGGGTGTCCGGTCAGCGGCTGCGATTCGATGTCTCCGTGCTGAAAGCTGGGCTCTACGTGATGCGCATCGGCGATGAGGCCGTTCGCTTCGCGGTGGAGCGGTAGCGGTGCACGACCCTATGCCGGAAGCCCTGCCGTATGCAGGGCTTCCTTGCTTCCGGCGCAGGTGATGCCGAAGTGCGAGGCATGGTGGACGCAGCGACCATGGCGGATCACCAGCACCTGCGGCGATTCGTGCTGCACCCCGTAGCGGTCGGCGATGGCATTCGAGATGCCGCGATGGCGGATGAGGTCGAGCAGGTAGATGGCGCCCAAGTCTTCGTCAGCTGCGCCCCATGCGCTCTCTAGGCGGTTCAGCGCGGCGCTGCTGATGCTGCATCGCGTGCTGTGCTTGAAGATGAGCACCGGTCGCTCGGCGGATTGCTGGTCGATGGCGTCGAGCTGCGCCTCGTCGGTAAGGGCGGTCCAATTCATGCGGCGCGAAGGTCGTGCAAGGAGGTGCGACGGATGGTGAGCGCGATTACATTGCAGCCGTGCCGGGTGACGGGGTTTCCGTCAGTGACGACCGGAGCCGTTCCGTACAGCCATGAAGCATGCACGCACCGCATGAAGAGAGCGCTTCCGTACTTCGCCACGTGAAGCCCCAGGACGAAGCGCACATCGAGACCGAGATGGCCGCTTTGGCCGCGCGCTTCGTCAACAGCACCAACCGCCACGTCTTCCTCACTGGAAAGGCGGGCACCGGAAAGACCACCTTCCTGCACAAGCTGGCCGCCAGCACCCACAAGCGCTACGTGATCCTGGCGCCCACGGGCATTGCGGCGCTCAATGCGAAAGGGGTCACCATCCACAGCCAGTTCCTGCTGCCCTTCGGGGCCTTCCTGCCCGAGAAGCAACGGCCGTTGGACATCCCCGAAGGCGCCTACCACGACCAGGATACGCTCACGCGCCGGCACCCCCTCAACGCGCTGCGGCGGAACGTGCTGCGCGAGGTGGACCTGCTCATCATCGACGAGGTGAGCATGCTCCGGGCCGATGTGCTCGACGCCATCGACTTCCGCATGCGCGCCGTGCGCCAGAACCGCCGCGAGAGCTTCGGCGGCGCGCAGGTGCTGCTCATCGGCGACCTGTACCAGCTGCCGCCCGTGGTGAAGGACGACGAGTGGCGGGTGATGCAGCGGTACTACGCGAGCATGCATTTCTTCGAGAGCCTGGTGCTGAAGCAGCATGGCTACGCGCACATCGAGCTCGACCGCATCTTCCGCCAGCAGGACGACCGCTTCATCCGCATCCTCAACAACCTGCGCGACAACCGGGTGCAGCCCGAGGATGTGGCTGAGCTGAACGCGCACTACCGCCCCGCCATCAGCCAGGCCGACAGCGCGGGCGTCATCACCCTCACCACGCACAACTACAAGGCCGACGAGATCAACCAGCAGGCGCTGGCCCAGCTGACGGGCAAGGCCCACGCCTACGAGGCCAGCATCGAAGGCGAATTCCCGCAGAGCATGTTCCCCGTCCTGGAGCGCATCGAGCTCAGGGCCGGCGCGCAGATCATGTTCGTGAAGAACGATCCGGACAAGATGTACTTCAACGGCAAGCTGGCGCGCGTGGAGGAACTGGATGACGATGGCATCACCGTGCGCATGTACGAAGGGGTCGGGGATGCGCTCTCTCCCACGACCTACAAGCTCAAGCGGGAGACCTGGGAGAACAAGCGCTACGTGGTGAACGCCGCAACCAAGGAGCAGGAGGAGGAGGTGCTGGGCACCTTCGAGCAATACCCCATCAAGCTCGCCTGGGCCATCACGGTTCACAAGAGCCAGGGCCTCACCTTCAGCAAGGCCATCATCGACGTGGGCCAGGCCTTCGCGCCGGGACAGGTGTACGTGGCGCTATCGCGCCTGCGATCCCTCGACGGGCTGATACTGCGCACGCGCATCGACCCCTCGGTGGTGAGCAGCGACAAGGATGTGGTGGCCTTCACCCAGCGGGGCGAGCAGCAGGAGCCTTTGCCGGACCAGCTGAAGGCGAAGCAGCGCGAGTACCTGCAGCAGCTGCTCACAAGCACCTTCGACCTCAGCGAGCTGCTGCGCAAGGTGGAGTGGACCCAGAAGGACCACCCGGAGACCGCCCAGTTCGAGGAGGAAAGCATGAAGACCGCGCTGCAGGTGCTGCGCGACACCCTGCGGGGCGAGGAGGAGAACACGCGCAAGTTCCAGGGCCAGCTCATGCGGTTGCTCTTCGAGGACAAGCGCGATGAGCTGCTGGTGCGCATCGAGAAGGGCGGCGCCTACTACGGCGACCTGCTGCAGGCGCAGATGAAGGCCCTTTTCCGGCACATGGCGCAGGCTGAGCTGCTGAGCCGAACGAAGGAGTACACCAATGCGCTGAAGGAGATCGACGGCATGCTGATGAAGCGCATCGCCACCATCGCCAAGGTGGGCTACATCACGCGCTGCATCCTCAGCGGCGAGGAGATTCAGCGGCAGAAGGCGATCGAGCAGGGCCTGGCCGCGAAGCGCGCCGCCATGGTGGGCGAGGCGCGTGCCTGGGCTGAGGAGCACCGGCCCAAGGGCAAGACGGGAAAGCGGCGCAAGCGCAAGACGGATGACGCTGCTCCTGGTGAGGATACGGGCATCGAATCACAGGGTCGACCCGCTAAGGGTGCCACCTACGCCACCACCTACGTCTTGGTGAAGGAGGGCCTCACGCTGGAGCAGATCGCGCAGAAGAGGCAGATGGCGAAGAGCACCATCGAGGGGCATATCGCACGCGGCATCGCTGAAGGTGAAATCGGGATCGAGGGCCTGATGCCCGATTCGGAGCGCGACCTCATCGCCGATTGGATGCGCGAGAATCCTTCCAAGGGACTGAATGAGGCGGCGGGCTACTTTGAGGGGCGCTTCGGCTACGGGCAGCTGAGGATGGTGCAGGCGTGGGTGAAGCGGGAGGCTGCTGAAGGCTGAGGGATTCCCAGCCCGTCTCCATCAACAAGAACCGGTTGACGGAATATCCGTCGGTTGGATTCTGGGAAAACGGCCATATACTTGTGCCGTGGAAACGGTCATGCCGCTGACGGATACCCTGGCAATGGAGCCGCGGGCCGGCTATGGTCTTGCTCCACCGGCCGACGAGGCCATCACGGGCCGCATCCATGATATCCGTGGCCGCAAAGTGATGCTGGACCGGGACTTGGCCGAGCTCTACGGCGTGGAGACCAAGCAGCTCAAGCGGCAGGTGCGGCGCAACCTGTCCCGTTTCCCAGAGGATTTCATGTTCGAACTCTCCAAAGAGGAGAACGAGATCTTGAGGAGCCGATCTGGCACCTCAAGCTGGGGCGGGGTGCGCTATGCTCCCTTGGTTTTCACCGAGCAGGGCGTGGCCATGCTGTCCAGCGTACTTGGCAGTGAACAGGCCATTCAAGTCAGTATCCATGTCATCCGAGTCTTCGCACGCATGCGGGAGGTCCTCCTTGCCCAGCAGGATCTCTTGCGGAGGCTGGAGGCATTGGAAGAGCGCGTGAGCTGCCACGACGAGGAGATCCAAGCCCTCTTCAACCACCTGACCGCCATGGTTTCCGGCACGGAGCAATCGCGCAGGGCCATTGGCTTCAAG
>DDRC01000087.1:0-2812 GCA_002342985.1 Flavobacteriales bacterium UBA2426
ACCGGTGAAGGCGTAGCCCAGCGTGGTGTAGGGCTCGGTGAGCGGCACCAGCCCCTGGCTGCGCAGCGCATCGCCCATCATCGTGCCCTCGGGGTTCAGCGGGCCTTCCAGGAAGGCCTTGGGGGCCACCTCGATGGGCGGGGTGTAGAGGCTCGGTATCAGGCACCAGCTGTTGAGGGTGCCCACGTCGGCGGTGCCCGCATCCTGCACCGTCAGCGTCCACGTGCCCTCGAAGGGCTGGCCGTTGAAGGCCGAGAGGGGATCCTGCGGGATCACGAAGAGGCCCACCAGCGGGCAGCTGCTGCCCAGCAGCCCGTTGATGCCGGTGTCGTCGAATTCCACCTGCACATTATCCGCGGTGGTGCAGGTGCTCGATGCGATGAGCTGCACCGTGGTGCCCTGCGGGCTCTGCAGCCTGATGCGCAGGTCGCCGGAGTAGGTGTGGGTGATGTTCACGTACACGTTCAGGTCTGTGAGGGTGGCGCCGTTCAGCGCGGGCACCACGATGGTGCGGCTCACCGAGCCGTTGTCGGGGATGGCCGCGGGGGTGCTGTTGGCGTAGGTGCCGCAGCTGGCGCCCGGCACCGGTGGCGGCGCGCAATTGCCCTCCAGCCCCGGCGCCGCGTAGTCGCACTCGGCCAAGGCATCATGCCGGGCGTAGAAGGTGACCGGTTGGCCGCTGGGGTAGGGACCGAATGGACCGTAGGTGCCCGTGGCGGTGGCGGTGCCCACCGTCACCGGCGCTGCGGGGCCGTTGCCGTCGGGGTCCACCTGCAGGGTGAGCGCGCCGGCGCTGCCCATGGAGCTGATGCTCACCGACACCGAGAAGGCGGAGGTGCTGATGCAGCTGGTGGCGGTGGCGATCACCGGCTGGAAGCAGGGCGGCGTGCTGAAGGCGAAGTTGAAGATGCGCGTGCTCCACTGGGTGCTCGTGTTGAACATGGCCGTGCCCCAGAAATTGCCGGTGGCGGGATCCACATCCAGCGAGTTGTAATCGCCGTAGCGGTTGCTGGCGTTGCGGCTGGTGCCCGCCACGATGCTGGTCTCCGCGAAGGTCATCTGCCCCAGCGCATCGCCCGCCAGGCGGCCGGTGTAGCGGACGGAGGGGTTCACGGTGCCGCTGGACGCGTTGTAGGCCAGGCCGATGTCGCCGCTGGCGTTGATGCCGATGGCGCCCATCCAGCGGTGCGTGGCATCGGGCGAGTAGGTGCCCTGCTGGTGGATGGCCCAGGGGCTGGCCACGGCGGTGCGCCGCAGCTCGTACCAGCGCACCCCGCGCCGGTCGCTGCCGTTCACGTCCGTGGCGTGGTTGCACACGATGGCCTCGTGCGTGCCGAAATTGCGGTACACGATGCGGTTCATCAGCACCTCGCGCAGCGGATCGAGGCGCGTGCTGGTGCCGGGCTGCGGCACGCAGTTGAGCGAGGTGAAGCCGCAGAGCTCCGTATCGAAGGGCTGGGTGAGCAGGAAGACGGGACCGGCCAGCACCGAGTTGGCGGGCGTGGCGAAATCCACCGTCAGCGCCCAGGTCTCCAGGCGGTCGGCGGGGATGGAGGCGCTCCACGCATCATCGGCCATGCGCATGAAGAGGGCCGGCGCATTGGCGGGCGGCGGCGCGCCGCCGTCGTGCGTCACCGGCGTGCAGGCCTGGAAACCGATGGTGGGGTAGCTGGGCACGGCGAAGCGCTGCGCCGTGGCGCTGAGCCCCTGCAGCATGCGCGTGCGGTCGAGCGCATAGGTGGCGGGGCCGCCCGCCTCGTTGCTGGTCACCAGGTACATGTTGCTCCACACGGCGTACTTGGGGTAGTCGGGGAAGTTGGGCGCCGTGAAGCTGTAGGCGTACCAGCTGCCCGTGGGGTCGGGCGTGCTGCTCACCGCCACGATCAGGCGGTTTCCGCTGCTGGCGAACTCGCTCATCATCCAGCGGTCGGCCAGGGCATCGTAGAGCACGATGGGGTCGCCGAAGCCGCCGTAGATGAAGCCCGATGCCGAGGAGCCGATGAAATTGTCGAGGTACACTTGCGCCCCCAGCGGCGCGCCGCTCTTGTTGTAGATGCGGAAGTAGGCGCCCGATTGGCCGTTGATCATCTGGATCACATGGCTGGGGCCCACATCCAGGCAGGGGTCGGCGGGGTTCACGGAGGTGTAGCCCATGCCATTGATCGAAAGGTTGAGCGCCTTGCCCTGCTGGCGCGCGCCGCCCTTCTCCTGCCACACGGGGTCGGCGCCCAGCGGCAGCGCGCCGCGCACCACCGCCTGGTGCAGGCGCACGGGCTTCACCCCGCCGGGGTAGCCCTTGTCCACCAGCCCGCCCTGCTCGTTGCGCGTGGGCTCGTCGGCGAAGGCGCGGGTGCTGTCCCAATCGCGGTAGGGCACGGTCTCGCCCAGGAAGACCATCTGCTGCGGCTCGGCATGACGCAGCTCCGTGTACGCCTGCGCGTGCAGGCGGCCCACGGCAAGGAACACGAGGAGCGTGAGGGCGGCTGGCTTCTTCATGGCGGGGATGGCGGCTGGTGCCGCAAGTTCGCCATCAGGGGCATGCGCGGCAAGGCGCCAGGCCCCTCCGGCCGGGGGTGATCCCCAGCGGTTGAATGCGCACGCACCCGAAAGCACCGCGTTGATGGGGGCGCCGGCGGCTGAAGCAATGGCCGTGGAGGCTGGCGCGAAGGGCATAGCCGACCGCGCAGGCCGCGCTGCGGGTGTCGCAAGCGCCGCGCATGGTGGTGCGGTCGGGGCTGCAACCGGCACTAGCGCCGCTGCACATGCTGCAACGGGGACTGCCGGTGGCGCGCGCGTCGCCCACGCTGCACCC
>DDRC01000087.1:2944-5584 GCA_002342985.1 Flavobacteriales bacterium UBA2426
CGCCCACGCTGCACCCATGGCAGCTTTGCGCGGCGCAACCGCCGCTGCACGGCTGACATACGCCGCTGCGCGGCTGACACGCCTCGCTGCGCCGCCGGCAACAGCCGCTGCGTGCATGACATAAGCCGCTGTGCGCCCGACATGGCCCGCTGTGCGCCTGACATGCCCCGCTGCGCGCCCGACATGGCCCGCTGCGCGCCCGACATGCCCCGCTGCGCGCCTGACGAAGACCGCTCTCCGCGCGTCATGCGCGGCTGCGCCCCTGACAGACCACGCTGCGCGCTTGACGCACCGCGCTGCGGGGCTGGCATTCGGCCTTGCGTGCCCGACAGCCGCCATTGCCCGGGTGACATTGGGCGCTCACGCCTGTGGCATGCACCCTTGCAGGCGGAGTGAACGGCCGCGTCCCTGAAACGACACGAGGGAACCGGATGCGGGAGCCGGAGCGGATGGGGATCCCCTTGGGTGGGTTGCGGGTGCGGCCCAGGGGCGGTTGCGCGCCCTGCACAGCCGGCCGCCTTTGCACCGCCGCACCCGGCAAGGGCGTGCAGCGGATCGCCGGGCATCGGCAAACAAGGCCCGTACCGGTCCGGCATGAGGCCAGCAGGTGCCGTGTGACGACTGTCTCCAAGCTTGTGACGACCGTCTCCGAGCGTGTGAAGACTTTCACAGTCCGTGTGCAGGCATTCACAGGCCGCGTGAAGACTATCACAAGCCGTGTGAAGACCGGCACAGGCCGCGTGACGGACGGCTTGAGCCGGGTGCAGGCCGGCACGCGGGGCACGCAGCGATGATGGCGGCGCCGCCAGGTGCGAATCAACACCCCGCCCTCCCCTGCCGCATCTGCGCTATGCAATCTGCAGGAGAGCGGCAAGTGTGAAAAAGCATGTATGACGGGTTGCGGGCGCTGCGAACCTTCACGCCACGCCATGAGCATCGCATCGGCCGCGGAGAAGAAGGTCTCTGCCTGCATTGTCGCCGGGACAGTATGGCCAAGGCCACGGATAGGCCATTCCCACATACCGGTGCCACCAAGAAAGCATACCAGGCCGCCTCCCCCCTTGAACTCACCCCCACATGGCACTTAAGAAGATACTCCACTACGATGTGAGTCTGAACCGGAATGGATGGGACCTATGGATGACCGTGGAAGGATTGCCGGACACCGTCCATTGGTCCGGCGAAGTAACCGGAGGTCTCGCCGACATCCTTGCCGTGATCACCGATCCCAGGGTCCGTTACCACACGGAACAAGGCCACCTTTCGCTCAACACCCACCTCATTGAACCGCTGCATGAAGACCCTGCCTAACGGACATGCGCCACTCCTTGCCGCGAGCCTTCCGCTGCTTATCGCCGCAATGTGCACCTCGTGCAGCAGCAGGCAGTACCTCGGCCCGCGCTCTCACATCCATAAGGTGGAAATGACAAGCGAGAGCTCCGGCGATCGAACCCAACAAGTGAGCATCATGAAGCCCCGCTGCTTCGTGCCTGCAGAAATTGCACTCGAAGAGAGGCATGTCGAGGTGAAGACAACGCGCGAAGACGAACTTGTGGTGGTCAAGCGAATCCCCCTGTCCGGGATAGACGCCAAAAAGGAGAATGAGTTCGAGGGATGGCGCCACGCACCGTTCCCATCACCCGTATCACAGAGTCAACCCGTGTTCAGGTACTATGAGCACCAAGCGTTCCTCCAGCCGGTGACCATCGCCCTTCGGTTCCGCCGGGAGGCCATCAAGGATACGGTGCCCGCACAGGCGACCACGGGCTTCAATGCGGGCATCGCACTGGGCTGGAAACTATCCAAGATCCACTGGCGACCGAACAAGAACGCATTCAACAGCCAAACACAGCGCTACAGCCTGGGGGGCGGGCTCCTCTTCAGCATGGGCGCTGTGGAGCTCAATGAAAAGAACACGCGCGACCCGCAACTTCAATTCCCCCGCAGCGTGCCCGTGCTCACCTATGGAGGCCTGGTCACCTTGGGCATGGGCAGCCTGAACCTGGGGCTTGCCGCAGGCATCGACAGGACCTTCACCGAGCAGACCGATGGCTGGCTATACCAGGATAAGCCCTGGTGGGGACTTGTGCTCGGGCTCGATGTAATCAAGTAGCACCTCCAGCCCCCTGGCAGCCTGCCGTGCCGAGCACAGGTTTCAGCGCAAGCCCCGGTGAGCGCATCGCGTCGGCGGCCGCCGGCCGGACTGCCCAATCGGCAGCCTGTGATAAGGGCTGTCCCGGCACCTGTGGAAAAGCATGCTTGGCGCTCTGAGCGGCAATGCGCAACTTGACCCCTCGCCATGATTACCGTATTGACCGCCGGCGAGGAGCGCCTGCTGGCGCTGGTGCAGGCGCATGGAAGCCTGGGCAATGGCAGGGCCCAGGAGCTGCTGGGTCTGGGGCCCGAGGCCTACGCCGCCGCCAAGGAGGGACTCTATGCCCAGGGCCTGGTGGCCTATGGCCGGGGAAGGGGAGGGAGCATCAAGGTGGCTGAGGGGCAGGGGCTACAGGTCGCACACCGGGTGCCGGGGGCACCTGTAGCGTCGACCCAGCGGGTCGACCGTGAAGGTGCCAAAGGCCGCGAAGCGGAAAGGCCAGGAGGCCTCAGGCCCAGAGGCCCTTTAGCCCACAGCCACTGACC
>DDRC01000088.1:0-4842 GCA_002342985.1 Flavobacteriales bacterium UBA2426
GCCCAGCTTGTGGCCCACCATGTTCTCGGTCACGTACACCGGGATGAACTTGTTGCCGTTGTGCACCGCGATGGTGAGGCCCACGAACTCGGGGGTGATGGTGCTGGCACGCGACCAGGTCTTGATCACGTTCTTCTTGCCCGAGGACTGTGCCTCGCCCACGCGCTTGCTCAGCTTGTAGTGGACGAACGGCGGTTTCTTGAGTGAACGGCTCATTGGCTATCGGGGGGATCAGGCGCCCTTCTTGGCGTTGATGCGTTCGAGGATGAAGCGGTTGCTGCGGTTCTTCGGCGCGCGGGTCTTCTTGCCCTTCGCCAACAGGCCCTTCCGGCTGCGCGGATGGCCGCCGGAGGCGCGGCCTTCGCCGCCGCCCATGGGATGGTCCACCGGGTTCATGGCCACCGCACGGGTGCGGGGGCGGCGGCCCTGCCAGCGGCTGCGGCCGGCCTTGCCGCTCTTCTGCAGCATGTGCTCGGCATTGCCCACGGTGCCCACCGTGGCCAGGCAGGCCACCAGCACCATGCGCAGCTCGCCGCTGGGCATCTTCAGCGTGGCATACTTGCCCTCGCGGGCGCTCAGCTGGGCGAAGGTGCCCGCGCTGCGGGCGATGGCGCCGCCCTTGCCGGGCTGGAGCTCGATGTTGTGCACCACCGTGCCCAGCGGGATCTCGCTCAGCGGGAGCGTGTTGCCCACCTCGGGCGCCACGCCGCTGCGGCCGCTCACCAGCGTCTGGCCCACCTGCAGGCCGTTCGGCGCCAGGATGTAGCGCTTCTCGCCATCGGCGTAGCTCAACAGGGCGATGCGCGCGCTGCGGTTCGGGTCGTACTCGATGGTCTTCACCACCGCAGGGATGCCGTGCTTGTCGCGCTTCAGGTCGACCACGCGGTAGCGCTGCTTATGACCGCCGCCGATGTAGCGCATGGTCATCTTGCCCTGATTGTTGCGGCCGCCGGACTTGTTGCGACCGCTGGTCAGGGACTTCTCCGGCACGTTGGTCGTCACGCCCTCGAAGTCGGTGATCACCCGGTGGCGGGTGCCGGCGGTGACGGGATTGAGCTTGCGGATACCCATGGCTTAGATGCTGCTGTAGAGGTCGATGGTGTCTCCGGCCTTCACGGTGACGATGGCCTTCTTCGTGGCCGGGGTGCGGCCGCGAAGGATGAGGCTCTTCGTGTAGCGCGTGCGGCGCTTGCCGTGCGAGATCATGGTGCGCACGCCGGTGACGGTGACGTTGTACTCCTTCTCGACGGCCTGCTTGATCTGCACCTTGTTGCTGGTGCGGGCGACGACGAAGCCGTAGCGGTTCTCCTTCTCGCCCTGGGCCGTCATCTTCTCGGTGACGATCGGTCGGATGATGATCTGGCTCATGGCTTACTTGGTGAGGATGGCCTCCAGCGGTGCGATCGCGTCCTTGGCGATGAGCAGGCCGTTGGCGTTCATGATGTCGTAGGTGCTGAGCTCGCTGGCCACCACCACGCGGGCGCGCTGGAGGTTGCGGCTGCTGAGCAGCAGGTTATCATCCTTGGCGGGCACCACCACCACGGCCTTGCGCGTGCCGAGCTCGAAGGCCTTGAGCATCGCAGCCAGTTCCTTGGTCTTCGGGGCGCCCATGGCAGCGCTGTCCAGCACCTTGATGGCACCGTCCTTGGCCTTGTAGGTGAGGGCGCTGCGGCGGGCCAGGTCCTTCACCTTCTTGTTCAGCTTGAAGTGGTAGTCGCGCGGCTGGGGGCCGAACACGCGTGCTCCGCCGGGGAAGAGCGGGCTCTTGATGGAGCCCTTGCGGCTGCCGCCCGTGCCCTTCTGCCGGTGCAGCTTCTTGGTGCTGCCGCTCACCTCGCTCTTCTCCAGCGTCTTGGCGGTGCCTTGGCGCTTGTTGGCGAGATGCTGCTTCACGTCCAGCCAGATGGCGTGGTCGTTGGGCTGCTCGATCGCGAACACCGCGTCGCTCAGCTTGGCTTTCTTGCCGGTGGACTTGCCGTCCTTGCCGTAGATTTCGAGTTCCATCTTACTTCCAGATGATCACGAAGCTGCCCTTGGGACCGGGGACGGTACCGCGCAGCAGCAACAGGTTCTTGGATGCGTCCACTTTCACCACCTTCAGGTTCTCGGTGGTCACCTTGTTCCCGCCGGTGCGGCCCGCCATGCGCATGCCTTTGAACACGCGGCTGGGATACGAGCTGCCGCCCAGCGAACCGGGAGCACGGCTGCGGTCATGCTGGCCGTGGGTGGCTTCGCCCACGCCGCTGAAGCCGTGGCGCTTCACCACGCCCTGGAAGCCCTTGCCCTTGCTGTTGCCGGTCACCGTCACGAAGCTGCCCTCCTCGAAGAGGTCAACGCCGATGGTGTCGCCCAGCTTCAGCTCGCTCTCGAACTCCTTGAACTCGTGGGCCATCACCTTGGGGGTGGTGCTGGCCTTCTTGTAGTGGCCCATGGCCGCAGCGGGCGTGCTCTTCGCACGGCGCTCGCCCGCGGAGAGCTGCACGGCCTGGTAACCGTCCTTCTCCAGGGTCTTCACGTGGCTGACCACGTTGGGGGCCGCCTCGATCACGGTGCATGCCACAAGGCTGCCGTCCGTGTCGTACAGGCTGGTCATCCCGATCTTCTTGCCGATCAATCCGCTCATGGCTCTGTGGTGCTATCGGTCAGACTTTGATCTCCACCTCCACGCCGCTGGGGAGCTCCAGCTTCATCAGCGCATCGATGGTCTTGCTGCTGCTGCTGTAGATGTCCATCATGCGCTTGTAGCTGCACAGCTGGAACTGCTCGCGCGCCTTCTTGTTGACGTGCGGGCTCCGCAGCACGGTGAACATGCGCTTGTGGGTGGGCAGGGGGATGGGACCGCTCACCACGGCGCCGGTGGTCTTCACCGTCTTCACGATCTTCTCGGCGCTCTTGTCGACCAGGTTGTGGTCATACGACTTGAGCTTGATCCGGATCTTCTGGGTCATCTCGGTTCGCGGATTAGGCTGACACTTTGCCGCGCACCTTGGCCAGCACGGCCTCGGTGACGTTGTTGGGGGCTTGCTCGTAATGGCTGAATTCCATGGTGCTGCTGGCACGGCCGGAGCTCATGGTGCGGAGGCTCGTCACGTAGCCGAACATCTCGCTCAGGGGCACCTGGCCTTTGATGGCCTTGGCACCGGCACGGTCCTCCATGCCCTGGATGGTGCCCCGACGGCGGTTCAGGTCGCCCACGATGTCGCCCATGTTCTCCTCGGGCGTCACCACCTCGATCTTCATGATGGGCTCCAGCAGCACCGGCTTGCACTTCGGCACCGCGGTGCGGAAGGCGCTCTTCGCGCAGATCTCGAAGCTCAGCGCGTCGGAGTCCACATTGTGGTAGCTGCCGTCGTAAAGGGTCACCTTCAGGCTCTCCATCGGGAAGCCGGCGAGCACGCCGTTCTTCAGCGAGGCCTCGAAGCCCTTGGCCACCGGCTGGATGAATTCCTTCGGGATGACGCCGCCCTTGATCTCGTCGACGAACTCCAGGCCGGTCTTCTCGGGATCGGTCTGCGGCTCGATGCGCACATGGATGTCGGCGAACTTGCCTCGGCCGCCGGTCTGCTTCTTGTACAGCTCACGGTGCTCCACGGTGCCCGTGATGGCCTCCTTGTACTTCACCTGGGGGGCGCCCTGGTTGCACTCCACCTTGAACTCGCGCTTCAGGCGGTCCACGATGATCTCCAGGTGCAGTTCGCCCATGCCGCTGATCACGGTCTGGCCGGTGTCCTCATCGGTGTGGACCTTGAAGGTGGGATCCTCCTCGGCCAGCTTGGCGAGGGAAGCACCCAGCTTGTCCAGGTCGGCCTGGGTCTTGGGCTCCACCGCGACGCCGATCACCGGCTCGGGGAAGCTCATGCTCTCCAGCACGATCGGGTTGTTCTCATCGCACAGCGTATCGCCCGTGCGGATATCCTTGAAGCCCACAGCAGCGCCGATGTCGCCGGCCTCGATGACCTCGACGGGATTCTGCTTGTTGGCGTGCATCTGGAAGATGCGGCTGATCCGCTCCTTGTTGCCCGAGCGCATGTTCCTCACGTAGCTGCCGGCGGGCACCGCACCGCTGTAGCAGCGGAAGAAGGCCAGGCGGCCCACATAGGGGTCCGTGGCGATCTTGAAGGCCAGGCTCGCCATGGGCTCTTTCGCATCGGGACGGCGCGTCACCTCCTCACCGGTATCCGGATTGGTGCCGGTCACCGCCTCGATGTCCACGGGGCTGGGCAGATAGGCCATCACGGCATCGAGCATGGTCTGCACGCCCTTGTTCTTGAAGGAACTGCCGCACAGGATGGGCGTGATGCTCATGCTGATGGTGCTCTTCCGGATGGCGTTCATGATCTCCGCCTCCGTCAGGCTGTTCGCATCAGCGAAATACTTCTCCATGAGGGTGTCATCGCTCTCGGCAACGGCCTCGATGAGCTTGCCACGCCACTCTTCCACGGTCTCCTGCAGGTCGGCAGGGATCGGCACTTCGGTCCAGGTCATGCCCTGGTCGTGCTCGTTCCACACCATGCCGCGGTTGTTGACCAGGTCCACCACGCCCTTGAAGTCGGCCTCGGCGCCGATGGGCACCTGCAGGGGAATGGGGTTGGCGCCAAGGCGCTCCTTGATCTGCTTGACCACATTGAAGAAGTCGGCACCGCTGCGGTCCATCTTGTTCACGAAGCCGATGCGGGGCACCTTGTACTTGTTGGCCTGGCGCCAAACGGTCTCGCTCTGGGGCTCCACGCCGCCCACGGCGCAGAACAGCGCCACGGCCCCGTCGAGCACGCGCAGGCTGCGCTCCACCTCCACGGTGAAGTCCACGTGGCCCGGGGTGTCGATCAGGTTGATCTTGTACTC
>DDRC01000088.1:4979-5949 GCA_002342985.1 Flavobacteriales bacterium UBA2426
ACGTGGCCCGGCGTATCGATCAGGTTGATTTTGTACGCTTCATCGCGGTACTTCCAACTAGTGGTGGTGGCAGCGCTGGTGATGGTGATGCCACGCTCCTGCTCCTGCTCCATCCAATCCATGGTGGCGGCACCATCGTGCACCTCACCGATCTTGTGGGTCAACCCGGTATAGTACAGGATGCGCTCGGACGTGGTGGTCTTGCCGGCATCGATGTGCGCCATGATGCCGATGTTGCGCGTGTATTTGAGGTCGCGTGCCATGTGGCTGTGCTCGTTGGCTTAGAAGCGGAAGTGGCTGAAGGCCTTGTTCGCTTCGGCCATTTTGTGGACTTCTTCTTTCTTCTTGAAGGCAGCGCCCTCCTCCTTGGAAGCGGCCAGGATCTCGTTGGCGAGCTTCTGGGCCATGCTGCGCTCATTGCGCGTGCGGGCATAGCCGATCAGCCATTTCATGGCGAGGCTCTTCTTCCGCTCGTCGCGCACTTGCTGGGGGATCTGGAAGTTGGCACCGCCCACGCGACGCGTGCGCACCTCCACTTGGGGGGTCACATTCTGGAGGGCTTTGCGAAAAATCTCCAGCCCGTCCTCCCCGCTCTTCTCGGCTACGATGTCGAGGGCATTGTAGAAGATGTCGAACGACTTGCTCTTCTTGCCGTCGTACATCAGGTTGTTCACGAACTTGGTCACCTGCTCGTCGCCGAACTTGGGATCGGGCAGCGTGGTGTGCTTGACCGCTTTCTTGCGCATGGTACTCTAGGCTCTGCGTGAACGGTTACTTCTTCTTGGCGGGCGCCTGGCCGGGCTTCGGCTTCTTGGTGCCGTACTTGCTGCGGCGCTGGTTGCGGCCCTCCACCCCGCTGGTGTCGAGCACGCCCCGCACGATGTGGTACTTCACGCCGGGCAGGTCCTTCACCCTGCCGCCGCGCACCAGCACGATGCTGTGCTCCTGCAGGTTGTGGCCCTCGCCGCCG
>DDRC01000006.1:0-2209 GCA_002342985.1 Flavobacteriales bacterium UBA2426
TTGAAGTCGAAGTAGATGTTGGCGGTGTTCTCGATGGCGGTGCCGGGCAGTACCGGCTCATGCGGGCGGATGCGGAAACCCACGAACCCGTGGCTGCGCGGTTCGTTGATGTTGCTGTCCGGCAACAGGATGTTGGGGAAGTAGAACTTCAGCGTGCCTGCATCGCGCAATTCCCAGGTGAACGCGTGTGAGGCGGCACCGATGATGATCGAACCTGGATCCAGATTGGCCGGCAGCGTATCGGTGATCACCACATTGAAGGCCGTGTCCGTTCCCGTGTTCTGGAAGCGGATGGTGTAGTCGATCCACTCGTCCTCGTTGATCAGCCAGGTGCTGTTGCTGCCCAGGCTGGTCACCGCCAGCTTGTCGTTGGGGTCGTAGGCACCGGTGATGGTGCGCAAGTTGGTGGCCGTGTTGTTGGAGATATCGCCATCCGTGTTGGCCGTGCTCACCGTGGCCGTGGCCATCAGTTCGTAGCCCAGGAGGCCCACATCCGGCGGCACCTGGAACTGCACGTGATAGATGCGGGACTGCCAGGCGTTCAGCGGCCCCTCGTTCCAGGTAAGGGTGTTGCCGCTCACGGTGCTGGGCGGTGGCGTGGCGGACTGGTAGGTGATGGTGGGGTCGAAGGTGAAGGTGACCGTGGTGGCACCGCCCCCTGCCGGGGTCTCGTTCTGAACGGCCATGCTGTAGCTGAAGGGGAACCCGGGCCGTGCGGCCCCACTGGCAAGGGCCACCCTCACATCCAAGGGCACCAAGGCGGTGTCCGGGTGATGCACGTTGGTGGATGTCCCGTTGGTGATGGTGAAGGGTATTGGATCACCGATGCAGTGCTCATCCAATGTGGTACCCAGTTGCTCCACCGTGTAGGCACCGGAGGGCAGCGCGACGCTGTACTGCCCATTGACATCGGTGGTGGCGTAGTAAGGGCCGGGCAGCACCTCCATCACCGCGCTGGGCACCCAGGGTTCGTTCGTTTGGCGCGTGCAGCTGAGGTCGTGGTCCACGAAGGCGGTGCCGCTGAGCACACCGCAGTCACTGCCCAGATCGGGGATGGTGAAGGGCACCAGGTCCTGGCAGTCCTCGGGATGCCAGGTGAAGTAACGCCTGGCGTAGTAGTTCCCTGCCGCCAGGCCCGTGCGCGTGCCCACGTTCTGGCCGGGTACCGTGGTCAAGCCCATGCTACCGACCACCTGCTGCATGGACTCGTTCAGGATGGCCACATCCCAGACGGGTCCGAAGGGACTTGTCGCGTCCTGCCCGGCATTGATGGTGACACTGCCCGCAGCGAACGTGGCGCAGGACGGGGTCACGCCCAGGATGCTCATGGGCGTGGGCACACTGCTCTCCGGCGTCCAGGTGTCGATCACCTCGAGCTGGCAGCCCGTCCCATCGGTCACGGTGAACTGCAGGATCTCGCCCGGGCACAGGCCTGTGTACAGGCC
Organism: Flavobacteriales bacterium UBA2426; assembly: GCA_002342985.1. Classification (GTDB taxonomy): domain Bacteria; phylum Bacteroidota; class Bacteroidia; order Flavobacteriales_F; family PHOS-HE28; genus PHOS-HE28. The sequence continues at coordinate 1,446 of DDRC01000006.1, forward strand.
ATAGGACCCGCCGACCAGGCCACCGTTGTCCACGCTGAGCGGCGGCCAGAAGGTGACCGGAGGTGTGAGGTTCGGGGGCAAAGGGTAAACGCCGATGTTGCGCCCGCCATTGCACAGGCCGTTGCATCCGTGCAGACCCGCCCCGGAGAAACTGGCGTACAATGTGCTCGGCACTTCGCCGATCGTCACCTGTGCGGTGGCCTCGTCCATCACGGCATCCGTCACGGTCACCGTGTAGATGCCCGGTGCCAGGCCCTGCGCGGTCTCAGTGGTGGCCCCATTGCTCCAGAGGTAGCTGTAAGGCGGCGTTCCGCCCGAGACAGAGGCCGTGGCAAAGCCGTTGGGGTTGCCACAGAGGCAGTCGGCTTGGTCCACTATGCTGACGTTGAGCGCCATGGCGAAGCTTGGTGCAAGCAATGAGGTCAGGAAAGGCGTGCGAAGGCTCATGGGTTCATTGTTTGATCAGGCTGGCCTGAAGACGCGTTCCGGAACCGCTCTCGGCATGGATGCAGTACGTTCCTGGCGCGAGTCCGTCCAGATCGATCATGGCCATGACCCCGTCGGAACTTCCGGAAAGCACCAGGCGCGAATCGCTGGCCGTCACCATCCAACGAACGATCCGCTCCTTCCCTGCGGAGATGGTGACCGCATCGCGCGCAGGATTCGGGAACAGCTGCAACCGGGTCCCGCCATCGCGCTGCACCACCCCCGTGCTGAACTCCGCCACCAGAACGCTCGGTTCGGTGATCACCGGCGGGTTGAAG
>DDRC01000006.1:2343-4554 GCA_002342985.1 Flavobacteriales bacterium UBA2426
AGATGTTGGCGATGTTCTCGATGGTGGTGCCCGCCAGGAGTGGCAGGACCGGTTTGATCCGGAAGCTTACCGCGCCATGGCTCGCCGCTTCATTCACGTTGCTATCAGGCAATAGGATGTTGGGGAATGTCCATTCCACCACGCGGCCGGGCTTGAATGCAACATGGAACGCATGCGATGCCACGCCCTGCTGGAAGCTGGCCATGTCGAGCTCCTCGCTCAGCGTATCGGTGACCACCACCGTAAAGGCCGTGTCGGTGCCGGTGTTCTGGAAGCGGATCAGGTAGTCGATCCATTCATCCTGATCGATGTAGTACAGCTCCTGGCTCCAGCCGCTGCTCGTGATCGCCGTCTTATCGTTGGGGTCGTAGCTTCCGGTAACGACCGTGCTGCTTGTGGCGGTATTGTTAAAGGCATTGCCGTCATTCAGCGTGTTCACCACGGATAGCCCCGTGGAGACCGGTGTGCCCAGCGTAGTGCCCGCTGGCACGGCCACGTTCACGGTAATGGGCAGCACTTGCAGCGCCGTGAAGGGCGGGAGGTCCCAGGTCAGCGTATTGCCCAGGACGGTGGTCGGCGGCGGTGCGGCGCCCGTGTAGATCAGGTCCGCATCGATGCTGAGGGTGACCGTGACCGCCCCGCTCACCTGTGGAGAGAGGTTGCGCACCCAGCCCCAATAGTTGCCTGCGAAGCCGGGCCGCATGGCGCTGCTCTGGAGCTGTGCGCTCAGGTCCAAAGGCACGGTGCTGCTGTCCGCCAGATGGATCTCGATCGGAACGGTCCCCATGGTGAAGGGCACCGGCGCGGCCACCGGGCATTGCTGCACCAGCGTGGGATCGGTCTGCGCGAGCGTGTAGTTGCCGCTGGGAAGATCGCGCGCAAAGGCGCCATCGCCATCGGTGATCGCCAACAGCCCTCCCGGCTCGATGGCGAGCACCTGGTACGGCACGCCCACTTCAGCAGGGTCCTGCACGCAATCATCACTGTTGTCGATGAAGACCGATCCGCTCAGGCTGCCGCAGTTGTTGCCAAGGTCCGCGATGGTGAAGGCGAGCACATCGTACGGATTGCCATCGCAGTTGTATGCCATCAGGTAATCGGTCGGATCCCAATCGCGCACCACCGTATAGTTGCCGGGCGCGAGGCCGTTGATCGTGGCGGTGCTGCCGGCTTGCGCAAGGCTGGTGACGAATTGCTGCGCTTGATCGAGGACCGTGAGCTGCGGGCTGGGATTGAGGAAGAACTGCGGATCGCTCACGTTGCCTATGGTCACCGATCCGCCCGAGGTGCCTGTACAGGAACCAGAGGTGCTCAAGACCTGCATCGAAGGCCCACCTGGCGGCATCGGCCCAAGGATGGTCTGGTAGGAGATGCCCGCGCATCCGTTCGCGTCAGTGACCTCAATGGCCACCGTGGTGCCCGCTGGCATCCCGAAGTAGACGAAGTAGGGATCACCTTGCGGATCGAAGCCATCGGGCGGCGGGTTGTAGGTGTACGGCGGTGTGCCTCCAATGCCCCATTCAATGATCTGCACCTGCCCGCTCATGCTTCCATTGCAGCTGCAATGGCCATCCTGCGCATTCGGAGCTGGCGCCAAGATGGAAACACCAACATCCCATGCCCCCGTGGCCTGATCCGAATTGGCATCCGTCACGGTAACGGAGTAGTTGCCCGGCAGCAGGTTGTAGATGTTCGACGTGGTGGCGCCATTGCTCCATGCGAACGTGTAGGGCGGCGTGCCGCCCCAAACCTGGATCACTATAGCTCCTGTGGGCGCACCGCAGGCGGAAGGGTTCACCAAAGTGGCGCTCACGCTGATCGCGTTCGCGAGAAACGGCGCGAAGGCCAGTGAGGCTGTGATGAGCCGGAGGAAAGCCCTGTTCATGGATGCAGGTTCTTCAGTCGTGAAGGACAAGGGTCTTGAGGGAGCACGTGGTGCCATCAGAAAGAGTGACAACGAGCAGGAAAGGGCCGTCACGCAGGCGCGTCACATCGACCCGCGCACGATCAGCACGCACCGCAAGATCCTGCACCATGCGTCCGTCGGCGGCGTGCACCGCGATATGATCGATCACCTGGTCGGCGCTCACAGTGATCCATTCGCTCGCGGGCGAAGGCCATGCATGGATCCGTGGGATACGTTCCTCCCACACCCCCGTGCTGAACTCCGCCACCAGCACGCTCGGCTCGGTGATCACCGGCGGGTTGAAG
>DDRC01000006.1:4783-5313 GCA_002342985.1 Flavobacteriales bacterium UBA2426
CGGGGCTTCATGCGGAAGGCCACGTAACCCTGACTGCCTGGGAGGTCGGTGGTGCTGTCGGGCAGCTGGATGCCGGTGAAGGTGAAGACCAGCTCGCGCGCTGTGCCAAAGGATGGAGTGAATTCGTGCGAGGCTCCGAGTATCTCGAGGCTCAGAAGGTCCAGGTCCGGTTCGATCTCGTCGCGGATGACCACGGTGAAGGCCGTGTCCGTGCCCGTGTTCTGGAAGCGCACGGTGTAGTCGATCCACGCATCAGCCCCTATGAAATATTGGGACGTACTCCCGCTGGAGTTCGCGGTTCCCACCTTGTCGTTGGGGTCGTAGCTGGCCGTGATGGTCACGTTGAGCGTTGCGGTGTTATTCGCGAGATCGGGTTCACTGCTGGTGTTGCCAGCCGTGGCCGTGTAGGTGAGCACGTTGCCCACCAGGCCCACATCCGGCGGCAGGTCCGCCGTGAAGGGCAGCGTTACGGACTGATAGGGTGCGATGACGCCGATGCTCCACGGTGCTGCCGGGTTCGGGTCCTGCAG
>DDRC01000121.1 GCA_002342985.1 Flavobacteriales bacterium UBA2426
TGCTCACCAACGACGGCGACCTGGCCAAGAAGCTCACCCATCCCAGCCACGGCGCCGAGAAGATCTACCACGTGACGCTGGACAAGAGCGTGACCAAGGCCGACCTTGACCAGCTGGTTGAAGGCGTGCCCTTGGAAGATGGCCCCGCCCGCGCCGATGAGGCGCGTTATGTGGAAGGGGCCAGCCGCCGCGAGGTGGGCCTTAAGCTCCACATGGGCCGCAACCGCGTGGTACGCCGCATGTTCGAGGCCCTCGGCTACGAGGTGGTGAAGCTGGATCGCGTGGTCTTCGCGGGCCTCACCAAGAAGGACCTGCCGCGCGGGAAATGGCGGCACCTGAGCGAAAAGGAGGTGCTGTTCCTGACCAAGCGGAAGTAGCCCCCCTTCGGCCTGCAGGTAACACCGCGCTGTGAACGAACAGCACGGGAATTGCCGTTAGCCCCTTCAGGGCGCCGGTAGCTTGCGCACCTTCCCCATGCTGCGCAAGGCCCGCACCTTCCTCCTCGCGTTCGCTGCGGTGCTCGTGCTGGCTGCCGGCGTACTTGCGGTCATCGCCACGGCGTATGAGGATGAGGTGAAGGCCCGGCTGGTGGGTGCGGTGAATGAGCGCCTGCTCGCCCCCGTGAGCGTGAGCGGCATCGATCTCACCCTGTTGGCGCGCTTCCCCAGCGCCAGCATCCGGCTGCGCGATGTGAAGGTGGATGAGGTGCGCACCGATGGGCGCCCCCCCGATACCCTGCTGGCAGCCGAGGAGCTCTTCCTGGAGTTCAACCTCCTCGACCTCTTCGGGGGCGACTACACCGTGCAGCGCATCCATGGCAGCGCGGTGCGGCTCTATCCCGGCCTCGATGGCCATGGAGCCGAGAACTTCCGCATCTGGCGCGTCGACTCCGGCGCCACCGCCGATTCGCCCATTGCGCTGGAGGAGCTGAGCGTCGATGGGCTGGTGCTGCGGTACACCGATGCGCGCTCGGGCCTGCTGGTGCGCGCACGCAGCAAGGCCCTTGCCCTGGCTGGACGTTTCGGAGCGTCCAGCGAGGTCCGGCTGCTGGGCGATGCCCATCTTGACCGGTTGGAGCGCGGCGGCCGCGTGCTGCTCAGCGACCGGGAGACCCAGCTTGCGCTCCGCATGGCCTTCGGCGAAGGCGCCTTCCGCATCACGGAGGGAGAGGTGCAGCTGGGCCGGGTGCCGCTGCAGCTCAGCTTGGCCGTGCTTGCCGGGCCCAAGGGAAAGGAACTGGAGCTGCGGGCCAGCGGCCTGGGCCTTGACCTGGAGCGCACCGTGGAGCAGCTGCCAGCGGCCCTGCGCACCCCCATCGACCGCTTCAGCCTGAGCGGCGAGCTGGACCTTGCAGTGCGCTACGGAGGGCTGCTGGACGGCCCTGGGCCGGCCCTGTCCATCGGCGCCAAGGTGAACAAGGCGAAGCTGAAGGAGAAGCGCAGCGGCGCAGCGGTCACCGATCTTTTCGGAGAGCTGGCCCTTGACCTGGGGCCTGATGGCAGCGTGCGCCGGTTGAAGGTGAAGGACCTGAGCGCACGCAGTGGCAGTGGAACCTTGCGCGCCGACTGGACATCGGGCGGCGTGCGCAATGCCCAGGTAAAGGCCGACATCCGGTGCGACATGGGCATCGCCGAACTCCTGCGCATCGCGGGCGTGGATACCCTGGAGCTGGCTTCCGGCCGGCTCACGGCCGACCTGAAGGTGCAGGGCAGCCTGCGCGACATGGCCGATCTGCGGCCCGCTGACCTGCGGGCGCTGAAGGTCACCGGCCACGCGGCGCTCTCCGACGCCACGCTAAAGGTGAAGGGCATCCGCCACCGGGTGGAGCAGCTGCACGCCGAGCTGGCCCTCCAGGGCAACGATGCCACCGTGCGCGGGCTGAAGGCCGTGGTGCAGGGCAGTCCCATCGAGCTGAGCGGCACGCTGCGGAACCTGCTGCCCTTCGTGCTCTTCGAGCAGGAGCGCCTGGTGATCGAGGCCAAGGGCAGCAGCGAGCGGCTCGACCTGGCAGCGCTGCTGCAGAGCGATGCGCCCAAGACCGGCAGCAGCGATTACGCGCTGGTGCTGCCCGCCACCATCGAGCTCGACCTGCGCGCGCAAGTGGATGAGCTGCTCTTCGAGGACTTCCGGGCCACGGGCATCAACGGAACCATCCGCCTGAAGGACCGCGTGCTGCGCGCATCGCCGGTCACATTCAGCACCGCTGAGGGCGCCGTGCTCGGCAGCTTGGAATTGGACGGCAGGGGCGGTGAGCGATCCGCTTTCTATCCACTCGCCATCGATGCGCAGGTGAAGGACATCGAGGTGAAGGCCCTCTTCCGTGAGTTCCGGGATTTCGGGCAGGACTTCATCGGCCATCGGCACCTCAGCGGCACCGCCCGCGCCAGCATCGTCTTCCGCGCGCCGCTATCGCCTGCCATGAAGCTCGACCGCGACCGCATCGCCTGCACCATCGACATCGCGGTGGACAACGGCGCCATCAAGGAGCAGCAGCAACTGCTGGCCGTTGCCGACTACCTGCGCAAGAACAAGCTGGTGGCGCCCTTCGTGGATACCGATGAGCTGCGCAAGCGGTTGGCCGAGGTCCGCTTCGCCAGGCTCGAGAACCGCATCGAGATTCGCGACGGCGCCGTGCATGTGCCGCTGATGGACGTGCGCAGCAATGCCCTCGACATCGAGCTGGCCGGCACGCACTGGTTCGACGACCGCATCGACCACCGCCTCAACTTCCGCCTCAGCGACCTGTTCCGCCTCGGGAAGCCCGCTAAGGATGAGTTCGGCCCCATCGCCGACGACGGCACCGGCATGCGCGTGTTCCTGCGCATGCGCGGCACGGCCCAGCAGCCCATCTTCGAGAACGATGGCGCCATGGCCGCCACCAAGCGCCGCGCGCAATTCCAGCAGGAGAAGCAGCAGCTGCGCGCCATCCTCCGGGAGGACATCCTGGGCAGGAAGCCGGAAGGCACATTGGCGGAGAAGCAGCGCGAGAGCACCCGTGGCCGTATCGTCATCGAACCGGATAGCGCCGCCGCGCCGGCGCTGGTGCAGGATAAGCCGCGCAGGGGCATCGACCGCCTCTTCAAGGACGAGAAGGAGAGGGACGAGGGCGGGAAGGTGACGGTGGAGGAGTGAGCTATTCCTTAACCCAGCGCGCCGAGAAACGGCTTCCATCGCGCGCGGTCACTTGCACGAGATAGAGGCCGGGAGGCAGTGCATCGGCATCGATCCAGGTCTGCGCATCGCTGAGCGGGTGCTCGTGCACGAGCAGGCCCTGCGCATCGTGAAGCCTTGCAACAGCCCCGCCGATCTGGTTGGCCATGCGCAGGTTGAAGCCTTCTGAACCCGGATTAGGGAACATGGAGAACCCCGCCTGCGCTGCTTCGGGCACGGAAACGAACTGCTCCGGGCCGATGCGCGCCACCCAGGCCTTGGGCATCGGGTCGTCCGCGTCGTAGTCATACACGCTGCCCATCACATACACGGCGCCATCGGGGCTGGCCACCACGCTGCTGAGGAAGTGATAACGGTTGATGGCATCGCCGTTGAAGACGTACTCGCCGAGGATGTTCAGGGCGGTGTCCATCTTCAGCACGTGGATGTTGCTGGTCTCGTTGCTGTACGGCCAAGGACCGCTCTGCCAGGCGAAGTCGGCGTACGCGAAGGCGAAAGTGCTTTCATCGAAAGCGCTCATGCCACGGGATATTCCGGGGCGCATGGTGATGGCGGGGTTCGTGGTGTTGAAGAACTTCACCGTGTCCAGCAGGATGCCAGTTGGGCTCAGCCGTTGGATAGCTACAGGGTGCCACCAATCCGGCGACATGATGCGCTCGTACATGCCGCAGAGCAGCAGATTGCCCGAAGGAAGCATGAGCGCGGACAAGTTGTCGTCGAAGTCGCTGCTGGCGCCCCATGCACCAGTGCCTAATGAAGGGATAGGCTCGCACCCGGAAACGCTCAGGTCGCCGGTCAGGTGGACAAGCGCGTTGTAATATGAACCGCAGTCCTGGGTGTTCTGCGGCATGATGGCGATGATGCCGTCTTGGGAATCCGGCACGCAGGCATGGAAGCGGCCCACACCAATCTGTTCGAGCACCATGAGCGAATCGCAAAGGCCGATTCCCGGACAATGCCGCATCGCATGGAACTTGAAATCGCCTACCCAGAAATCCTGGTAGGAGTACCTCCCATACACCAACGACCCATCGTCGTCAACGAATCCTAGACCATCGAGGCCGCCATGCCAACGAGCACCATGCCTGAAGTATTGGATGCTGCCATCGTTCACTTCTGCCACAAAACACTTGTTCTCATAGGTCAGAGCAGTGGAATCCGAGAAGTAGCCGGTGACATAGAACCCGTTTCCGTTGCCTCGGTTGTAGATATGAAGTGCGTTGGCGAGTTCATCCGGCCAGGTTATCGCAATTGTATCCCAGCTGGCCCCAGTGCTGGAGATTTGCACCATGTAAGCACGGTTCAACCAAGCGGGCGGGGAGTATGTGTCAGTAGCGATGGCCAAACCGCCGTTTGCGGTGGCACAGCCGTCAAAGACAGCCGATGGCAGCTGGTCGCCGGACGCGATCAGCTGCCATTGGCATAGGGCGGTTGATGCGCTGCAGAAGAGCAGCGCAGATCCAAGAGCTCGCATGACCTAGCCCCCAGCGCCTGCCTGAATGATTCCGTAGGTGAAGCTCCAGCGGTGCAGGCGGTGCGTCGCGTAGGTGCTCCCTGAGCCCGTGTACCAGCCAAATGCCTCCGAGGTGCTTGATAGGAAGCGCTTGGTGGGGCAGTGCTGGTTCCTTATCGCCATCACGGCGCTCCATGTCCCTGTGGTGGCGTTGCCGGTCCAGAACTGCATCGATGCTGGCGGCAGGCAATTCGGTTCGGTTGGAGAACTGTTGCTTCGGGCGTAGAAGGTCTTCGTATCGCGGTGGCCATCGCCGAGCGGCGCGGGGCCAGCCAAGAGCGGATGGTCATACCGGTAGCGCCTAACTGCCGGGCTCAAGTCGGTAGAATTCTCGTTCACACGCCATATCTCCACATCCGTCAAGTATTCTCCTGGTTGCAGCGCGTAGAGGTTGGCCGCATTCATGCGCCACTCGATCTCCTTGTTGGCGCAGCGCCTATTCGGGTCGATGTTGCCCGTACAGTCGCACGGATTGCTCTGGCCCAGGCTATTCCCCCACCAGTGCGAGACCGTGTAAGTGGAGTTGGGTGGGTTGTTCACCTTCTCGTATCCACTGCCGATCTGGTATTGCACGATCAACCCTGTTGCTCCCTCTTCCGGCTCCACCACATCCACGAGCACCACATGCTGGTCGTCGGTGGTCAGTGGCGCGAGCGCATCCAGCGCGGCGTTGAATGCCGCATAGACGCTGGATGCGCTGCACTGGCCACCGGTAAAGGCCAACGGCACCGTGATGCTGCCTTCGGCGAGGTCATTGTACGCCTTGCGGAAATCGCCAGTGGCGTAGTTGAGGCCGGCCTCGAGGTACCAAACGGCATCAGCGATGCTATAGGCCTCGCCATCCTTGGGTGTGCCTTGCCGCGCTTCTGCGGCGTTCTGCAAAAAAGCTTTGATGCGGGCGCCGATGTGGTCTTGTGCGGGCGAGGGAGCTGTTGGCTCAACCTCCTTCTTGCAGGCGCCGAGGAATGCCGCGCTGAGTGTTGTAGCGGCCATGAGCGGGATCAGGCGCCTACGCGCCCAAGCGGTCCTGCGGTTCTGCGGTTCTGCGGTT
>DDRC01000010.1:0-2057 GCA_002342985.1 Flavobacteriales bacterium UBA2426
ATGAGGAGAGCCGCGCCAACACCGACCTGAAGGACCAGCTGGAGGCCTTCAAGCACATCCTCATTCACGACATCACGCCCAAGGCCTTCGCCGACCTCTACGCGCAGACCATCGCCTATGGCATGTTCGCCGCGCGACTGCACGACCCCAGTTTGGACAGCTTCAACCGGATGGAGGCTGCCGTGCTCATCCCCAAGAGCAACCCCTTCCTGCGCAAGCTCTTCCACAGCATCAGCGGGCCCGACCTGGACGATCGCATCGTGTGGATCCTGGATGCGCTGGCGGACATCTTCCGCGCCACCGACATCGCCAAACTGCTCAGCGGCTTCGGCAAGGGCAGCGGCCGCGAGGATGCCTTCATGCACTTCTACGAGGACTTCCTCGCGCAGTACGACCCCAAGCTCCGCAAGAGCCGCGGCGTGTGGTACACCCCCGATGCCGTGGTGCGCTTCATCGTGCGCGCGGTGGACGACATCCTGAAGAGCGAGTTCGGCCTGCCCATGGGCCTGGCCCACAGCAGCACCGTGCAGATCGAGGTGGATACCGACAACGCCGACAAGCGCACCAGCACGGGCAAGCGGCGCATGAAGAAGACCGTGCACCGCGTGCAGGTGCTGGACCCCGCCACGGGCACCGGCACCTTCCTGGCCGAAGTGGTGCGGCAGGTGCATGCCAAGTTCCAAGGGCAGGAGGGCATGTGGCCGCAGTACGTGGAGCAGCACCTGATCCCGCGCATCAACGGCTTCGAGCTGCTGATGGCCAGCTATGCCATGGCCCACCTGAAGCTGGACCTGGTGCTGCGCGATACCGGCTACGACATGGGCAAGCCGCACGGCACACCCGGCGCGGCGCCCAAGGGCAGCGAGCAACAACGCCTGCGGGTGTTCCTCACCAACTCACTGGAAGAAGCCCACCCCGATACCGGCACTCTCTTCGCCAGCTGGCTAAGCCAGGAGGCCAACGAGGCCAACGCCGTGAAGCGCGATACGCCCGTGATGGTGGTGCTGGGGAACCCGCCGTATAGCGGCATCAGCACCAACAAAGGCGAATGGATCAGTGGGCTGATCGAGGACTATAAGTACGTGGACGGTGAGCACTTCAACGAACGCAAGCACTGGCTCGGTGACGACTACGTGAAGTTCATCCGCTTCGGGGAGCACTTCATCGAGAAGACCGGCGAAGGTGTGCTGGCCTACATCAACAACCACAGCTTCCTGGACAACCCCACCTTCCGGGGCATGCGCTGGCATCTGCTGAACACTTTCGACAAGATCTATGTGATAGACCTACATGGCAACAGCAAGAAGAAGGAAGTAGCACCCGGTGGCAGCAAGGACGAAAATGTGTTCGACATCCAGCAGGGAGTGAGTATCAACCTTTTCGTGCGCACCGCGCAGAAGAAGAAGGGACAGCTGGGCAAGGTCTACCATGCCGACCTGTGGGGCGGGCGCGAGGGCAAGTATGTCGCGCTTGCAGAGGGCACCTTGGGCAAATTGAAATTGAAGCCGGTGAAGTACACCGAGCCGTTCTTCTTCCTGCAGCCAAAGGATGAAGGTGCGCTTGCGGAATACGACAAGGGCTTCTCGGTATCCGACTTGTTTGTCAAGAACAGTGTCGGTTTTGTAAGTGGCAAGGACGAAATCAACATCGGCATGACGAAGGATGAAGTGGTCACCAAGGTTCAGTTCGTGCGCGACCATGATGACCAAGCGATTCGATTGAGGTTTGGCATCGGTGCGAAGGATGCACGGGACTGGACTGTCCCAACCGCAAAAGCTGATATCGAAGCGAACTACTCTGACGAGAGGTTCATCCCGTGCGCTTATCGTCCATTTGACTTTCGCTTCATGTTCTACACCGGCAATTCTCGCGGTGCGTTCGCAAGTCCTCAGAGAAAGATGATGTATCACCTTCAAGCAGGGCCAAACGTGGCCGTCGCCATTCCACGGCAAACCAAAGAATCGCTTGGTGGCTTAGCGGTCAAGTACTCGAGTGGTCACAAGGTGTTCAGTGCATATGACATCAACACTCTCTTCCCCCTCTACCTCTACCCCGAA
>DDRC01000010.1:2184-3474 GCA_002342985.1 Flavobacteriales bacterium UBA2426
CCCCTCTACCTCTACCCCGAAACCACCAAGCAGACCGTAGCCCTCAGCCAAGGCGTGCAGCCCAACCTGGATACCAAATTGGTGGAGCAACTGGCCAAAGCCGTGGGCCTCAGCTACCGCTTCGATGCCAATGACCTGTGGGCGCATGGCCTCGACTCCGCTCGGCCTGACAGCGCCCACAACGGCACCATGACCCCGCTGGATGTATTGGACTACTGCTACGCGGTGCTGCACAGTCCGGCCTACCGCACCAAGTACAAGGAGTTCCTGAAGAGCGACTTCCCGCGCATCCCGTATCCCACCGATGCGAAAAAGTTCCGCGCGTTGGTGCAACTGGGTGCGCGCCTGCGCCGCCTGCACCTGCTGGAGGACCCCGCCGTTGAGCAGTTCATCACCAAGTTCCCCGCGCCAGGCGATAACACCGTGTCCCGCAAGATGACGGCCAAGAGCCCGGGGTTCGACCCCTCGACTCCGCTCGGGGTGACCCCGCGCTTGGGCAAGGTGTGGATCAACGACCAGCAGTACTTCGCCGATGTGCCGGAAGCGGCCTGGAACTTCTACATCGGGGGCTACCAGCCCGCCCAGAAGTGGCTGAAGGACCGGGTGGGGCGGCAGCTTACGTTCGATGACATCCGGCACTATCAGCGCATGATTGTGGCGTTGACGGAGACGGGGAGGTGTATGGAGGAGGTGGATAAGGTGGGCGTGGTATGAGGGATGGAGCAGGTGGTACATCATTGATGATCACGAGAGCGTGCCAAAACAAGTGCAGCGTCATAATCCCCTAAGCCCTGCTGAGCAGAAGCACTTTGTTGATGTGGTCATCCCCGGGCGCATCGAGGTTATTAGCGCATGTCTAAGGGAACCGGAGCCATCTGACCCACTTCTGGCAGCAGCTGCGATCCATACGCGTGCGCTAGCTAGCTTCCTTGGCATCGGGGTGGTCAACGGCAAGGTCACCGAAGACCACAGACACTACGACCATGGGGATGGCTCATACGAGGTGAAGATCTCGGACCTACAGGGTGGCGCGCTCTTCACGAAGGAAGAGCTACTCCAACTGGATAAAGGTGACAGGGAGGCGATCCGGTCGGGGTTCATTACTGTGAACTGCGAGTTCGCACATCTGACCTATTGGCGTGACCCTGAGAATCAAGACACCCGGGGTGGTCCAGTTGCCTCGTACCGACCGGCGCTGATCAGCAGGGTACGCACTTTCGCAGACACGATCATCCGTTTGGTGAGGTCCAGGGTGCCGGCGGCCCCATAGGACCTAATGCGATGTTATCC
>DDRC01000187.1:0-216 GCA_002342985.1 Flavobacteriales bacterium UBA2426
ACATTGCCGTACTGGAAACAGGCATGGGCGGCCGCTTGGACAGCACCAACGTGGTGAACCCCGAGGTGAGCGTCATCACCAATATCGGCTGGGACCACATGCAATTCCTCGGCGACACGCTTGAGCGCATCGCGGCGGAGAAAGCGGGCATCATCAAGGCCAAGGCGGCCGTGGTCGTCGGTGAGGCGGAAGGCGAAGTGGCCGAGGTGTTCCGGC
>DDRC01000187.1:424-977 GCA_002342985.1 Flavobacteriales bacterium UBA2426
AATGCGCGCACGGCCCTGGCCGCAATCGAGGAATTGAGGGACCGCGGCTGGTGCATTCCGGACCAGGCCATCGCCGTTGGCTTCGAGGAAGTGGCGGCGCGCACGGGGCTGCGCGGGCGCTGGGAGACCATCGGACAGGCGCCGCTCACCATCGCCGATGTGGCCCACAACGTGGATGGCATGCGCGTGGTGAATGAGCTGCTCGCGCACGCCCGATTCGACCGCCTCCATGTGGTGCTGGGAATGGCGAACGACAAGGACGTCGACGCCCTCCTGCGCTTGATGCCGAAGCATGCCCGCTACCACTTCTGCAAGGCCGACATCCCGCGCGGGATGGACGCCGGTGAGCTATGCCGGAAAGCCGCGCTCCATGCGCTCCAAGGGATGTGCCACCCCTCCGTTGCCGCAGCCTTGCAGGCCGCGCGCAACGAGGCCGGCGCGAACGACCTGGTGCTGGTGACCGGAAGCGTGTTCGTGGTGGCCGAAGCCCTTTAGGCCGGCTGTCTATATTTGCCGCCCTCGTTCCGGAAGCATAGCTCAGCTGGTTCAGAGC
>DDRC01000187.1:1154-4090 GCA_002342985.1 Flavobacteriales bacterium UBA2426
AGAGCATCTGCCTTACAAGCAGAGGGTCGCTGGTTCGAATCCGGCTGCTTCCACCAGGCCCCCAGGGTCGCCGTTCTTTCCTACATTCGCGCCCCATTCGGGATCTTAGCTCAGCTGGTTCAGAGCGCATGCTTCACACGCATGAGGTCACTGGTTCGAATCCAGTAGGTCCCACGAAGCCCCGGAACGCCGGGGCTTTTTCTTTTCCGACCCAGCCGAAGAAGAGCCCGGGAACCGCCTCGCCTCAATGCCCATGCCCGACTGGCCATTCCCTGCTGCAGCTCCATCGTAGGGAGTAGCCACGCTGGGGGTAGTCACCGCCCGTGCATGCATCAATCCTCCGGTACACCGAACGGACCGGCCCTCCCGTAATGGGCGTCCTGCGGACTCCCAGGCATTTGGAGACCCGCAGCAGCATCAAATCAGCCCCCCGGAGGTCTTACGAGCCGGCTCCAGTGCAGCGCCGCACCTCGGATTCACGGCGAGCCTCAAGTTGTATTCAGCTGAATACCAGAACACTAACTGCTTCGACAAATTTTGTTCATGTTTTTTTCTTGTTTCTTAGACAACTCGCCTCATCTTTGTCCAGCCATTCAGCCAAATCATTAAACACAATCACATGTCCACCCTCGAGTTCAACCAACAGCTGATCGGACTGCGCCAGCAGCTTTTCTACTTCGCGCTGAGCTTGACCAAGGACCGGGAGAATGCCTTGGACCTCTTGCAGGAGAGCACGCTCCGCGCCATCACCTTCCGGGACAAGTTCCGTGACAACACCAACTTCAAGGCCTGGGTGTACACCATCATGAAGAACACCTTCATCAATGGTCACCGCCGCACAAAGCGGACCCGGGTGATCATGGACTCCGTGGAGCGTGAACGGACCCAGGTGCGCCGGGTGGAGACGCCGGCGAGTGCGGAATCCACGGTGCGAATGGACGAGATCAGCCGTAGCTTGGAGCGTTTGGATCCCGCGTTCCGCACCCCGTTCACCATGCATCACGAAGGCTACAAGTACCACGAGATCGCCGAGCACATGGGGATTCCCATCGGCACCGTGAAGAGCCGGATCCACCAGGCCCGTCAACGCCTGCAGGAGATGCTCTCCGACAAGCACATCGCATCCTGATGAAGGACGCCGTGGTCATCGGAACCGGCTTCGCCGGTTTGGCCGCCGCCGCATCGCTGGCCCGGAGGGGCTTCCGCGTGACGGTGCTCGAGAAGAACGCCGAGCCCGGTGGACGGGCACGCACCTGGAGCGACCGCGGGTTCACCTTCGACATGGGCCCCAGCTTCTACTGGATGCCCGAGGTGTTCGACCGGTTCTTTGCCGAGTTCGGGGAAAAGACCAGCGACCACTACCAGCTGGTGCGGCTCGATCCGAGCTACAGCGTGGTCTTCGGCCCCCAGGAGAAGTGGGCCATGCCGGCCGACCCGATCGCCCTACGGGCCTTCTTTGACAGCAAGGAGAAAGGTGCCGGAGCCCAGCTGGACCGCTTCCTGGCGGAGGCCAAGTTGAAGTACGACCTGGGCATGGGTGAACTGGTGTACCGCCCCTCCTTGAGCTGGGGCGAGTACATGCACCCGGGCCTGATCGGGGGATTGTTGAAGACCAAGGTCTTCCGCAGCCTGCGCAAACACGTGCAGGCCCATTTCACCGATGAACGGCTCCGCTTGCTGATGGAGTTCCCGGTGCTCTTCCTGGGCGCCGCTCCTCAGAACACCCCCGCGCTGTACAGCCTGATGAACTACGCCGACATGGAACTGGGTACCTGGTACCCCATGGGCGGCATGGGCAAGGTGGTGGATGCCTTTGTGCGCGTGGCGGAGAAGCAGGGTGCCACCATCCGCTGCAACGAGGCGGTGAAGCGGATCGTGGTGGAGAACGGCAAGGCCGTGGGCGTGGAGACCACCTCCGGTGTGCTGCGTGCGGACCTGGTGGTGGCCGGTGCCGACTACCACCACGTGGACCAGGAACTGCTGCCAGAAGCCCAGCGC
This sequence comes from Flavobacteriales bacterium UBA2426, assembly GCA_002342985.1. Lineage (GTDB taxonomy): Bacteria > Bacteroidota > Bacteroidia > Flavobacteriales_F > PHOS-HE28 > PHOS-HE28. Next base: position 3,153 of record DDRC01000187.1, read on the forward strand.
GGCTACAGCCCTGATTACTGGAAGAAGCGCACCATGGCCCCCAGCGGGCTGCTCTTCTACCTGGGTTTCGACCGACGGCTGCCGGACCTGGAGCACCACACCCTCTTCTTCGACGAATCGCTGGACCAGCACAGCGCGGAGATCTACGACAACCCCGCGTGGCCCAGCAAGCCCCTGTTCTACACCAGTTGCGCCAGCAAGACCGACCCCTCGGTGGCGCCCGCCGGCCAGGAGAACATGGTGATCCTGATCCCCATCGCTCCGGGGCTGGATGACCGCGAAGAGACCCGCGAGCGTTACTACCACCTGGTGATGGAGCGCCTGGGCCGGCACCTCGGCTTCGACCCGCGCCCGCATGTGGTGGTGAAGCGCAGCTACAGCATCAACGACCTGCTGGCCGACTACAACGCCTTCCGCGGCAACGCCTACGGCATGGCCAACACCATCATGCAGACCGGCCCCCTGCGCCCCAGCATGAAAAGTCGCAAGGTGCAGGGCCTGTACTACACCGGGCAGCTCACCGTGCCCGGCCCCGGCGTCCCACCCGCGATCATCAGCGGGCAGGTGGTTGCCGAACTGATCGAAAAGGAATTCGCACGCAACCCCATCAAGGCATGAACACCATCGCACTCTACGATAAGGTCTGCCTGAAGGCAAGCAGGCATACCACGTACAGCTACAGCACCTCGTTCTCACTGGGAATCCGTTCGCTGGACAAGCGGTTCCACGCGCCGATCCATGCCATCTACGGCTTCGTGCGCTTCGCGGACGAGATCGTGGACACCTTCCATGGTTATGACAAGAACGACTTGCTGAAGCGCTTCCGCGAGGACACCTACCGCGCCATCGCGGAGGGGATCAGCCTCAACCCCATTCTGCACAGCTTCCAGAAGGTGGTGAACAAGTACCACATCGAGCGCGAGCTGTACGACACCTTG
>DDRC01000187.1:4102-5405 GCA_002342985.1 Flavobacteriales bacterium UBA2426
CTTCCATGGCTTCGACAAGGCCGCCTTGCTCGCTCGCTTCCGCGAGGACACCTATCGCGCCATCGAGGAAGGAATCAGCCTGAATCCCATCCTGCACAGCTTCCAGCACGTGGTGAACGAATCCCGCATCGAGCGCGAACTCTACGACACCTTCCTGGACAGCATGGCGATGGACCTCACGGACACCGCCCACGACCAGCGGAGCTACGAGACCTACATCCTCGGGAGCGCGGAAGTGGTGGGCCTGATGTGCCTGCGCGTGTTCTGCGAAGGCGATGATGCGCTCTATCACAAGCTGAAGCCTGCGGCCATGAAGCTGGGCGCGGCCTTCCAGAAGGTCAACTTCCTGCGCGACCTGAAGGACGACCACCAGAACCTGGGCCGCACCTATTTCCCTGGCATCGACCTGAGCCGCTGGGATGAGGACACCAAGCGCACCATCGAGGCGGACATCCAGGCCGACTTCGATGCGGCGCTGGAGGGCATCCGGCAACTGCCGAAGGGTGCCCGGTTCGGCGTGTACATGGCCTACATCTACTACGTGAACCTCTTCCGCAAGATCAAGGCGCTGCCCGCAGGCCGCATCATGCAGGAGCGCGTACGCGTCCGCAACCGCAGGAAGATCGCACTCCTCACCACCAGCTACCTGCGCCACAGCTTCGGCATGCTCTGAGCCATGCAGGGTCAAGCAATGGATGAGGAACTGGTGCTGCTCGTGAACGAGCAGGATGAACCTGTGGGCACCATGGGCAAGTTGCGTGCGCACCAGGAAGGCGCGCTGCACCGGGCCTTCAGCGTCTTCCTGTTCGACGACCAGGGCCGCTTGTTGCTGCAGCGCCGCGCTGCGGGCAAGTACCACAGTCCCGGCCTGTGGACCAACACCTGCTGCAGCCATCCCCGGCCGGAGGAGGCCGTGGCCGATGCCGCGCGTCGCAGGCTGATGGAGGAGATGGGCATCGACACGCCTGTGGAGCACCGCTTCAGCTTCCGTTACCGGGCCGACCTCGACAACGGCCTCATCGAGCACGAACTGGACCATGTCCTCTTCGGCCGGTGGAACGGGGATGTGCGTCCGAACCCCGAGGAGGTCGATGATTGGACCTACATCCACCTGGATGAACTGGACGCCGAACTGACCCGGCATCCGGAGCGCTACACCGCCTGGTTGCGCATCTGCTGGGAGCAGGTGCGTGAAGCACTGCGCGAAAGCGCACCCACCACCAACTGAACTGACCCATGCTGATGAAACGCAACGGCGCGGTGATCCCGCTGGCCGCCCCCACTGAGCTTCTGCACGAGGACC
>DDRC01000001.1:0-6578 GCA_002342985.1 Flavobacteriales bacterium UBA2426
GCCATACTTGCCCTGCATCGGATCGACAGCGGTCTAGAGCAAGGTGGCGCCCGGCAGATTCTGGCCGATGTTGCTGAAGGCGGTCAGCACGTTCGGCAGGTTGGGGTCGTCGATGGCGAAAGAGAAGCAGAAGCTGCCCGACTCGCACACCTGGATCGCCCTCGGACCCAACTGAACGGCGCTCCCGGTCAGGCCCTGCACCACCCCGGCAGCAGGGTTCGGCGGGTCGTTTCCGCATGGATAGGCGACGAACTGCATGTCGCGCATCACCGAGCCTGCAAGTACGCCGTTCACCCAATGGTTCACGCGCACCACCACCACCCAGTTGCCCTGCACATTGAGGACGAAGTTCACCTCGCCGGTCGATGGGTCGAGCGTGATGCCAGGGATGGGATCCGTGGCCGTGTAAGGGTTCACATAGGGAATGGAGGCGCCATTGAGCCCCATGGCATTGATGAACTCGTAGCTGAGGGAGTCGCTCTCCGGATCCCAGGCGCCGAAGCTGTAGGTGATGGGATAGCCCATGCACACATACGGGATGGCGGTATTGGAGAACTGCGGCGAGTCGTTGCAGCCCATGGTGGTGTTCACCACCGCGCGGATGTGCGTGCGCTGGGTGCCCGGGTTCTGCAGGTTCACGATGGCGTTGTTCCGGTAGATGTTCGTGTAGGAGATGGTCCACGAATCGCAGGGGGGCAGCGTCACGATGCCGGTGTAGGTGAACTGCTGGATGCCGGGCAGCGGCCCGCCGTTGCAGGTGCTGTTGGGGAGCTCCGCCCCGCAGAGCTGCGATATTTCCGTGGGCCCGTTGTGCGCCACGGTCATGCTCGTGTTGCCGCAGGGACTGGTGAGCTGCAGCGTCACCGAGGGGTCCACGTTGATGCCAGCGCAGTCCCGGTACACCATAAGGGTGATGCGGTACTGGTTGTTGCCGAGGCAATCCCAGTAGATCTCACCGCCGCTGAAGTGCGTGGCGCGACCGGTGATCGCGGTCGTGAGCAGCAGCAGGATGAGCGTGATTCTGCGGAGCATCGGTCCTGGACAGGGTACGTGAACCCGCCTGTTCCTACGACGCGTCGCAGCATGCGGTTACCCGGGCCGCGCCCGGCAAGGGTTTGCGCAGGCCCCTTCATCGGCGGCGTGCACTGCTTCAGCGCATCAGGGATGCGCCCCATCGCCCTGCGCCGCAGGACTGTCGAATCCCGGGGATGGGAAATGCGAAGGGCCGCTCATGGCGGCCCTTCGGTCCATCGAATCCGATGCTCAGCGCTGCACCATCACACAGGTGCGTTGGATGCCCGCATCGCTGCGGAGCTCCAGGACGTACCGGCCATCAGCCACACCGGTCATGTCCAATGTGATCGGATCGCAGGTGCGCACTTCGGTGCGGGCGACCCGGCCGGCGGCATCCACCAGGCGCGCCTCAACCGCACCAGTTGCACCATGGGCCACGCTCAGCGCCGCTCCCGCGCAGGGGTTCGGCCATACGAGGAGGCCATGGCGCTGAATGCTCGCCTGCTCGCCGAGCACCCAGTCGACGGCGTAGCGCACCACGGCCGCATCATTGTCGGTCTGCGCGCTGAATCCGGAGGTGAAGCCGGCGGTGATGATCTTGCCATCGGCCTGCATGGCCACGGCATTGGCATCATCGAAATCCGGCTGGATGGAAGTCACCGCTACGCCATCGGTGCCGAACGACTGCACAAGGTCGCCGCTGCTGGTGAGCCGAGCCACGAAGAAGTCACGGGGAGAAGCGAAGCCCGGCGCGCCGGTGGTGCCGCAGATGATGATGTTGCCGCCCACACCGATGGCCGCATCGAGGCCGAGTTCCATGTCGTTGAGGTCGATCAGGCGCGGCGAACCGCCGTTGAACAACGGTGAGAAGTTGCCATTGTCGCGCAGCCGGGCCACGTAGATGTCGTCGTCGCCGTTGCCGATGGCCGCTCCGGTGACGTAGATGTCCGTGCCGCGAACCGCCATTCCATGGGCGACCGATCCATTGGTGCCGATGGTCAGCAGGGCAACACCGTTGGATCCGAATTGGGCTACGGGAAGCCCGGTGGCATCGACCATCCAGGCCAGGGAGCGGTACTCAAAGCCGCTGGTGGCGTAACCGACGCCCAGGATGCTCCCATCGTCCAGCAGAGCGAGGTCATTCAGCTTGCTCTCGGAGGAGAGGTCGTCGAGGATGGCGATGCCCCCGTTGCCGAACCCCGCATCCAGTTCACCTTGCGGCGTGATCCGCATGAGCATGGCGTCGCGGATGAAGTCATCTCCGATCGCCGATCCGGCAAGGACCACATGGTCATCGCCTGCAATGGCCAGCCCATCGATCACGGCATCGCCGCTCCCCACGGGAATGGTGAGCACGCCGTCGGTGCCATAGGAGCCATCGGGCTGGCCGTTGGCATCGGTGCGCACCACCGCCACCACGCTCTGCGCGAAGGTGGGATAGGCAGTCCCGGCCACATAGATGCGCCCCTCGGAGTCGCGGCCCATGGCATAGCCGTAGGCTTCCTCCCCGATGCTGATGAAGGTGTAGCCCTCGTCGGTGCCGAAGGCCTCATCGAGGCTCCCGTCCTCCAGCAGGTGCGCTAGGAAGATGGCGTTGCTCCCTTCGATGCGCGCCACGCCGCAGATGAGCGAGCTGTTGTCATCCAGCGCCATGATGTCGTACGCCACATCGTGGAGGTCGCCTGGCTGGAGGATGACGATGCCGGCGTTGCCGTAATCCGGATCGGGCACGCCGGATTGGCCCGAAGCGGCGCGAAGGGTGAGCATCGCGGCGAAGAGCAGGGTGTAGTGCTTCCTCATGGGGGCTTGGTTTGGTACGCGCGAAGATGGTCATTTCGCTGCACGGGCCATGCGGATGGCGGGTAGGAAAGAACGAGGGGCTCCTGCAGGGAGCCCCTCGCCTGGTGCGGTCGGTGGAGCGGGCTAGACCGCCGCCACCTTGTCGGCCTTGTAGGCGCCGGCCTCCAGCTTCTTCTTCACCTCCTTGAAGCTGTTGATGGTGCGTTGCACATCTTCCACGGTGTGGGCGGCAGTGGGGATCAGGCGCAGCAGGATCACATCCTTGGGCACCACGGGATACACCACGATGCTGCAGAAGATGCCATGGTTCTCGCGTAGGTCCAGCACCACGTTGGTGGCCTCGGGGATGCTGCCCTTCATCATCACAGGGGTCACGCAGCTGTTGGTGACACCGATGTCCAGGCCGGCCTCCTTCAGGCCGCTCTGCAGGGCCTTGGTGATGGTCCAGAGCCTTTCCGCGAATTCAGGGCGCGTGCGAATCATCTCAAGGCGCTTCAGGGCACCGATCACCACGGGCATGGGCAGGCTCTTGGCGAAGGTCTGGCTGCGCATGTTGTAGCGCAGGTACATGATAACGTCCTCGGGGCCGCTCACGAAAGCGCCGATGGTGGCCATGGCCTTGGCGAAGGTGCCGAAGTAGATGTCCACACCATCCTGCACGCCTTGGGCGTCCGCGGTTCCGCGGCCGTCGCGCCCCATCATGCCGAAGCCGTGGGCATCGTCCACGAAGAGGCGGAAGTTGTACTTGGCCTTGCGCTCCAGGATCTCCTTCAGCTTGCCTTGGTCGCCGGCCATGCCGAACACGCCCTCGGTCATCACCATGATGCCGCCGCCGGTCTGCTCGGTCACCTTCTTGGCATTCTCCAGCTGCTTGTCCAGGCTGGCCATGTCGTTGTGCTGGAATACGAAGCGCTTGCCCATGTGCAGGCGGGCGCCATCGATCATGCAAGCATGGCACTCGCTGTCGTACACCAGGACATCGTGGCGGGAGAGGAGCGCTTCAATCGCGCTCATGCAGCCTTGGTAGCCGTAGTTGAGGAGGAAGGTGTCCTCCTTTCCCATGAATTCGCTGAGCTCATCCTCCAGCTGCTCGTGGTACTTGGTCTGGCCGCTCATCATGCGGGCGCCCATGGGGTAAGCCATGCCCCAGGCTGCTGCCGCTTCTGCGTCCACCTTGCGAACCTCCGGGTGGTTGGCGAGGCCCAGGTAATTGTTCAGGCTCCAGACGAGGACCGGTTTGCCCCGGAAGGTCATGTGCGCCCCCAGTTCGCCCTCGAGCTTGGGGAATGAGAAGTAGCCATGGCTGTCCTTGGCATGGCGGCCGATGGGGCCGAGGTCCTTGCGGATCTTGTCGAAGATGTCGTTCATGTTCGGTTCGCCCGGCTGGGCGCTGGGTTGTTGTGGGATGGGCCGTTGGTTGCGGCCGGCCAAAGGTAACCTGCTCCCTGCAGTGCCAAAGAGCGTTAACCGTTGGCTATCAACGGCATGCCGTTGGCTGCATCCGGCTATCTTCGCGCCCCTCCGAAATGGCCGCTGAATCAGGTCCCGGGCCGCGCAAGGCCATACGCATCCTGCTCGCCTCCTCATCCGCGCTCGCACTTTGGGTGCTGCTGGGCATGGCCGGTGCCGGGTCTCTGAGCTCCTGCAGTCCCTTCAACCGGGCCCTGAAGAGCGACAGCATCCCCTACAAGATGGAGGTGGCCCGGAAGTACTACGACAAGGGGGCATACGACCGCGCCATCCCCCTGCTCGAGGAGCTCATCATGCTCAAGCGGGGCACGGCCGAGAGCGAGGAGGTGAACTTCCTGCACGCCAAGGCCCACTTCCTTATGAAGGACTACACCATGGCTGCCTACTACCTGGAGAACTATGGCCGCACCTTCCCGGTGGGGCGCCATGCCGAGGAGTCCGCCTTCCTGAATGCCTACTGCTACTACATGAACAGCCCGAACTACGAGCTGGACCAGGCCGATACGCGCGTGGCCATCGACCAGTTCCAGCTGTACATGGTGCGGTTCCCGAACTCCAGTCTGAGGGACAGCTGCAACAGCATCGTGGATGCCCTGCGGACGAAGCTGGAAGTGAAGGCGTACCATGCCGCCGAGCAGTACTTCCACATGCGCAATTACCAGGCGGCCAGCATGGCCTTCAAGGACTTCCTGCGCCAGTACCCCAACAGCGACTACCGGGAGGATGCCATGCTCCGGATCCTGCGGGCCGACCATTCGTTGGCCATGAACAGCGTGGAAACCAAGCGGTTGGAGCGCCTGCAGGAGGCTATGCGATCTTACCGTAATTTCGCCGACGCTTATCCGAACAGCGTCGAGCGCGACCTGGCCGAGCGGCTCCGCAAGGAGCTCGAGGCTGCATTGGCCCAGCCGACACCGAACCAGCAACCATGAGCAACAAGCCGACCACCGCCGCCAAGACCACCGTCACCCGTGACGTGGCGAAGCTCGATCAGGAAACGGGCAACGTCTATGAGACCGTGGCCATCCTCGGCAAGCGGGCCAACCAGATCAGCATGCGCATCAAGGAGGAGCTCCATTCCAAGCTGGAGGAGTTCGCCATGACGGGCGAGAACCTTGAGGAGGTCTATGAGAACCGGGAGCAGATCGAGGTGAGCAAGCACTACGAGCGGATGCCGAAGCCGGGCGCCTTGGCCATCCAGGAGCTGATGGAGGGCAAGCTCTATTGGCGCCGTGGCGGGGAGGAGGCTCCGGCCGAGGTGCCCCAGCAAGCCTGACCGTCCATTCCGGAACGATCCCCTGTTCAGGTGGAGCGCTTCCTCAATCGCAAGGTGCTGCTCGGTGTCTCGGGCGGCATCGCAGCCTATAAGGCCGCTAACCTCACCAGGCTCCTGGTGAAGGCCGGCTGCGAGGTGCAGGTGGTGATGACCCCCGCAGCGCATGACTTCATCACGCCGCTCACGCTGGCTACGCTCAGCAAACGCCCCGTGCTGACCGACCTTTTCGTGCGGGATGGCAGCGGGGCCTGGAACGACCATGTCCATCTGGCGCGCTGGGCCGATGTCCTCCTGATCGCCCCTGCTACCGCCAACACCCTGGGCAAGATGACCCATGGGCTCTGCGACAACCTCCTGCAGGCCTGCTTTCTCAGCGCGGCCTGCCCGGTCTTCGCCGCCCCGGCCATGGATTTGGAGATGTGGCGCGATCCCGGCACGCAGAAGAACATGGATGCGCTGCGCGGAAGGAAGGTGCGCTTCATCGGGCCGGAAAGCGGCGAGCTCGCCAGCGGCTTGGTGGGCGAGGGCAGGATGAGCGACCCCGAGGCCATTGTGGAGGCCTTGTACGCCGAGTTCGTGGGGCGCAGCAGGCTGAGCGGCAGGCGCCTGCTGGTAACGGCTGGCGGGACGCAGGAGGCCATAGATCCCGTGCGGTACATCGGCAACCGGAGCAGCGGCAAGATGGGCTTTGCGCTGGCCGAGGAAGCTGCGGCGCGCGGCGCGCGGGTGGAGCTTGTCACGGGGCCCGTCTCCCTGCGCATCGATCGGCCGGGAGTCGCTCGCACCGATGTGGTTACCGCCGCCGAGATGGCTGCCGTGTGCAAGGAGCGCGCTGCGCACGCCGATGCCATCATCATGAGCGCCGCAGTGGCCGACTACCGCCCGGCGCAACCCGCTCCAGGCAAGCTCAAGAAGAAGGAGGCGGACCTCCACCTGGCGCTCGAGCCCACAGAGGACATCCTGGCCTGGATGGGCGCGCACAAGGCGCAGGGCCAGCGCCTCGTGGGGTTCGCCCCTG